>JAACFJ010000043.1 GCA_009937505.1 Gammaproteobacteria bacterium
GCGAGCGAGACCAGTGCGGGCTCCACCGCGATACCGTGCAATTTTGACGACCGCACGCGGATATCGGCGACCGGCTCTTCGCCCATGTCGCGCAGGTTTTCGAGACGGATCGATGCCCCCATCGCCGTAAGTATGTCGAGTACGCCGGTGCGAGTCGGATTCACGCCGACGTCCCGAATCCGTATATCGGCCTTGTCTGCCAGCAGCGCCGCGAGAATGACGAATGCGGCCGACGACAAGTCAGCCGGCACGTCGACCGCGCAAGCCTGCAGCGCTGCCGGCCCCTGGATGCCGATACACCCACCACGACTATCGACCGCAACGCCCATCGCGCGAAGCATGCGCTCCGTATGGTCTCGCGTCACGGCCGGTTCGCTAATCGTCGTGGGGCCCCGAGCGTAAAGGCCGGCGAGCAGAATCGCCGACTTCACCTGGGCACTGGCCATCGGCAACACGTAATCGATGCCCGCGAGTTTCGGGTTGCCGCGGATCTCGAGCGGCGGTCTTCCGTCCCGGCTGCCGATGTCGGCACCCATGCGGCTCAGAGGAGTGATGATGCGCCGCATCGGCCGACTGGTCAGCGATTCGTCGCCGGTCAATGTTGCGGCAAATTCCTGTCCTGCGAGCACGCCGGCCATGAGGCGCATGGCCGTCCCTGAGTTACCCAGGTCGAGTTCGATTTGCGGTGGCTGCAGCCCGTGCAGTCCGACACCCTGGATCACAAGCTCCGTCGGGGCCGGGCGCACTATTGAGACGCCCATGCTGCGAAAGGCCCCCATCGTGGCGAGACAGTCCTCACCCGCCAGGAAACCGCGAACTTCAGTGACTCCCTGCGCAATGCTGCCGAGCATGATCGCGCGATGAGAGACGGATTTGTCACCCGGCACCGTCACATCGGCGTCGTGGATGGCCGCCGGCTGGATCAGGTAGTGCATTGTGCTAACAGGCCCTAACCGACCGCCCTGGGATAGGCGCCGAGAACCCGAAACAGCGAACTTCTTTCCTGCAGCTCGGCAAGTGCCTCCCGGGCCGGAGACTCCTCCGCATGGCCGTCGATATCGATGAAAAACACATAGTCCCAGTTCCTGCGCCGGGATGGCCGCGACTCAATGCGTGTCATGCTCACGTCGTGATTGGCCAGCGGTTGCAAAAGCTGGTGCAACACCCCGGCGCCACCCGCCGTGTCGCTTGTAGAGACGAGTATGGTCGTCTTGTCGTCGCCGCTCGCGGCCAGCAACTTACGCCCAATGACCAGGAAGCGCGTTGCGTTATCCTCGCGATCCTCGATATTGCTGACGAGCACCTGCAAGTCGTAAACATCCGCCGCTACGGCCGGCCCGATCGCGGCTGTGCCCGCCTCGTCGCGAGCCCTGCGGGCGCCGGCCGCATTGCTCGACATGCCGATGAGTTCCACGTGTGGCAGAAACTCTCTCAACCAGCCGCGACACTGTGCGAGAGACTGTTCGTGCGCGCAAATGCGTTCGATCTTGTCGAGGCCGGTCTCGCTCCCGAGCAGGTGCTGCTCGATCCTCAGCTCGATTTCTCCGGCAATCTTCAACGGTGATGTCAGGAACATGTCCAGCGTGTAATTCACCGAGCCCTCGGTCGAATTCTCGATCGGTACGACGCCGAAATCGGCGATGCCGCTCTCGACTTCGTGAAAGATTTCATCAATGGTATGGAACGGCAAAGCGCGCACCGAGTGCCCGAAATGCTTGAACACGGCTGTCTGGGTAAAGGTGCCTTCCGGCCCGAGGAATCCGACTTTCAGCGGCTCCTGCTGCGCCAGGCACGCCGACATGATCTCGCGGAACAGGCGCAACATCTCCTCATCGCGGATCGGACCTTTGTTGCGGGCCTGGATCTTCCTCAGTACCTCGGCCTCGCGTTCCGGACGGTAATAATCGACAGCTGACGCCAGTTCGCCTTTCGAAACACCGACCTGCTGCGCAAATCGCGCACGTTCGTTGATCAGCGACTGGATGCGCTCGTCGATCTCGTCGATGCGCCCGCGCATCGACGCAAGATCCTGACTGTCGGGCTGTTTATCGTTCTCGGCCATCGCCGGTCAGGTTACAGGCTTACCCAGATTTCGCAAAATCAGGACGCCGTCTATCGAGCGCAGCCTGGATTCGATTTCATCCGTAACCGATTCGTTGACATCGACTATCGTGTAAGCGAGACCGCCGATGGACTTGTTCAGGAGATCCTCGATATTGAGTCCGGCGTCGCCGAGACAGGTGGAAATCTGGCCGACCATGTTCGGCACGTTCGCGTTGGCTATCGTAATGCGGTAGGCATCCATGCGGCCCAAGCGACACTCCGGGAAGTTCACCGAGAAACGAATATTGCCGTTTTCGAGGTAGTCCTTCAGGTTCTCCGCAACCATGATCGCGCAATTCTCTTCCGCTTCCGAGGTTGATGCGCCGAGGTGCGGCAACACAATGACCTTGGGGTGGGCAATAAGGTCGGTCGTGGGGAAATCCGACACGTAGGCATGCAGGTGCCCACTGTCGAGCGCAGCGAGCGCTGCCTCGTTATCCACGATACCGTTACGCGCAAAATTGATTATCGTGCCACCCTTGTTCATCAGGGCGATTCGGTCGCGGTTGACCAGGTTGCGCGTCGCATCGATGAGCGGCACATGAACGGTAACCGCATCGGCGCGCTGGAACAATTGATCGAGAGTCTCCGCGTGTTGCACCCCGGACGACAATTGCCAGGCGCGCCGCACCGTAATCGCGGGGTCGAAACCGACGACCTTCATGCCGAGTTCGAGCGCCGCGTTGGCGATCTCGACGCCGATGGCTCCCAGTCCTATGACCCCCAGCGTCTTGCCGGGCAGTTCGAAACCGACGAACTGTTTCTTGCCGGCTTCAACAGCTTTGTTCAGCGCATCGGCCGTTTCGTTCAGACCTTTCACGTATTCACGGGCATCACACAGGTTCCGCGCCGCCATCAACAGTCCGGCGATCGCGAGTTCCTTCACCGCGTTGGCGTTCGCGCCCGGCGCATTGAAGACCGGCACGCCGCGGGCAGCCATAGCCTCGACCGGGATATTATTGGTCCCCGCTCCGGCACGCCCGATTGCTACCACCGTATCGGGGATATCCATGTCGTGCATATTGTAGGAGCGCAGGATGATCGCGTCCGGATGGGTGATCTCCGAGGCAACTTCATAGTATTGGCGCGGAAAGTGCCTCAAGCCCGCGACCGCAATGTTGTTCAGTGTCAAAACCTTGTACATGGACCCTATCCGTTAACTCGTTCAAATTCGCCCATAAACTCAATCAGGGCATCGACAGCCTCTTCCGGTACCGCGTTGTAGATCGAGGCGCGCATGCCACCTACAGAGCGATGACCTTTCAGGTTTGTGAGCCCCGCGGCCGCCGATTCTTCCAGGAACCTGCCGTCCAGGGACGCGTCTGCAAGCACGAACGGCACGTTCATAAAGGAGCGGCAGTCTTCCTTTACAGGATTCGAATAGAATCCGGAGCCATCGACTGCTTCGTAGAGCTTGCGCGCCTTGCGCGAATTGATCTCGGCCATTGCCGCCAGTCCGCCCAGGTCTTTGAGGTACTGGAACACGAGGTCCGCCACATACCATGCGAAGGTCGGTGGTGTGTTGGTCATCGAACCCGATTCGGCGTAGGAACGCCAGGTCATCAGGTGCGGCAGATTCAGTGGCGCACGCTCAAGCAGGTCGTTGCGGACGACGACCACGGTAATGCCGGCCGGCCCGATGTTTTTCTGTGCCCCTGCGTAGATAACGCCGTATCGACTCACATCGATCGGCCGTGACAGAATCGTGCTCGACATGTCTGCGACGATCGGGGTCTCGCCTGCCGGCACAAAATGAAACTCGACACCGGCGATCGTTTCATTCGGCGTGATATGCAGGTACGCGGCGGCGTCGTTGCGCTGCCATGCCGACTCTTCGGGGATGTACGTAAAGTTCTTGTCGGATGCGTCAGCAGCAACATTGACGTTGCAAAATTTCCGCGCCTCGCCCGCCGCCTTTTTTCCCCAGCTGCCGGTGATCACATAATCAACGGTGTCGTCGGCGCCCGTTAGATTCATCGGCGCCATCGACATCTGCAGCGTGGCGCCGCCCTGGGTAAAAAGCACGCTGTAACTCTCCGGGATTCCCAGCAACTCCCGGAAATTGGCCTCGGCACGTTCCGCAAGCGCCACGAATTCCGCGCTCCTGTGGCTGACCTCCATCACCGACATGCCGGTACCCTGCCAGTCAGGAATATCGTTACGGATAGTTTCGAGAACTTCGAGCGGCAGCGCCGCGGGTCCGGCACTGAAGTTGTAGACGCGAGACATGTCGCTGGAGTCCTTGCGGTATTTGCTTAGTGGAACAGTGAGACGGCTAATGATACGCGGCGTATTGTTACGGTTCGGGGGAATCAATGCACTAGCGGAATGTGCATATGCTTATGCACCCGCTAGTCTTCCTCCTCGTCCCCCATTGGCTCGATTCGCGCCACGCCAACGAGCCGCTGTCCTTTCTCGACCCTAATCAGCCGCACGCCCTGGGTGTTTCGGCCCTGTATCGAGATATCGTCGACAGGGGTCCGAATCAACGTGCCGTTCGAACTGATGAGCATGATTTCGTCATCCTCGCCCACCAGTGCCGCGCCTACGGTCCGACCGTTGCGCGCCGTAGTCTGGATTGCGATGACGCCCTGACCGCCTCGGCCCTGTACCGGGAAGTCCTCGACTGACGTGCGCTTGCCGTAGCCGTTTTCGGTGGCCGAGAGCACCAGCCCGTCCTGAACGATTGAGAGCGCGATGACCTCGTGGCCTTCCGGCAGTTTGATCCCGCGAACACCGGCCGCCCCGCGTCCCATCGGCCTGACATCGGACTCCCGGAAGCGGATGCCTTTTCCTGAGCTCGCTACGAGCAGTATTTCTGCGTCGCCGTTCGTGATCTTGGCGTCTACAAGCTTGTCGCCATTGCGCAGATCGATCGCGATGATGCCGCTGGAACGCGGCCGCGAGAACTGGCTGAGTGGCGTCTTCTTGACGGTGCCCCCGGAAGTCGCCATGAAGACGAAGCTGTCAGCATCAAATTCCTGGACCGGCAAAATCGTGTAGATACGTTCGCCAGCCTCCAGCGGCAGCAGGTTGACGATGGGCTTGCCGCGCGAACCGCGACTCGCCTGCGGCACCTGGTAGACCTTCAGCCAGTAGACTTTACCGCGGCTAGAGAAGCACAGGATCGTGTCGTGCGTATTGGCCACGAACAGCTTGTCGATAAAGTCCTCGTCCTTGACTCGCGTCGCCGAGCGCCCGCGCCCACCGCGTCGTTGTGCCTGGTAGGCACCGATCGGCTGCGCCTTTGCGTAGCCACCGTGCGACAGCGTCACCACGACATCCTCTTCCGGGATAAGGTCTTCGATCTGGAGGTCTGCGTGGTCCTGTACGATCTCGGTGCGACGTTCGTCGCCGTAACGATTACGAATGTCATCCAGCTCGTCGCGAATAACCTGCAACAGCTTGTCGGGATCGCCGAGAATAGTAGAAAATTGTTTAATTTTAGCTAATATCTCTTTGTATTCATTCAGTATCTTATCTTGTTCAAGACCGGTAAGGCGGTGCAGCCTCAGGTCAAGGATCGCCTGTGCCTGAACCGGTGAAAGGTGATACCCGCCGTCGTGTAAGCCGTATTCGGCGGCGAGTTCATCAGGTCGGGTGTCGGTCTTGCCCGCACGTTCCAGCATCCCGGTAACGGCCCCCGGTTCCCAGATCTTCGTGACCAGGGCCTCCCTCGCCTCTGCCGGCGACGGCGACGCCTTTATCATCTCGATGACCTCATCAATGTTCGCGAGCGCCACCGTCTGGCCTTCCAGCACATGAGCACGGTCCCTGGCCTTGCGCAGATCGAATATCGTCCGCCGGGTAACGACCTCCCGGCGGTGGGCAAGAAACGCCTCGAGAACCTGCTTGAGGTTCATCAACTGCGGGCGCCCGTTGTGAAGCGCCACCATGTTGATGCCGAACACGGACTGCATCGGTGTCTGCTTGTACAGGTTGTTCAGCACGACATCGGAGGATTCTCCGCGCTTCAGCTCGATAACGACGCGCATGCCGTCCTTGTCCGACTCGTCACGCAGCTCGCTGATGCCCTCGATACGCTTTTCCCGGACCAGATCGGCGATCTTCTCGATCAATCGTGCCTTGTTGACCTGGTACGGGAGTTCCGTGACGATGATGGCCTCCCGGCCGGCCTTGAATTCCTCGATTTCCGTTCGTGCCCGGATATGGACACGCCCCCGGCCTGTGCGATAGGCCGCGTAGATGCCCTGGGCGCCGTTGATGATCCCCGCGGTCGGGAAATCCGGCCCCGGCAGGTGCTCCATAAGCGCCGGAACGTCGATGGCCGGGTCTTCGATCAATGCCAGGCAGGCATTGATCACCTCTCCCAGGTTGTGCGGCGCAATATTGGTCGCCATGCCGACAGCGATACCGGAAGAGCCGTTGACCAGCAGGTTCGGCACTCGGGTCGGCATGACCGACGGTTCGCTCTCGGATCCGTCGTAATTCTCGACGTAGTCGACGGTTTCCTTTTCGATATCCGCGAGCAACTCGTGCGCCAGCCTCGACATGCGCACCTCGGTGTATCGCATGGCCGCCGGCGCATCGCCATCCACGGAGCCGAAATTGCCCTGCCCGTCTACAAGCAAATAGCGCATGGAAAACGGCTGCGCCATCCGCACGATGGTGTCGTACACGGCCGTGTCGCCGTGGGGATGGTATTTGCCGATCACGTCGCCAACGACTCGGGCCGACTTCTTGTAAGGCTTGTTGTAGTCGTTGCCGAGCTCTCGCATCGCATACAGCACGCGGCGGTGAACCGGCTTCAGGCCGTCTCGGACATCGGGTAACGCTCGACCGACGATGACGCTCATCGCATAGTCGAGATAGGATTGCTTCATCTCGTCTTCGAGGTTGACGGACAGCAATTCCTGGGCAACTTCAGCCATATCAGTTTACTTTCTCAGCTCACAATCGCAGCGGGACTCCGCTCAGAAAGCGGAATTCGGGGGACGCGAGATTGCGGGTTCAATACGAAAAAACTTGTCGAATTTACTGGGCCTGAAATAGCCCGATTTCGAGCATTTACCAAGCTGTAATTCTACCATAGGGGAGCCCGATTCAGCAGCGTTTTGGCGAGGTTTTGCGCGGCTGAAGTCCGGCGCTGGCGCCAGTCCGCACGGCCTGTATACTGCCTTCTCATTTACCGGCCTGCCTCTCCCGAAATCGAACCGGCTTCAGCAATATGCGACATTGCGATTCCCTGATTGCATCTCGTTGGTGCGTACCGATTGAACCGGCCGGGACCGTGCTCGAGAACCACGCCGTGGCGGTGGTTGACGACCGGATTGCGGCAATTCTGCCGCTCGAGGAAGCGCGTGAGACCTTCCAGCCGAGCGTGCTCGTCCAACGGCCCGGCCATGTGCTGATTCCGGGCCTCATCAATACCCATGTCCACGCCGCCATGACCCTGTTCAGGGGGCTTGCCGACGACCTGCCGCTGGACGCCTGGCTTCGGCAAGGCGTCTGGCCGGTCGAACGCCGCTTCGCGAGTGCGGAATTCGTCCGGGACGGCACGGAACTGGCCATCGCCGAGATGCTCGCGGCGGGCATCACCTGTTTCAGCGACCAGTATTTCTTCCCGGAAATCGTTGCCGAGACGGCCGTCGACCTGCATATGCGGGCTATGATCGGCACGCCGGTCGTCGATATTTCGACCGCCTGGGCGGAGAATGCGGCCGACTACCTGAGCAAGGGCTCCGATCTCGTTCACGACCGCTACGCCGATCACCCGCTGATCTCCACCTGTTTCGCACCGCACAGCACCCGCGCATTATCGGACGCCTCCTTCACGGAGCTTCGCGTTCTCGCAGATCAGCTCGATGTGCCGGTACACATACACCTGCACGAATCGAAATCGGAAGTGGCGGATTCTGTCGAATCCACAGGAATGCGGCCGATCGAGCGTCTCGACGACCTCGGTCTGCTGAATTCATCGCTGCTCGCGGTGCATGCGGTCCATGTAACACCCGCAGAAACAGGCCGGTTGGCATCTGCGGGGGCCGGCATCGCCCACTGCCCCACATCGAACCTGAAACTGGCCTGCGGGATAGCGCCGGTCAGGGCATTTGCGGATGCGGGGATAATGGTGGGTGTCGGTACCGATGGTGCGGCGAGTAACAACATGCTCGATATTCTTGCGGAAGTCCGAATGGCGGCCCTGCTCGCCAAAGTGGCCGTCGACGACGGCGGCGCGATCGCTGCCGAGCAGGCGCTCCGCATGGCGACCCTCGATGCCGCCCGGACGTTGCGGCGGGACCACGAGATCGGTTCCATAGAAGCGGGCAAATGGGCGGACCTGGCCTGCATCGATCTCATGCGGTGCAACAGCCAGCCGGTCTACGACCCGATCTCACAACTGGTGTACGCGACGCGCGCGGACCAGGTTTCCGACGTGTGGGTGGGCGGACGCCACCTGCTTGATCAGGGCGAATTGACCACCATAGACAGGGAAAGCATTTTCAGGCGCAGCGGCGAATGGCGACAGCGTATCGCCGATTTCAGGACATAGAGGCATGAACCAATCATCACCCTTTCGTGACAACGTCGACCCGGCGGAAGTCGCCAAGTTCAATGCCCTGGCGGCACGCTGGTGGGATCCGGAGGGTGATTTCCGCCCCCTGCACGAAATCAATCCGTTGCGCCTCGACTGGATTCGTCAAAGCGCGCAACTCGCCGGCAGGCGCGTCGTGGATATCGGCTGCGGCGGTGGCATCCTCACCGAATCGATGGCCGATGCGGGTGCGACAGTAATCGGCATCGACATGGCCGACGGGCCGCTGACAGTCGCTCGCCTGCACCAGGCCGAATCCGGAATTGCGGTCGACTACCAGCAAACCACGGCAGAGGAACTGGCCGACCAGCGGCCCGGGGAGTTCGATGTGGTTACTTGCCTGGAGATGCTCGAGCACGTTCCCGAGCCGTACGACGTCATCCGCTCGTGCAAAACCCTCGTCAAGCCCGGCGGCGACGTATTTTTTTCGACAATCAACCGCAACCCGAAGTCCTTCGTATTTGCGATCGTCGGCGCCGAGTACGTATTGAAGCTCCTGCCCGCGGGCACGCACGAATACAGCAAATTCATTCGTCCGTCGGAGCTGGATGCGTGGGCACGCGATGCCGGTCTGCAGCTCGTTTCGAGTATCGGCATGCACTACAACCCCTTCACGCGCGAGTTCTCGCTGGGCGACAACCTGGACGTGAACTACCTGATGCATTTCCGCCGCCCAGCCGAAGAGTAACGCTCTTGTCACCTTTCGATACCGGCCGCTGCAACGCGGTGTTGTTCGACCTCGACGGCACACTCGTGGACACCGCACCCGACATGGTGGCCGTGCTGCAGGACATGCAGCGCGCGCACGAGCTGGAACCCGTCGACTATGATCTCGGCCGCGCGTACGTGTCGAACGGTGCGCTCGGGCTGCTCTCGCTGGGGTTTCCGGAGACACAGCACGCGGTTGGCAGCGAGTTGCACAGGGACTACCTGCAACGATACGCACATCGGGTCTGCGACGCTTCCACGCTGTTTCCCGGCCTCGAGCGCCTGCTGGAGATTTTCGATATTGCAGGGCTTCCGTGGGGCGTGGTCACCAATAAGCCCGCGCATCTAACGGATCCCCTGCTCGAGGGCCTGGCGCTGGCGGCCCGTAGTGCCTGCACCGTGAGCGGCGACACCCTGCCGCAACGCAAACCCGACCCTGCGCCTCTCCTGCATGCGTGTGACATCGCCGGGCTGCTGCCGCAGAACACCGTCTATATCGGTGATGCCTCGCGGGATATACAGGCCGGGCAAAATGCAGGCATGGCCACCATTGCAGCAGCCTACGGTTACGTTACGCCGGACGACGACCCGCGGCGCTGGGGCGCCGATTTGATCGCATCAGATACGGCAGAATTGACGCAAATACTGCTCAAAGCGGTTAATCTGGACGCCTGATGAAGTCGATCGATATAGATCCGCGCTGGCTGGAATTCGGCGGGCCCGCAGTGCTTGCCGGGCTCGTGCTGGGCGCGATTCTCGCGTGGCTGTTTATGCGGCAGCGCCGAAAACGGCTCGAAGCGGAGATCGCGGACCTTCGCGAAAAGATCAAGAACCAGGAAGCGGTTCAGAATGAGCGCGATGCCGCTTTCCAGGCCGCAAGCGGCGAACTGGCACGCTCCTTCGCGGAACTTGCCAACCGTTCCCTGCAATCCAACAGCGAAACATTTCTGCGCCTTGCCGAGCAGAAAATGAGCGTGCAGAACGAGCAGGCGAAGCGCGAGCTGAGCGAACGTGAAAAGGCGGTCGAGAATCTCGTCAAACCGATACGCGAGTCGCTGCAGGCGTCACAACAGCAGATCGAGGCCCTGGAGAGGTCGCGCAGCGAAGCCTACGGCTCGATCCGTACGCAACTCGCCGCGATGCAGGCCGACCAGAAATCGCTGACCAAGGAAACCCACAACCTCGCCAAAGCGCTGCGGCGCCCGGAGGTGCGCGGTCGCTGGGGCGAGATTACGCTGCGGCGCCTGGTTGAACTGGCAGGCATGGTCGAACACTGCGACTTCGTGGAACAGGTGCACTCGGTCGCCGAAGGCCAGGTGATACGGCCGGACATGATCGTGCGGATGCCTGACCGCCGGGAGCTGGTGGTCGACGTCAAGACGCCGCTGGACGCCTATATGCAGGCGGTCGAGGCGGAGGATGACGCGCAGCGCAAGCTGGGTCTCGAACGGCACGCGAAGAGCCTGCGCGCGCACATCAGAATGCTGTCTTCGAAGGCCTACTGGGACCAGTTCGATGAAAGCCCCGAGTTCGTAATCCTGTTCATCCCGGGAGACCAGTTCCTGAGCGCCGCGCTCAACGAGGAACCGGACCTCATCGAATACGCGCTTTCACAGCAGATCATCCTTGCTACCCCCACCAGTTTCGTCGCGCTGCTCAAAGCCGTCGCCTACGGGTGGCGGCAGCTTGCGCTGGCGGACAACGCCAAGGAAATTCGTATACTCGCGGAAGATCTTTACGGCCGTCTCAGCACGTTCGTCACCCATATGAACCGCGTCGGCCGCCAGCTTGCGAGCAGTGTCGAGAACTACAACAGGGCAGTCGGCTCACTTGAGCGCAGCGTGCTGCCCGGGGCCCGTAAATTTGTGGATCTCGGCATCCACGAGAAGAAACCACTCGAGAAGCTGGACACGCTGGATCCGGTACCGAGGACCATGATCGAAAGCGGGAGCGACGAAGACGCTGCCGCCGAAGACGACGGCGAGTCTTCCGAAAAGATGCTGCAATGACGGATCATCAGGACTACACCTATCCCGGCGAACTCCTCAAGGACCGCATTATTCTCATCACCGGCGCCAGCGACGGTATCGGCCGCGCGCTCGCCGTCCACGCTGCCGGGCACGGCGCACAGGTCATCCTGCACGGCCGCAACGTATCGAAGCTCGAAAAAGTGTACGACCAGATCGAGGCCCTGCGCGGTGCACCGCGTCCTTCTATCGCGGTGATGGACCTCGCCGTCGCGGGCAGCGACGCTTACACGTCGCTTGCCGACAGCCTGTCCGCGGAATTCGGCCGTCTCGACGGCCTCGTCAACAACGCGAGCATCCTTGGTGAACGCTACAGCATCGAACAATACGATGCCGCGATGTGGCAGCAGGTCATGCATATCAACGTCACCGCCGCCTTTGCCATTACGCAGGTGTGCCTGCCGCTGCTGCATCAATCGGCCGATGCTTCCATCATCTTCACCAGCAGCGGCGTCGGGCGTGTCGGGAAGCCGTTCTGGGGCGCATATGCAGTTTCTAAATTCGCCACTGAAGGACTTTCCCAGGTCCTGGCCAGCGAACAGGAACATGGCGCGATACGCGTAAACTGCATCAATCCCGGGGCCGTGCGCACGGAGATGCGTCGCGCAGCGTACCCGGCCGAGGACCGGGACGTGTTGAAGACCGCCGAGGAGATTCTGCCGACCTACATGTACCTGCTTGGGCCGGACAGCCAGGGCGTCACGGGACAGAGCCTGGACGCACAATAAGATAAATAACTTTAATAATAACTTGTAACTATTTCTTTTTTCTTCTTTTATTTTTCCGAATGGGTCGCCAGGCTTGCATCGGTGGTTTCAGACCTGCCGAAACGTAAAGCGCCCTCACCTGTGCGGGTGTGAGCGCCTCGTATTTGCCACGCCGCAGCTTGCGCGGCAGATCCAGCGGCCCGAATCCAATGCGAATAAGCCGGCTGACCTCGAACCCGCGGGCCTCCCACAATCGCCGTACTTCCCGATAGCGCCCTTCCCTCAGGCTGACTTTGAACCACTTATTTCGGCCATCGCCGCCGCTGGCCTCGATGCTCTCGAATCGCGCCGGACCGTCGTCCAGTTCGACGCCCTGCTTGAGCGCCGCGAGGTCGCTTGCGGCCGGATCACCGTGAATCCGCACCGCGTAGCGGCGTACCAACTCCGACGAAGGATGCATTAGTGCGTTTGCGAGAGCGCCGTCGGTCGTAAAGATGAGCAGGCCCGTGGTTGCGATGTCGAGGCGGCCCACGCCTACCCAGCGCGCTCCTTTCAGTTTCGGCAATGCGCCGAACACCGTGTCGCGACCCTCGGGATCGGAGCGCGCGACAATTTCGCCTTCCGGCTTGTTGTAGATGATGTATCGATGAGATGGCGGAACTGGCTGCACCGCGAGCTTGCGCCCGTCCAGCGTGATTCGTTCGTCGCCTCGCACCGTATCGCCCAGTTGCGCCGTGCGACCATCGATCGCCAACCGTCCTTCGCGAATCCATTCTTCGATCTTGCGCCTGGAACCGTGCCCGGCGCCAGCCAGCACTTTTTGCACACGCTCTTGCAAAGCGCTATTCCTCAGCCGCTAGCGGACGCATCCTCATCGTCGTCGGCCTCGCCGGCATCCAGCGACGCAATAACGGTCGGCTTGTTAGGATCGGGCCATTCCGAGACCACCAGTTGCTCTTCCACGTCCGCAATCTCGGGGAGCACTTTTTCGGGCTCGGCCATTTCCTCAAGAACCGGCTCTTCAGCCGGCGGTGCTTCCGCCTGGACCTCGGGGTACAAAATCGGCACATCCGCAGTCGGCTCGGTTCCCGCGTATGCAGCCTCGTCGACCTCCGGCAGATTGAGCTGCACGCGCAAACTCTCCCAGTCCGACAGGTCCGCGAGCGGCGGCAGGTCATCCAACTTCTTCAGCCCGAAATAATCGAGAAATGTGCGGGTGGTGCCGAACATCTCCGGCCGACCCGGCACATCGCGGTGCCCAACCACGCGCACCCAGTCCCGCTCGAGCAACGTACGAACAATGTTCGGGCTGACCGACACGCCCCTCACTTCTTCGATTTCACCGCGCGTGATCGGCTGCCGGTAGGCGATCAGCGCGAGCGTCTCGAACAGCGCTCGCGAGTAACGCGGCGGCCGCTCCTCCCAAAGCTTGTGCAGCCGCTCCGCCATCCCTGCCGTAACCTGGATGCGAAACCCGGATGCCACTTCCGAAATCGTGATTCCGCGTTCCTGGTATTCATCGGCCAGTGTCGCTATTGCACTGCGGATGTCCGGTTTCGACGGTGCCGAGCGCCCATCGAACAAATTTTGCAGCTGGTCCACGCTCAGCGGACGACCGGCAGCGAGGAGTGCCGCTTCGATAAAGTGTTTTATTTCTGTCTGGTCCATCGTTTCTAACGTATCCGGGTTACGACGTTTCAGCGGCCGGAGGCTCATCGCCTTCCCCGCTTACCAGGCGGACCGTCGACGCTGCACGCACATGCAGGGGTGCAAACTCGTCGGACTGTACGACTTCGATGAGCGACTCGCGCAGCAGTTCCAGCAAAGCGAGAAACGTCACCGCAACGCCCATGCGACCCTCCTCGGGATCGAACAGGTCGGCAAAGCCGGTGAACGTGCCTGCTTTCACCCGACTGAGTACCTCTGACATGCGCTGTCGTACGGACAAGGGCTCACGGGTCACGCGCAGGTTGGAAAACATCTCGGCGCGTTTGAGGACATCGTGAAAAGCGAGCAGGAGTTCTTTCAGCGTGACGTCCGGCAATTTCTCGACGACCTTGCGCTCGGGAGCCTCGGCCTGAGCGGTGAACACGTCCCGTTCCAGTCGCGGCAACTCGTCGATGTCATGTGCAGCCTTCTTGTAGCGCTCGTATTCCTGCAGCCGGCGAACGAGTTCGGCACGAGGATCATCCTCTTCCTCATCTTCCTTTTCCTGACGTGGCAACAGCATCCGCGACTTGATCTCTGCAAGCATCGCCGCCATGACCAGGTACTCGCCCGCCAGTTCGAGCTGCATCTCCTTCATCAGCTCGATGTACTGCACGTACTGCTTCGTGATTTCGGCGATCGGGATGTCGAGAATGTCGATATTCTGGCGCCTGATGAGGTACAGCAGAAGGTCGAGCGGGCCTTCGAAGGCCTCGAGGAAGACCTGCAGGGCATACGGCGGGATGTAGAGATCCTGCGGCAGGGTCGTGATGGGTTCCCCGTCGACGACGGCGAACGGCATTTCACTTTGTGCGGGGCTTTGCTTTTCGTCCTGCGGCGGTTTCGGAGCGTCTTCCCGCTTCAGGACCTTGAGATCCGGTTTCATGGGCTATCCAAGGCGATATCAGCACATTTTAGCGCAAATGGGCCCCTGCGCCCGGATTTCCTCGCCAGTGCGCCGGAGTCTGCACATTCTGGCTCACAGGAAGGCACTGACATCCCCTCGGCCGACTCGCAGCACCTCGACCGTGCCTTCCGAGAGATCGATTACGCTCGTCGGCTCGATGCCGGTAGGACCGGCGTCGATGATCAGGTCGATATCGTGGCCGATCCGTCGCTCTATCTCGTGCGGATCAGTGAGTGGCAGGTCGTCGCCAGGGAGTACCAGGGTCGAACTCATGATTGGCTCTCCGAGCGCTTCCAGGACCGCCCTTACGAGTTGATGGTCGGGAACGCGCAGCCCGATCGTGCGCCGTTTCGCGTGCTGGAGGCGCTTAGGTACTTCCCGCGTGGCGGGCAGAATGAAGGTATAGGGCCCCGGCGTCATCGCCTTGAGCATGCGATACGCCCAGTTATCCACCCGGGCGTAGGTGCTGATCTCCGAGAGATCGCTGCATACCAGCGTAAAATTATGATGTTTGTCGGTCCGCCGTATGCGCCGGATTCGGTCCATGGCCCGCTTGTCACCGATATGGCAACCGAACGCGTAGCTCGAGTCGGTGGGGTAAGCGATCAGCCCGCCCTCGCTTATTGTCTCGACGACTTTCGCGACTCGCCGGGGCTGCGGGTCGATCGGATGAATTTCGATGATTTTTGCCACGCGCGGATTTTAGGGTAGTCGTCCGCTTTCGGATACCCTTGCAATCATGGCCCGAAGCGTCAAGATCGCGTTATCATGCGCGCAATTTCGGCCACGCGACACTCCTGCCAATGCAAGTATTGTTCGAATTTCTGCCTCTGATCCTGTTCCTCGGTGCCTATCTCTACAAAGGCATTTATTTCGCGATCGGCACCTTGATGGTCGCGATGCCGATCGGCTTTGTGGTCAAGTACGTCCGCACGCACAAAGTCGACAAAATGTACATGTGGTCGACGATCTTCCTGCTCGTGTTCGGCGGCTCCGCGCTGTACTTCCGCAATGCCGATTTCATTTACTGGAAGCCAACCGCGTTTTACTGGACTGTTTCCGTAGCCTTTCTGCTCAGCCTCTGGATTGGGGAGAAACCGCTCGTGCGGCGCTTCCTCGAGCTCAGTGGTGAATTACCGACTGACAAGATTGGCACAGGCGACTGGCGGCGTCTCAACCTCGTCTGGGTCGTATTTTTTGCGGCCATGGGCATTGCCAATATCTATGTCGCCTACAACTTCAGCGAAAAATTCTGGGTGAACTTCAAGGTATTTGGCCTGCTCGCACTGACGTTCGTCTTCATGTTGGCGCAGGGCGTATGGCTGATGACCAAACTGGGTGGTGGAGAGGCTGTGGCTGATCCCGGCGAAAGCGAGTGATGTGGTACGCAATCCTCAGCGAGGACAACGAGAGCAGTCTGCCGTTGCGGGCTAAGGCACGTGGCGCACACATTGAGCGATTGCGCGCACTGGCAGCAGAAGGTCGCCTTCTAATCGCAGGCCCTCATCCGGCGCTCGACGCGGAAGAAGCGGGCGAAGCGGGATATACCGGTAGCCTGGTTGTCGCAGAATTTGCTTCCCTGGAGGACGCCAGGCAATGGGCTGACGATGATCCTTACGTTGCCGCCGGCGTATATCGGGAGGTCAAGGTGAAGCCATTCAAACTGGTGTTGCCATGAGCGCCGAACGATTGCAGCAGATTCAGGCGCGGCTCGAAGCCGAGTTCACTCCGTCTCACCTGCAGGTGAAAGACCAGAGTCACCTCCATGCCGGGCACGCCGGGGCCCGCGATGGCATGGGGCATTTCGAGGTTACAATTGTCGCCAACGCCTTCGAGGGCAAGAGCCGGATTGACCGCCACAGGCTGGTATACGCGGCATTGGGCCCGATGATGCAGACGGATATTCACGCCCTGAAGATCAACGCATATTCGCCGGACGAGCGATAATTTCGGCCAAAATTGCCTCGAGATAGTCTATGATGTGCGCTGCCTGGGCCGGGCGCTCACTCGTGTACCTCCAGCCGACAGGCCTCCGGACAATACCGGTGCCCGCTCAGGCCAATCAAGGAAATTAAAGGACTCATCATGACATTCAAATCACGTTCCAGTCTGCTTGGAACACTCATCGCTGTTGCCTCACTTGCAGCGGGCGGATTTTCGACCGCCGCCGCCGAAACGGTGGCGACCGTCAACGGCGCCGATATCGACAGCACGGTGTTTGACGCTTATCTCGAAAGCCGATTTCAGAAACCGGCCGCTCAGGCCACGCCCGACGAGCTGGCGACGGTCGAACAGGAACTCACTGACATCTATCTCCTGACGACGCAGCCGAAGGCCGAGGAATTTTCTGAGGACCCTCAGATCAAGGCCCAACTCGAGCTTCAGTATCGCGGCACTATCGCACAGGCAGTGGCCCGTGACTTCGTGACGACCAATCCTGCGAGCGACGCTGAGATTCTCGCCGAATATGAGGCGCAGCTGGAGCAGTCTTCGGACCAGCAATACAAAGCGCGCCATATCCTCGTGCAAACCCAGGCCGAAGCGCAGGATCTGATCGCACAACTCGATGAAGGTGCGGATTTCCAGGCACTGGCCAAGGAGCACTCCACGGGACCGTCCGGACCAAATGGCGGTGATCTCGGATGGTTTGCGCCGGATCAGATGGTAAAACCGTTCGCTGATGCGGTTATCGCACTCGACGATGGTGCCTTTACGACAGCCCCGGTGCAGACGCAGTTCGGCTGGCATGTGATCCTTCGCGAGGAATCGCGCGAGAACGAGCCGCCGACCCTGGAAAGCGTTCGCGACGCCATTAAGCAACGTGTCGAACAAACGAAATTCCAGGACTATATGCAGGGATTGCGCGACGCGAGTTCTGAAGGATAGTTAACTTAATCCTCGCAACTTGTCATAAGGGCGCTTTCGGGCGCCCTTTTTGTTTTTCGCCTGCGGTTCTGTGAGCAGCATCACATCATCGTGTCGGGAAGCTACCTAACATTGCTCGCGAGTCATCCCTAATCGCTCGGGGGTGGCTTCTCCAACCCTCGCATCTCCTTTTAGGTTGATACGAGAACTAAAAGGCCACCGAAGTGGCCTTCTACCTGATACTCCCAGAGACAAATCTTTTTTTAATTATTCCCCGACGAGCGAAGCCGGGGTGTCTCCTTATCGGGACTGTCTACTCGACGGCGCTTACCGCGTCTGACACCAACAAGCCTCGACTGACGGGCTGAATTCCGCTGAAGCTGAGCGAAAACCCAGACGGAATAGCACCGCCGCTCATGGCTGCCGTGTAATCAATCGTGAGTTCACCAATCTGCGCCTGGGCGAGCACGCGGTCGATCTTCGACGGAATTCCCATTACGAACACCGCCGTCGCGCCAGGCACATACATGCTACTCGCCACCGATACCGAGTCGGCGTAAAGCCAGCCTGAAGATACCACCGAACCATTGACCGATACGAAGTCGCCGACCTTCATTCCAGAAAGCATGGTCTGAGACGCCATAACTGTCTGTCCGACTGCCATGAATACACCGTTAATTTGGTCAATTGAGTCGACTGGGCCGGCTAGGACCATTACCGAACTGCCGTGAATTCCGTCTACAGAACTGCCATGGATACCATCGACAGAGCTACCGTGGATTCCGTCTACAGAACTGCCATGGATACCATCGACAGAGCTACCGTGGATTCCGTCTACAGAACTGCCGTGGATACCATCGACAGAACTGCCATGGATACCATCGACAGAGCTACCGTGGATACCATCGACAGAACTGCCATGGATACCATCGACAGAGC
>JAACFJ010000157.1 GCA_009937505.1 Gammaproteobacteria bacterium
ACGACGACGACCGGTCCGAACGGCCAGCGATATCCCCGCGATTCCTGCCCGGTGCGGTCGCCCGGGTTCGAGAAGCCGCGAGCCAGGAAACGCACGCCGTCGCCGGCGAAGTTTTCCAGGAAGATGCGGGTGATCTGCACCTCGCCGGCGCACTGGTTCCAGCTCTTGGGCATAACGCGCTGGATGAGGCGCGTGAAATAATCCGCAACCTCCTGCTCGGCCAGCAGGGCGGCGGCCCTCGCGCACACGTGCCCGAGCATCACGTAGCGCTCGGCGTTCTTCATGGGATTGTGCAGTCCCGTCTTGGGGCAGCTGCCGAGGCCGTTAATGAACGGCCCGAAGTCCTGCGTGTCCGGGATCTCCAGGAAACGCGCGCCGTTCATCGGATCGACAATATCGTCGCGCAGCTGCTCGACCGAGACCCATTGGCCGCCGGCCAGGTTCTGTGCGTGGCCAGGCTTCTTCCCGGTCATTTCGTCGAACGGGTCCACGGTTGCGAATGCAGCTACTTTGTCCTTCATCAGGAGTCCCTCTGTCGGCGAACTCAACATTGTACGAGGGCCGGCGAGAGAATGTCAGGGGAGCGGTTCCAACTGCCAGAAGCCGGGCATCTCGCCGGGCACACGTTGAAAGCCCCTTTGCTCATCCGCGGGGGCGGTACCAAGTAGCGCACGCAGGTCCTCGATAACGGCCGGGTTCAGCATGTGGTAAAGGTGCCCGGTGATATCGTTGGTGCCCGTCGGCGTTACGTCGATGACGGTCGTATGTTCGAGATCGAATTCCTTGGCGACACCGAGCCTGCCCGAAACGTTAACGGTCGTGGAAAGCCACAGCACCCGATCATGGTCCGACATGTAGACGACGATGTCGGATACCTTCTGCTGCAGCATCGCTACGTTTTCGCGGAAGACGTCGCGCCGGATGTCCGGAGCGACGAAAATCGCACCGCGGAATTGTGCTTCATCGCTGCGGGCCTTGAGCGCATCGACTAGCCCGCGCGACCCCATGCTGTGAGCCATCAGTACGATTCGTTCGTGGCCGACGGATTCCGCGGCGAGGGTCAGTAGCTCGTTCAGTTCGTCGATGCTCTGCTCGAGGTCTTTCGCGTCTCCTGCGTAGGTCAGGTAGGAACTCGACGGCCAGGAGAACAAGACCATCCTGTCGTTGAGCCCGAGGCGCTGCTGCAACAGCGCCGCCCGCCAGCAGTTCTTCGCAAAATACTCCCCGTAGCCGTGCACGTAGATGACGAAGGCTTCCGGCGCGATGTCCGCGAAGATCGTCTCCAGGGAACGTGTATCGACGCGGAGGACATCGCCCCGATCGGCACCGGCCCTGAATCCGACACGGCAGCTCCCGGCGGAAAGCTCACCATGTTTGTCGCCGTAGTACTCCCCGTCGGCGCCCGTTCCGATGAGCTTGCGGTTGGTTACGAAGCGAAGATCTACTACGTACTCGTGCTCGTCAGTTGCGTCCCTGAAATCCGTTCCGACGGGGATGCGCGTGGCGCAGGAAGCCGCCAGGGTGGCCGCAAAGGCAACGACGAGCAACGAGAGCGAGCGGGTTCGAGCCATGTGCGGAGTATAAAGGCGAGCGGCGCCCCGGTTGACATAAATACTCATATTCCGGGCTGCACCGAAACCCCTGTTCAACTCGTAATTGCCGCAACCGCTAGGGAAAACTACGAAGTGAATATTCGGCGCGAAAACGGCCTAATGTGACCAGGTTGGAACGCACCGGAGTATGGCGTTGAAGAGCTATGCGCACGGGAGCGGTGACACGCCCCTGCTCGGGGTAACCGTCGGGCAGCTGCTGGATTCAGCAGCTCGCCGCTGGCCTGACAACGATGCATTGATTGTCGTCGATCAGGGAATCCGCTGGAACTGGCGGGAGCTCAGGGAGCGGGCGAGAAACTTCGCCGCTGGACTCATTGCGCTCGGTCTGCAGCCGGGCGACCGGGTCGGTATGCTCGCGCCCAACCGCGCCGAATGGCTGGTCGCACAGTTCGGAACCGCGTGCGCGGGCCTGGTGCTCGTCAACATCAACCCTGCCTACCGTACCCCGGAGCTCGAGTTCGCCTTGAAAAAGGTCGGCTGCCGCGCGCTGATCTCCGAGTCTTCCTTCAAGACCAGCGACTACGTTGCGATGCTGAACGAGCTCGCGCCCGAACTCGCGGCGAGCGAGCCCGGGCAATTACATTCGGCACGCATGCCCGATTTGCGATTCGTCATACGCCTGGGCAAGCAGCGGTCGCCCGGCATGTTCAACTTTGCCGATGTCGCGTCGAAGGCGGGAGCAGAGGACTTCCAGGCGCTGGAGACAATCGGCAGAAAACTCGATTTCGATGCGCCGATAAACATCCAGTTCACGAGCGGCACAACCGGCGCCCCCAAGGCGGCGACCCTGACGCATCACAACATCGTCAACAACGCCAGCATGTCCGCGAGCATCATGAAGTTTACGCAGCGGGACAGGTTATGCATGCCGGTGCCGATGTATCACTGCTTCGGCATGGTGCTCGGTACGCTGCTGTGTACGTCGAGCGGTGCGGCCATCGTGCTGCCTGCGGCGGGGTTCGAGGCGGACGCCTGCCTGCGCGCCATCGAGGAAGAGCGCTGCACGGCCGTGCACGGCGTGCCGACGATGTTCATCGCCATGCTCGATGAACCGGACTTCGCCGACCGCGACACGACGTCGCTGCGCACCGGGATCATGGCGGGTGCGCCGTGCCCGATCGAACTCATGCATCGCGTCATTGAAGAGATGCACCTCGGCGAGATCACCATCGGTTACGGCATGACGGAAACCGGGCCCCTCTCCACGCAGACGTTGCCCGACGACCCGATCGAGCTTCGCGTGGGCACCGTCGGGCGGCCGTTACCCAATACGGAAATAAAGGTCGTCGACGAGGAGGGGCACATCGTGCCGCGCGGCGAGCCCGGCGAGCTGTGCACCCGCGGCTACAACGTCATGCGTGGTTACTGGGGCGATCCTGAGCGCACGGTGAAAGACATCGACGCCGCCAACTGGATCAGAACCGGTGACATCGCCACGATGGACGAAGACGATTACCTGCGCATCGTCGGCCGCAGCAAAGACATGCTGATCCGCGGCGGCGAGAACATCTACCCGCGCGAGATCGAAGAATTCCTCTATACGAACCCGAAGATCGAGCAGGCCGAGGTGGTCGGCGTGCCCGATCCCAAATTTGGCGAGGAGGTCGCCGCATGGATAAAACTACACGAAGGACAGACAGCGAGCGAATCGGAGATCCGGGAGTTTTGCAAGGGCAGGCTGGCACACTTCAAGATTCCAACATATATACGCTTCGTCGACGAGTTCCCGATGACCGTTACCGGAAAGGTCCAGAAGTACCTGATTCGAGAAAGCATGGCCGAGGAGCTCGGACAGAAAAAGTCAGCATAAGGGAAGACGAAGTATCCGAAGCCGAGTTCCGCTTTTGCGATGATCTGGGCCCCAAGACAGTGCTTCACCTCTACCAGCCGACGCTGGGCATGAAGGCGATCGTGGTCGTCGACAATGTCGCCTGCGGACCCGCGATCGGCGGCACACGCATGGCCCCCGACGTATCGTTCGAGGAGTGCTTCCGGCTGGCGCGCGCCATGACGCTGAAGAACGCGGCAGCAGGGCTACCGCACGGCGGCGCGAAGTCGGTGATCTTCGGCGACCCGCTGATGGATCCGGACCTCAAGGAGCAGTGGATCCGCGCGTTCGCACAGGGCATCCGGGGCATCACCGACTACATCCCGGGTCCCGACATGGGCACCAATGAGGCCGCGATGGCATTCATAAAGGATGAGGGCGGCCGCAGCGCAGGCCTGCCGCGGGAACTCGGCGGTATCCCGCTGGACGAAGTCGGCGCCACGGCATTCGGATTGCTGGTCAGCGCCGACGTTGCGAAGGAAAAGATCGGCATGGAGTTCTCCGGCATGCGCGTCGCCGTGCAGGGGTTCGGTGCGGTCGGCAAACACGCGGCTCGTTTCTTCGCCGGGAAAGGCGCATCGATCGTGGCGGCAGCCGATATCACGGGCGCGGTCTTCGATGCGGGCGGTCTCGACGTCGCGGCCCTGATCGCGCACAAAGAGGCCGATGGCGACATGATCGACTTCGAGGGCGGTCAGCAGATCGAGCGCGACTCGATCATCGGCGTGGACTGCGACCTGCTGATTCCCGCTGCGCGGCCGGATGTCATCCGCGTGGAGAACCAGGCATCGGTCAAAGCCCGGTTCATCGTACCGGGCGCCAATATCGGCATCACCGATGAAGCCGAGCACATGCTGTACGAACGCGGCGTGCTGTGTATTCCGGACTTCATCGCGAATGCGGGCGGAGTGATCTGTGCGGCTACCGAAGTCGCGGGTGGCCGCAAGCGCGATGCGTTCGCGGCGATAGACGAGAAGGTTCGCGCCAACACGGCGGAGATGCTGGAGCGCGCGGACCGCCATGGAATACCGCCGCGAGAAGCCGCCGTACAGATGGCGCGTGAGCGGGTCGATGCCGCGATGGAGTACACGCGTTTCGACTAAAAGAAGCCCTTACTTCTGCTTCCAGCTGCCGCCTGGATCCTGGTAGTAATGACCGGGCTTGGTCCGCTGCACGGCCAGCTCGTAGAAGCGGAATTGCACCTGCTGGAGGGTTGCACCGGTCTTTTCGGCGGTGCGCTTGAACTCGGCCTTGCGCTTCGCGTTCACCTCGGAAACCAGGGCTTTCACTTCAGCGCTCGGTGTGCCGATCGGGGCCAGGTAGCCCGTGTTGGCTTCACCCACCACGCCCTGCTCCTTGGCCGCGTGAAGGTCGATGGCCCACGCACTCTGAAACGCAAGTACCAGCAGGAATGCTGCGACCTCAAAACAGTTCACTGTCTTCTTCGAACAGGTCCTCGAGTTCCTTATCGACCTGCACGCGAATGTGGTGTTCGATCTTGACGTTCAGGTTGATCTCGATCGGCTCTTTCGGCGCTTCCACCCTGACGGTTGGACTGCAGCCTGCGAGCAGGACGAGGAGAACGCTTGTCAGCAAGTATTTGGACATGGTCAGTACCTTCAGAGCACCTGCGCGCAGCTTAACGTATGCCATGCGGCGCCGGAAGCATCATTGCGAAAGTTTCCTCTCGAGAACATCCTCGATGGATCGCGTTGCCTGCAGGCTGCGCAGCATCTGCGGCACGTTGTTTTCGACGTTGAGGTTGAGGATAACGGGCTGCGTTGGGTCGACGTCGGGATTGATTCCCTTGAGCCGCATCTGCAATACCAAATCGCCCTCCTGAGAGTAGTTGACCGCCGAGGTCAGCGAGTCGAACTCGAGATTCCTGAGCGTCCGGGTGACGACGCCCAGTTGCGATGTGTCGTCCACGACGCCGTTTGCAGCGCCGCCAAGATACTGGATGACGCCGCCCGGAGGGTCGTTTTCCAGGAAGCCTTCGTCGATGATCACGTTGTTGCCTCGGATGGTCACAGGGATCTCCCCCGACACGCTGCCGCTGATGGTCACAGCTTCCAAGTCTGCAAGGCCGACCATTAATGGCAGCTGAACGTTGCTGGCCCTGAGCATCAACTCATTGCTATCGGCGTCCCGAGCACCGTCATCGACAGGGAGCTCACCTCGACCGCTGAGTCGTCGATGTAGGGCGTGGCTACGCCGCTGATGTCCTCGACAGGGAAGCCGATGTCGACCAGGGCGACGTCGAATCGGGCCGGTTTCAGCGCCAGTGGCGTTTCTGAATCAACTTCGATATCCAGCCGGCTGCTGAAACCCAGGAAGGCGATATCGGCATAGCGGCCGGCGAGGGAGTCGGCAGTCAGCGCCATCGATCCTTTGTACGCGAAGTCTGAGTCGGCCATGCTCCAGCCGAATTCGGCTCCTGCCGTGCCGCGGCCGGCCGTGACGTCCCAGTCGTACGGCCAGTCTGTGAAGATTGCGGACAGGTTGAGCAGGTCGAATTCGAGCGCTGCGGATTGCAGCGTGAATGTGCCGGTAGCGGCTGCAAGATCGTGCGACAAGCCGGCGCGCCCTGACAGCCCGCCTTCGGGCGTGCTGAAGTCCACGACCGCGGACACACGCTCGTTCGACCCTGACACGTCCGCCTCAATGGCGGGGGCCACGACGTGACGCCCGGCAACCGCCGGGCCGTTCAGCGTGATCCGCGTACCCGGCGACGAGACCGTCCACTCATTGTCACGACTGTCGAACTGCACGGCCCCGGCGTTTACCGTTACCGCGTCGATAGTCAGGTCGCTGATTGCCACATCGCCGTATGAAAAGTCGAGACCCGTGCGGCAGGAGATGCCGGAGTGGCACTCGCTGTTTCGAAGACGCACGACAGGAAGGTCGAAGTCCATGCCAGTAATCTCGACGGAAGACCGCGCGATCTGCGCGGACCAGTCGAGCGACGGGTATACGGCCACGGCATCCACCGGGGTCGTCGCGGCGACCGACAGCCCGATTACGGCATCTTCCGCCCGGTAGGTCACCGCCGTAGCGGATGCCGTGTCGAAAGTTGCCTGAACCTCGACAGGCAGCGTCTCGTCCGCCTCCAGCCGAAATTCGAATACGCCACTCAAGGTGGAGATGAGCCCTGTCACCTCGGCTGGCACCGCGCCAATCGCGTGCAGTGCCGGCAGCAGCGGCTCGAGCGCCAGGTTGATAGTGCCGCGAACGAGGAAGCCCTCCTGATCAGGCGCAAGCCGGAATCCGAGCATGACGGCTTCGGTATCGTCCGGCAGCAGCGCGCGCAAGGATCCCCGAAATGCGCCGTCGTCATCCTCCGTCGTCGTCGTGATCAGCTCGAAGGTTCCGACTGTCGCTCGCAGCGTCGGGTTCAGCAGGTCTGCATGCCAGGCCACGTCCCGAATCAAGGGCATGTCGGGCAGCAGCACCTCGTCAATCCGAATCGTGGCGCCCGGCGTGGCCGCCGGGGCCTGGAGAAAACTCTGCAAGCCCGCTGCGAAACGGATGGGGCCCGTGTCGGCAGCGCCGGGCTCGAACCTCACGGTGTCGATGTGGAGCGTGCTGTCCGTGAGGCCGCGAAACCGGACCGGCAAGGTCACGCCATCTATGGAGATGATTCCGCCCGCTGCGAGTTCGAGAGTGATCTCGTCGAACCGCACCTCATTCGAACTGATCGATTCGACCGATACATCGACTACCCGCACGTCGCTTTCGCCCAATGCTGACCGGGCAACCTCGAGGGCGATGGAATCGCGGTACAGGTTGATGAAGTATGCCGTTGCCGAAATAAGCACCAGCAGTGCGATCGCCACGATTACGGTCAGCCTGATGCCTTTCCTAATCACTCGGCCGGGTCTCCGTAGTCGATGCGGCTCAGCACGATATCGAGCAGCTGCTGGAGTTCCTCACGACGGGTTGGACGGATGTGCCTGCCCTCGGTCCAGACGATCTCGATGTGTTCACTGGCCTCCGCAGCTTCGACGAACGGCTGTTGCGCTTCGGGCGGCACGAAATCATCGTCCCTGGCCGCAACGATGACCAGCGGCCGAGGCGCGATTTCCGTGATCCAGTCCAGGGCTTCGAAAGAGTTGCCGTAGACAAGTAACAATGCACCGCGAGCCAGCATCCCTCGCATGAACTCGTTCTCTACGTAACGCTTCCCCACGTGCATGACCCAGGGTACGTTTTTTGCGCCGCCGTGTAGAAGCCATACGCGCGTGAATCGTTCATCCAGCGCACCGGCGACAGCCGTGAATGGCACACCGAGGCTGGCTCCCACCAGTTCGACGTTGTCCGGATCGAACCAGTCCTGCTGTTCGGCCCAGTTCACGGCGAGCGACATCGCGGGCGGCGAATCCAGGAATGCCTGCTGGATACCGGGTATCGCGGTCAACGACTCCCAGAACGCATCGAGTTCCTGGTCGCCTTCGTAGGGATAGTCCAGGGCAAGGTATGCGATGCCCTCCGGCGCGCCGACAAGGTCGACCGCGTCCTTGCCCGTGCCTTCCCCGCCCATCACGATGATGACCGGCAGCGTTTGTCCCGGAACGGTCTGCGGCCGGACCACGCGCATGTTCACCCTCAAGCCGGTCGATGACTCCATCCGCACCAGTTTCTGCACGATGCCGTCGGAACTTGCCTCGGTGACGTCGGCACTAACGAGCGTGCCGCGACGCTCGATGAAGTAGTCGCGCTTCGGAATCGCGAGTTCGAGCCAGTACAGGCCGGTGACGAGCAACAACAGGAGCAGGGCGCCGAGGGCGATGCGACGCGGTAGCGATGATTTGCCCTCGTTTGGCTGCATTCCCGGATTATCGCCGAAGACGAGCTCCAAGACCTGTCTCTGATCCGTGCAATGACGATGTTGCAAAACAACAACATAGTAATTGGTTATATACGGAGTATGATTGCGACGAAGCGTTCGAAACTATTCGAACTTCGCACTGTCACTTAACAAACATAAAGATTTCGGGAAATTTCCTGTTTCGACCGCGATGATGTTGTTTCGTTGTCGAAACGCAACGTTTGGTACCAACCGGAAGGGGGATACATGAAAACTCCAATCGCACTAGCCGGGGCCTCCGCCCTGGTCCTTAGCCTGGCGATCGCGCCCGCGGATATGGCGCGCGCTCAAGAGGCGGAAGACATGGAAGAAGTGGTCGTTACCGGGTCGCGCATCCGACGCAATCCGCTCAATGAGCCAGTGGCCATCATGGAAATCGGCGCCGGGGACATCGAGAGCACCGGCGTGACGAATCTGGGTGATGCGCTGCAGCAATTGCCGATCACGGGCTCGGCCGTCAACTCGAAGTTCAACGTACCGGGCAACTCCGGTTTTCCTCAGGACGGTTCGGGCATCGGCGCGGGTGCCGTGCAGCTCTCGATCCGTAACGTCAGCGCCAAGCGCACGCTGGTGCTGGTGGACGGCAAGCGCTGGATCGCCGGCGCCTCGGCATCCGGTGTGCCGAATGCGGTCGACCTGAACACGATTCCCGACAACGTCATCGAGCGCGTCGAGATACTGCAGGACGGTGCCTCGGCGATCTATGGCTCGGACGCGATCGGCGGTGTCGTCAACATCATCACGCGGCAGAACTTCGAGGGCTTCCGCCTCGACGCGCAAGCCGGCAGTTACCTCGAAGACAACGACGGCGAGTCCTATGAATTCTCGGCGCTGTGGGGTGGCGGCAACGATACCACGCACTTCGTGCTGAGCATGGGCTACCGGGACGAGCGCGGCGTGGA
>JAACFJ010000044.1 GCA_009937505.1 Gammaproteobacteria bacterium
GCGGATGAGATCGGCATGCATGAATCGACCATCTCGCGTGTCACGACCAACAAGTACATGCACACGCCGCGCGGCGTCGTCGAATTCAAGTATTTCTTCTCGAGCCATCTCGCGACCGCAGACGGGGAAGATCAGTCTTCGACCTCCGTGCGCGCGAAGATACGCAAGCTCATCGGCGCGGAAAATCCGGCGAAACCACTGAGCGACAGCAAGATTGCAAGCCGGCTAGCGGACGAGGGGATAAAAGTTGCCAGGCGCACGGTCGCGAAGTACCGTGAGTCCATGAACATCGCGTCATCGAGTGAGCGTCGCCAGCGACCGGCGCGATAACAACACAAGGAAGTGAGTTCGTAATTACAAGCAGGAGAAAACTATGCAATTGAATGTCTCGGGCCACCACGTCGAAGTTACTGAAGCAATGAGAGGTTACGTAGAGTCCAAGATTGAACGCCTAGAGCGTCATTTCGACATAGTGTCAAACGTGCACTGTATTCTCACGGTGGAAAAGCTGCGGCATAAGGCGGAGGCGAAGGTTAACGTAAACGGCGGAACCATCTACGCCGATAACACGGAAGAAGACATGTATGCTGCTATCGATGGCCTCGTAGACAAACTGGATCGGCGTGTCAGGAAACACAAGGAGAAGCTTGTCGACCATCACGCCAGGGACGCCCACAAGAGGCGATTTTAAATGTCAGCCGCGCCGTCATAGCGCCGCGGCCTTATCACAAGAACAATAACAAGCCATGTTGCTCGAAGAAATTATCAATCCGGACGCTGTGCTCTGTAACGCGCAAGCGCGAAGCAAGAAGCACTGCCTCGAAATCCTGAGTGAACTGCTGGTTCGGTCGCAGCCGGATATTGCCGCAGACGACATATTCGAGCGTCTCATCGAACGTGAACGGCTCGGCTGTACTAGCCTGGAAGCCGGCGTTGCCTTTCCCCATTGCCGTGTTGAAGGTATCGACCGTTGCATCGCGGCCATGATCAAGCTGTCAGATCCGATAGATTTCGATGCCACGGACGGAGAGCCTGTCGACCTTGTTTTCGGGCTGATGGTGCCGAGGGAAGTAACTGACATGCATCACGCCGACATCGCCATGATCACCAACCTGCTCGGCAACGGGGAACTGAGAAGCAAGCTTCGAGAGGCGACGTCAAGCAGCGCTCTCTACAATACTCTCCTGGATGGTACTCGCGCCTCCGTCCCGGATCGATTGCAGACTGCCCACGGAAATTGACGGCCTGTCGGCCGCCACGGTTGCGACTATGACCGACACCATGCGCCTGATCATCGTAAGTGGGCTATCCGGCTCCGGAAAGACCGTCGCGCTTCACGCGCTCGAAGACCTCGGCTATTACTGCATCGACAATTTGCCGGCGGGACTACTCAAGGCGGTCGTGGACGAAATATCTGCCGGCAAGGGCCGGATCGGCCGCGGACTGGCTGTTGGCATCGATGCCCGCAATCGGCTTCAGGATCTCGAGTCGCTGCCCCACCTGATAGAGGAATTCCGGAAACAGCACATTCAGACGGACGTCCTCTTCGTGCTTGCCGACAACGAGGTCCTGCTCAAGCGCTACAGCGAGACGCGCCGGCGACACCCGCTCGCGGAGCACGGCGCAGAATTGCGTAACGCCATTGAAGAGGAGCGAGAGGTTCTTTCGGAGGTTATTAATTCGGCCGACCTCATAATCGACACGTCCCGGACCAGTGTGTATGAGCTTGCCGACGTTATCCGGGAACGTGTTAACGGTCGTGCGCCTGCCGCGTTGTCGCTTCTCATAGAGTCATTCGGTTACAAACACGGCATCCCCGCGGACGCCGATTTCGTTTTTGACCTGCGGTGCCTGCCGAATCCCTACTGGGACCTGAATTTGAGGAACCTGACGGGACTGGATGAACAGGTCGTCCGGTTCCTCGACGAACAGGAATCGGTGGCGGCAATGCATGCGGATATCCTGGCCTTTCTCGAACGCTGGATCCCCGAATACCGGGCGTCCAACCGGGCCTTTCTTACGGTCGCGATCGGCTGCACCGGTGGCCAGCACCGGTCCGTCTACATGACCGAAAAACTTGCCGAATCGCTGCGCAGCTTCGACGACCACATCAGCACCCGCCATAAAGAGCTGTAAAGTTCGACCGCCCCGCCGCAACGCGCGGTACCGGGCGTTCCCGGGACGGGGCTCCCAGGCTGTTTTCGGTTAAACTCCTGCCGTAATCGGCGCCCCATTCCGGGGCCGGCAAATGAGTCGGGGCGGGATCCATGGAAGCGAGAGAGCACACCCAGGGCAACCTGCAACTGTTGCGCGAGCAGCTCGACAGCGGCCGTATGCGTTCCGCGCGGGTAATGGTCCATAGCCTGCATCCTGCTGAAATCGCACGTCTCCTGGAATCCCTTCCACTCCAGGAACGCGCCGTGCTCTGGGAGATGGTTTCGGCCGACGACGAGGGCGACGTCCTCGTCGAACTGAGCGACGAGGTCCGCGACGGCCTGATCGAAGGCATGCAGACCGAGGAACTCATCGCCGCAACCGCAGGCATGGACTTCGATGACCTCGCGGACCTCCTTGCGGACCTTCCGGAAGCCGTTACCCGGCAGGTGCTGCAGTCGCTGGACAAACTGGACCACGACCGGCTGCAGCAGGTCCTCGCATACGACGAGGACTGCGCCGGCGGTCTGATGAATATCGATATCGTGACCGTCCGTCCCGACGTCACGCTGGAGGTCGTGATGCGCTACTTGCGCGCCGTCGGCGACATGCCTGACGGAACCGACCTGCTGTTCGTGGTCAATCGCGATAATGAATACGTGGGTTCGCTGTTTCTTTCCCGTTTGCTGACGCATGACTCCGACACGCTGGTGTCCAGCATCATGTCGACCGACGTTCTGCCGATTCCCGCGCACACGCCTTCCAGGCAGGTCGTCTGGGAATTCGAGAATCGCGACCTGTTATCGGCTCCGGTCGTCGACGACGACTATCGCGTTGTCGGCCGTATCACCGTCGATGACGTCGTCGATGTGATTCGCGACGAAGCCGAGCACTCGTTGATGAGCGCCGCCGGTCTCGATGAAGAAGAAGACATGTTTGCGCCCGTGTTCAAGAGTGCGAGGCGCCGCGCGCTCTGGCTGGGAATCAACCTCGGCACGGCCTTTCTGGCCGCTTCGGTGGTCGACTTGTTCCAGACGACGATCGACAAAATCGTACTCCTGGCCGTCCTGATGCCCGTCGTGCCGAGCATGGGCGGCGTCGCCGGGACGCAGTCGCTCGTCATCATTACTCGAGCAATGGCGCTCGGCCAGGTCGACAAGACCAACGCCACGCGAATCCTCAAGAAGGAGCTCGCGGTCGGCCTGCTGAACGGTCTGGGATGGTCGATCGTCGTCGCCGCATTCACCTACCTGTGGTTCGGTGACTGGCGTATCGGCGGAGTCATTGCCGCGGCCATGCTCATCAACCTGTTCATGGCCGCTCTCTCGGGCTTCGGTATTCCTATGCTTCTCAAGCGGATGAAAATCGATCCGGCAATCGCCGGCGGAGTCGTCCTGACGACCGTGACCGACGTTGTCGGCTACATGACCTTCCTCGGGCTGGGCGCTGCGCTACTTCTGTAAGGCCCTGGCAGCGTGTCCGCGGACTGTGACTCAGGCATGCAGAATGTCGAGATCTTCTTCCACCCAGTGTGGCGCAAACAGCCGCGGCACCTCGTTGCCGGCGATGAAGTCCTGTAGCTGGTCCCGAACGCACATCGCGTCCCGATAGCCGAGTTCTATCAGCTCGCGCGTAAAGGCCTGTTCGAACATCAGGTAGCTCAGCAAACGGCCCTCGCCCCGACCGCGCCCGCTTATCCCCCAGAGCAGCGTGCGAAGCGCGACCGGCAACGCCTCACGATGTTTGCGGGCCAGTAAGCGAAGATCTTCGCTTGGCACGATGACCATCGTATCGATCGGGCGCATACGCGACAGCTTGGGACCGCGATGTTCGAGGGGCACCGTGTCGATAAGCTGATTGACCCGGCTCAAGCGTTCGAGATCGGAATAGAGGCCGTCCATGAACAGCGTGTCGAGCGTATAGCCGGCAATCTCGGCAAAACTCGGATACGGCACCGCGGTCTCGGGTTCGACCGTTCCGTCTGCAATCTCGTTACGCACGCCGATGACGAGGATGCGGTCGGCACCAAGATGCACGGCCGGGCTCAGCGGCGTCGCCTGGCGCATCGCGCCGTCGCCGAAGTACTCATTGCCGATACGCACCGGCGAAAATATCATGGGCACGGCAATGCTCGCCATCAGGTGATCGAGGTTGAGCCGGCTTTGCACACCGGTCCGGCGCGTGCGCGACCACTCCGCATGGCCGCTTGCGGCCTCGAAAAACGACGTCGACCTCGCCGAGCTGTAGCCTGCCGCCGTAACGCTGACGGCGTCAAGCCACCCCTGTTCGATGCCATGCTCGATTCGCGGGAATCGAACATTGCGGCTCAATAACGCACGCAGCGGCGAATTGTCGAGCAGGGATCTGGGCATGCGCACGAGGGTCCCACCCGTCACGAATGCGCCGAGCCATTGCAGACTGCTTTTCAGCATCGCCAGGTTGTCGGTCCGATAGACGTGGTGGCACCTGAAATTGCCCCAGACGCGCTCGAGTTCCGCAATCGCGACGCGGAAACGGCGCGCCTTGGCCGCCAGCACGACAGAATTGATGGCGCCGGCAGAGGTTCCGCTGATGATTCTGAACGGATTGACGGTTCCGCGCGGCACGAGTTCGGCGATCGCTTTCAGCACGCCCACCTGGAACGCGCCCCGCGCCCCGCCGCCGGGGAGCACCAATGCAGTCTTCTTGCGATTCGCCGGTGATTTCATGCTGACCTTGCTATCGCCAACGGTTTCGATGCCTTGCGCACCGTTCGACGTGACGTATCATAGTAGGTTCTGCAAATTTAACGAATCGGACCCAATCATGAATCGTTCTGTGTCCCGTTTTTTGTATCCGGCCATCGCGCTGTTGCTCGGTTCGCTGGCTGTCGCCGACGGCGGCGTCGAGATCGGCGCACCTGCACCCGAATTCGAGCTACCGGACCAGGAGGGGCAGCTGCACTCGCTCGAGGACTACAGGGACCACTGGGTTGTGCTTTATTTCTATCCGAAGGACGAGACGCCCGGCTGTACAACCGAAGCCTGTGAGTTTCGCGACAACATTTTCGCGTTTCGCAAGCTGAACGCGCAGATCCTCGGCGTAAGCCTCGACGACGTCGAGTCTCACAGGAAATTCGCCGAGAACCATGGTTTGCCGTTTCCCCTGCTGGCCGATTCGGAGGGCACGACGGCCGATGCCTATGGCGTCAAAACGAAGATGATGGGATGGACGGTTGCCAAGCGGCAGACATTCATCATCGATCCGCAGGGCAATGTCGCGCGGCACTACGAAAAGGTTGATCCGGACGAGCACGCCGCCGAAGTGCTCGCCGAACTCGAGGCGCTTGGCGCAGGCAACTAGTGCAGGGCCTTGATGCCGTCGTCGAGGCCCGAGATAGTCAGCGGGAACATGCGATCATCCATGATCTCACGAGTAAGCTTGATTGACGGCGTGAAATCCCAGCGTTCCCGGGGCTCCGGATTCAGCCAGATGGCTTTGTGGTAGGTGTTCAGCAGGCGCTTTATCCATACGGCACCCGGCTCCTCGTTCCAATGCTCCACGCTGCCCCCCGCATAGACGATTTCGTACGGGCTCATCGTGGCATCGCCGACGAAGATCAATTTATAGTCCGCACCATATTTGTGGGTGATATCGAGAAGGGGAACACGCTCGGAAAGACGTCGGCGATTGTCCTTCCACAACGATTCATAGACAAAATTGTGAAAGTAGAAATACTCGAGGTGCTTGAATTCGCTGCTTGCTGCAGAGAACAGCTCCTCGCAGGCGCGCACATGGTCGTCCATCGAGCCACCGATATCGAGGCACAGCAAGACCTTGACGGCGTTGTGTCGCTCCGGAACCATGCGGATGTCGAGCAGCCCTGCATTCCGCGCCGTCTTGTCGATCGTATCCTTGAGATCCAGTTGGTCGGCTGCGCCTTCCCGCGCGAACTTTCTCAGCCGTCGTAACGCCACCTTTATATTGCGGGTGCCGAGCTCGACCGAGTCGTCGAGATTCCGGTACTCGCGACGGTCCCAGACCTTCACAGCGCTGCGGTGCCGCGAGCCGTGCTGGCCGATGCGCACGCCTTCCGGGTTGTAACCGTGAGCGCCGAACGGAGAGGTACCCGCGGTCCCGATCCATTTGCTGCCGCCTTCGTGGCGCTCGTCCTGTTCCTCGAGCCGCTCGCGCAGCGCTTTCATCAACTCGTCGAAGCCGCCGAGCGATTCGATCCTCGCACGCTCCTCCTCCGACAACAGCAGTTCCGCCTGTTTGAGAAGCCAGTCGTCCGGAAGCTCTTCGAACAGGTCTCCGAGGCTGTCTTCGACGCCTTGGAAATAGGCGGCAAATATGCGATCGAAGCGGTCGAGTTGCGACTCGTCCTTGACCAGAGCCGCGCGCGCCAGATAGTAGAAATCATCGACATTGGTGCCGGCAACTCCACGCTTCATCGCCTCGAGGAGGGTCAGAAGCTCCGTGATGGACGTATTCATACCGCCTTCACGGAGCATGTAGAAAAACGGAATCAGCATCGCCGTTACTGCTGTCCGGCCCCGCGATCCAGGAACACGAGCCGCTCGAAGAGGTGCACGTCCTGCTCATTCTTGAGCAGCGCGCCGTACAGCGGCGGAATGGCCTTGCGCTTGTCGTCACCGCGCAAAGCCTCGGGCGGAACGTCCTCCGCAAGGAGCAACTTGATCCAGTCGAGCAGTTCTGATGTCGACGGTTTCTTTTTCAGTCCCGGCACCTCACGAACCCTGTAAAACGCATTGAGCGCCTCGCTGAGCAGGTTCTTCTTCAGTTCCGGATAGTGTACGTCCACGATGCTCGCCATCGTGTCCTGGTCGGGGAACTTGATGTAATGGAAGAAGCAACGCCGCAGGAACGCATCGGGAAGTTCCTTTTCGTTATTGCTCGTAATGACGATGATGGGACGGTGCCTTGCCGCAACGAGCTGCTGCGTCTCGTACACATAGAATTCCATGCGATCGAGTTCCCGCAGCAGATCGTTGGGAAACTCGATATCGGCCTTGTCGATCTCGTCGATCAGCAGTACCGGCTGCTCGTCCGCCGCGAACGCCTCCCAGATCTTGCCCTTCTGGATGTAGTTGGCAATATCGTGAACGCGGTCGTCCCCGAGCTGGGAGTCCCTGAGCCTGGCCACGGCATCATATTCGTAGAGTCCCTGCTGTGCCTTGGTCGTCGACTTGATATGCCATTCGAACAGCGGTTTATCGAGCGCGCTCGCGACTTCGATCGCAAGCTGCGTCTTGCCCGTCCCGGGCTCGCCCTTGATGAGGATCGGCCTCTCGAGCGTAACCGCCGCATTGACGGCCATCATCAGGTCGTCGGTTGCAATGTAGGTACTGGTACCAGTGAAGCGGGTGTCAGTCATGTCGGTCCTGGTCTTGTTCGGCGTTCAGCAAACATCTTACCCCTTGGGCGCCTTTAGGTCAGGAGCCGGGGCGACCAGCGCGGTGCTTATGTCAATCGGCTGGCACAAGTTCCAGCGTGTGCTGCGGTTCGCCCGGCAGGAACGGGCTTGGCTGCCCGCGTACCCACTCCTCGTGCCCCTTGCTGTAGAACTCCGACAGCGGGTGGCCACTCTGTCCGGTGGGCATGTGCATCAGGCCGTTTTCTTCATCTCCGGGCGACACCGAGAAGCGCTGCGACGCGCCGAAAGCCGGGCCCTGCGCTTTCGGCAGGTCGACATCACCGTTCAGGGGTTCCGCAGGCATGTCCAGCCACGGCGACAGCATTGGCAGCGCCCGGCTGAGCGGATGACGGATCGATGCCGTGTTCACTTCGCCCCAGCTGCGCCCTTCCAGACCGCCGTCGTAATGCTCCCCGAACCAGGCGATATTGGTGCGGACAGCATCGAGCAGCAACTCGTCCCACGACTCGTAGACACCCGGCAACAGATGTCGCGGCCGTTCCGCCAGGAGCTGCCACAGCACGCCCTCGAACTGGTTGCTCAGCAACAGTTCAACGTCGCCGCCATTCGCAGCACGGACCGGCGTCGTGAGCGCGTGGAATACCCTGGACTGCACTTCCAGTCGAAACGCTCGCACCAGGCGGTAGCCGACGGATTCCGGGGTCGCCCTGGGTATCCAGCCCCGGACCAGCTCGCGGTATTCGATGAGCTCTGGATCGCCGGCCATGCGGGCATCCGTGAGTACGCCGAGCAGCACGTCGCGCCAGCGCGACAGGAACAACGCGCGATCGTCATACTGGATCGCGAGCATGTCGACCGGTTCGAAATCGTTCGACGCGAGCAACGAGTCCCGAATCTGGCTGGCCCGCGCGCCGAGGTCATAGCCGCCATCCCCGATCGCCTCCAGCGCTTCCGCGTCGGCGACGCGTGCGTTGGCCGTCCAGATGCGCCCGTTGCCCGGATTGATCACGCGTGGGTAATCGGATGGATGCAGCCAGCCGATCCAGCCCTCCTCCCGGCTCCAGTCGGCCGGAACCATCGCGTCGAAACCGTTCTTCACCGGTATCTGCCCGGCGATCGTCCAGCCGACGTTGCCGCCGGTGTCACCAACGACAAAGTTCTGCGGCGGAATACCCATCGTGGCGGCAATGCCAAGCGCCTCGTCCACGTCGGACGATGTCTCCAATGCAAGCAGGTTCAGGTTCAACGCCTCGGGACTGTGCGCCGTCCAGCTGACCGCAATGTCGCCGTCAGGATAATCGATCAGATCGTCGACCGGCCCCCAGATCGTTTCCCGGATCTCGTAGATGACCGGCTCTGCGTCCCTGACCTCGATCGTTTCGCGCCTGACGTCCAACTCACGATCGCCTTGCGGCGTGCGGTAGCTGCCCGGAGCAGCGCCTGGCCGTAACAGCACGGCATCCGCCCAGTCGCCGTAACTGTTCGTATAGCCCCAGGCTATGTTGCCGTTGCTGCCGGCCGTTATGAACGGCGTGCCGGGCAACGATACCCCGGTTACGTCTCGCGGCTGCTCGTCCGTGACGATCAGCCGGGCCTGGTACCAGATATTCGGCACGTCGTGACCGAGATGCATGTCGTTCGACATGAGCGCACGCCCGGTCGACGTCAGGGCGCCACCCACGACCCAGTTGTTGCTGCCGTTCAGGTAGGGTTTCCCGATTTCGCCCGCCGCCGGCGGCTTTTCGGTTACGTCACGGACTGAGAATACGCTTGCGGGCGGCGGCGGGGACGGCGTTCTCGGTTCGCCCATGATGGGAGCATCCCAATGCGTGCCTCGCGGATAGAGCCAGTCGAACACTTCCTCCGGCAGCACGCGGTGCGCGAAGCCGCGCCGCACGTCCTTGCTCGCCCGCGCGTCGTTCAACTGCATGAACATCGCATAGACAACGAGCACCGAGTCCTCCGCCAGCCATGGCTCCGGCTCCGCACCCAGCAAGAGGAGTTCGAACGGGCGCGCGCCCAGGCTCCCGAGGCCTGCATTCACGCCGGCCGCATAATTCTCGAGAACCTCGACATCAGCCGCTGGCGACGCTTCCAGCACGGCGCGTGCGCGGTCCCTGAAACGATGAAAGCGGTAGCGCTTGTCGGTGTCGACCGCGATCTCGCCGAACAGCTCCGACAGCTCGCCGGCTGCCTGGCGGCGGATCAGGTCCATCTGGAAAAACCTGTCCTGTCCGTGCGCAAACCCGGTCGCATAAGCAAGATCGGTGCGTGTGCGCGCCGATATTGTCGGTATGCCGGCATCATCGCGTTCGATAATCGCCAGATGGCCGAGACCCGGCGCGATCAGTTCGCCGTCGAGCTGCGGCAGGCTCGCGCGCAGTGTAAGCCAGAGCGCGAACACCGCTGCGGTAAGCAAAAGCAGCGCTGCCGCCCCGGTTCGAATCATCCAGCGCCGCACGATCCTCAGCCCGCCTCCGTCACCTGTACGATCGTCATGGCGTTCGTACCTCCCGAAACGCCGTCGACGTCGCCTTTCGTCACGATCACGTAGTCGCCGACGCTCGCCAGGTTGCGGGACAGCAACGTATCGAAAACGCGTCGATACGGGCTGCCGTGGGTCTGGTCGGCGCCGAAATGCACCGGGATCACGCCCCGGTAAATCGTCACGCGACGACCGGTAGCCGCGTGCGGCGTCAGCGCATAGATCGGAATATCGGACCGGATACGCGACATCCAGCGCGCGGTCGAACCCGACTCGGTCAACGCAATAATGGCCGTTACCTTGAGATGATTCGCCGTGTACATGACGGCCATGGCGATCGCCTCATCGACGCGTCCGAAATTGTCGCCCATTCGGTGACGCGTCACGCCCTCGGGCAACGGGTACTTCTCGGCGCCCTTGCAAACCTCGGCCATGGATCGAATCGCCTTGACCGGGTAGCGACCCACCGCCGTCTCACCCGACAACATCACCGCGTCCGTGCCGTCCATGACGGCATTTGATACATCCGAGACTTCCGCACGCGTCGGAATCGGGTTCTGGATCATCGATTCCATCATCTGCGTCGCCGTGATCACGATCTTGCTGGCCTTGCGGGTCTTTCGAATGAGCTTTTTCTGTATGCCCGTTAGCTCCGCGTAACCCATCTCGACGCCCAGGTCCCCGCGGGCGACCATGACGATATCGGCCGCATCGATGATGGAATCGATTTCCTCGATAGCCTCGACACGCTCGATTTTTGCAACGATCAGGCCTTTACCGCCGGCCTCTTCGAACAGGCGGCGCGCTTCCCGCACATCATCTCCATCGCGAACGAAAGATACCGCGAGGAAGTCCATGTCGAGTTCGGCGGCAAGCTTGATGTTATCCCGATCGATGTCCGTGAGCGCTGGCGCCGAAAGGCCGCCGCCTTTCTTGTTGATGCCCTTGTGGTTGGACAGTATCCCGCCATTGATGACGGTGGTGTGCACTCGGGTGCCTTCGATACGATCGACGTGCAGGGAAATCAGGCCGTCGTTCAGTAGCAAGGTGTCGCCTGGCGCCACATCGTCATGCAGCGTATCCAGGGCAACCCCGACGCCTTCTTCAGTACCGTCCTCGAAACCCAGCGAGCTGTCGAGAAAGAACGACGCGCCGTCCTGCAGCTCCACAGCCCGGTCTCGAAACCGTTGTACCCGGATCTTCGGTCCCTGGAGGTCGCCCAGCAAGCCGACATCGCGCCGGCACTCGTCGGCCGCCGTGCGAAGCTCTTCGGCGCGGCGCCGGTGGTCGGCGGCATCGCCATGCGAAAAATTCAGGCGCGCGACATTGAGCCCCGCGTCGATCATCTTGCGCAACGTTTTCGTGCGGTCGGTCGCCGGTCCAAGCGTCGCTACTATCTTTGTCCGTCTGTGCATGGCGGCGATTATTGCACACTGATGTTTCGGTCGTATTACGGATAAACAGTGGGTTCGCTTCCTGCAACAGGATACTGCTATTCTCCGCGGCTTCCGCACGCTGCACTCATGACATGATCAATCGCCGTCGATTCCTGCAATGCATTGCAATGGCTGCCGCAAGCCCGCCTGTTGCGAGGGCTGCTGATGCCAGAGAAATCGGCATAGGACCGCTGCGGCCGGACCCGGGCGAATTGCTGGATCTGCCCGACGGATTCAGCTATCGGGTGGTCTCGAAGTCGGGCGACACGATGGACGACGGATTCAAGGTGCCGCCTGCTCACGACGGCATGGCGGCCTTCCCCGGCCACGACGGCAGGGTGATCCTGGTCTGCAACCACGAGATGCCGCCGGCTTTCCCGGAGTACAGTGCCTTCGGCACCGGTTTCGATGCGCTGCCCGACAACATCAAGGAACGTGTCTACGATCACGGCAGCGGTACATCACCCGGGGTCGGCGGCACGACGACGACCGTTTACAACCCGCGAACGGGCCATACCGAGCGCCAGCATCTCAGCCTCGCCGGCACCGAACTGAACTGCGCGGGCGGTCCGACGCCGTGGGGCAGCTGGTTATCCTGCGAGGAGTGTTTCGAAAGCCCCGGCACCGATTTTTCGCGCGGTCGGCTGATTACCCGTGACGAGAAGCACGGCTATGTTTTCGAGGTGCCGGCGGGCGAGACCGGGCTCGCCGAACCGATACCGATCAAGGCGATGGGCCGCTTCGAGCACGAGGCTTGCGCAGTTCATGAGCCGAGCGGCATCGTCTACATGACCGAAGACCGCCACAACAGCCTGTTCTACCGCTATGTCCCGGAAGTGCCGGGGCGGCTTCAGGAAGGTGGCCGGCTACAGGCACTCGCCATCGCCGGCAGGCCGTCGCAGAAACTGCATAACTGGACGGGCGATCGCGCCATCGATATCGGAGAATCCCTGCCGACCAGGTGGATCGACCTCGAGGACGTCGACCCGGCCGAAAACGACCTGCGCCTGCGCGGAGCCGCCGCTGGCGCGGCGATATTCGCCCGCGGCGAAGGCCTGTGCGTTGCCGGCGATGCGTTTGCGTTCACCTGCACGATTGGCGGCCGGCTGCGCCTGGGACAGGTCTTTATGTATCAGCCGAGTCCGCTGGAAGGGCACGATGGAGAAAAGGAACGTCCGGGGCAGCTGACCTTGCTTGCCGAAGCCGGTGACGAATCCCTGCTGCGCAACGCTGACAACCTTACGATGTCGCCGTGGGGCGACCTGGTCGTGTGCGAGGATACGTCCGGTCACTGTGGCCTTGTCGGAATCCAACCAGATGGAAGCCTGTACCAGCTCGCGGACAACGTGTACTCGAATTCCGAACTCGCGGGCGTGTGTTTTGCTCCGGATGGCAAGACGCTGTTCGTGAATATTCAGTATCCCGGAACGACACTGGCGATCACCGGTCCCTGGCCCCCCTAGGCCGCGGCCCGCCGCTCGAGCACCTCGACCGCGGGTAGTTTCTTGCCCTCGACAAACTCGAGAAAAGCACCACCACCCGTCGATATGTAAGAGATCCGGTCTGCGACACCGTACTTGTCGATCGCGGCAAGCGTATCGCCGCCACCGGCGACCGAGAAAGCGTCGCTTTCGGCGATCGCCTCAGCCAGGGCTTCGGTGCCGGCACCGAAGTTGTCGAACTCGAAGACACCGACCGGCCCATTCCATATCACCGTCCCCGCGTCGGCGATTATCTCGCTGAAACGCGCCGCGGTTTCGGCACCAATATCGAGGATCAACTCGTCGCTGGACACGGCGTCCACCGCCTTCGTGGCTCCCTCGACGTTTGCGAATTCCCCGGCGACGACGACGTCTGTCGGTAGCGGGATCTGCGCCCGACCCTCTCCGCCAGCAGCCAGACCGCGAGCTGTTTCCAGCATTTCGGCTTCGTGAAGCGACTTGCCGACTTCATGTCCGGCAGCGGCGATGAACGTGTTGGCAATTCCGCCGCCGACGATCAGGTAATCGACGATACCGGCCAGCGCATCGAGCACGTCGAGCTTGGTGGATACTTTCGATCCACCCACGATTGCCACCAGCGGCCGCGCCGGATCATCGAGCGCCTTGCCGAGCGCCTCGAGTTCCGCCACCAGCAGCGGGCCGGCGCACGCGACGGGTGCGTATTCCGCAACGCCGTAGGTGCTCGCCTGTGCACGATGTGCCGTGCCGAAAGCATCCATGACGAATACATCGCATAACGCCGCCATCTTCCGTGCCAGGTCTTCGTCGCACGCCTTCTCTCCGTCCAGGAAGCGGACGTTTTCCAGCAGCACGACATCGCCCGGGGACACATCGACACCGTCGATCCAGCCCCTGACGAGCCGTACTTCCCGGCCAAGCAATTCCGAGAGCCGGTCCGCGACGGGCTGCAGGGAATACTTGTCGTCCGGCTGCCCTTCGGTCGGCCGACCCAGGTGCGACATCAGCATGACCGCGGCACCCGCATCGAGCGCCGCTTCTATCGTCGGCAACGAGGCACGAATGCGGGCATCGCTTGTTACCGTGCCACCATCGATCGGCACGTTCAGATCCTGGCGAATCAGAACTCGCTTGCCGGATAGCTCGAGATCGGACATTCGAACCACAGACATGGCGGCGACCGCTTACTTCGCGTTCACGAGCGCGACGGTTGTGTCGAGCATGCGGTTAGAGAATCCCCACTCGTTGTCGTACCAGGAGATCACCTTGACCATCGTGCCATCGATAACCTTGGTCAGGCCCGCATCGTAGGTGGATGACGCCGGGTCGTGATTGAAGTCGATGGAGACGAGCGGCTCGTCGTTGTAGGCGAGCACGCCCTTGAGTTCGCCCTCGCTGGCCGCCTTCAGAATTTCATTGATCTCGTCGATGCTCGTCGCACGCTCCGCGACGAAGGTAAGGTCCACCGCCGAGACGTTGATCGTCGGCACACGCATCGAGAATCCGTCCAGTTTGCCGTTCAGTTCGGGCAGCACGAGGCCGACAGCCTTTGCGGCACCGGTACTCGTCGGGATCTGCGACATCGTCGCCGAACGCGCGCGGCGCAGGTCCTTGTGATAAACGTCGGTCAACACCTGGTCATTCGTGTAGGCGTGTATCGTGGTCATGATGCCGTGCTTCACGCCGATCACTTCGTGCAGCGGCTTGACCAGGGGCGCGAGACAGTTGGTGGTGCAGGACGCGTTGGAGATTATGGCGTCGTCCGCGGTCAGCGTGTCGTGATTGACACCGTAGACAATCGTCTTGTCGATGCCCTCGCCGCCCGGAGCAGAGAGAATCACCTTCTTCGCGCCGGCCTCGAGGTGCTTGCCTGCGGTTTCACCCGTGCGAAACAGCCCCGTGCATTCGAACACGACATCGACGCCGAGTTCTCCCCAGGGCAGTTTCGCGGGATCGCGCTCGGCGAAAACGCGAACTCGATCCCCGTTGACGATGATGTCGTTGCCATCGACTTCGACGGTTCCGGGAAACGGCCCGTGCGCGGTGTCGCGCCGCGTCAGGTGAGCATTTGTCGCAGCATCTCCGAGATCATTGAGTGCAACGACGTCGAATTCTCCCTTGCGGCCCGATTCATGGATCGCACGCAGGACATTTCGCCCGATGCGGCCATAGCCGTTGATACCAACCTTGATCGTCATGTTTGTCTCCTGGTTATTCGATTAGCCGGGCAGCCGCGGGGACTGTGATTCCGGCAGAGTTATGAAAAATCTATTTCGTGACAACGCTCTTCGTTGTTTCGACGACGTTGTCGACCGAGAAACCGAAATGTTCGAACAGTTCGCCGGCAGGCGCCGATTTGCCGAAGCAATCGATGCCGATGACCTTGCCGGAGGACCCCGCAAAGCGCCACCAGGTGCCGGTGGCCCCAGCCTCCACGACAACGCGCGCCGAAACACCGGCCGGCAAGACCGCTTCCCTGTATTCCGCATCCTGGCTTTCGAATACGCTGCTGCATGGCATCGAAACCACGCGCGCATCGATGCCGTCGCCGGCGAGCCGCTCGGCGGCGGCGACTGCAAGCGCGACCTCTGATCCTGTGGCAATCAGTATCGCATCGGGGTCGCCGGCCGAATCTCTCAGCACGTAGCCCCCCCGCGCAATGTTGCTGATCTGCGCGGCATCGCGCGGTTGGTGCGGCACGCCCTGTCGGGTAAGCACGAGACTGGTCGGGCCGTCACGGCGCTCGATGGCGTCGCGCCATGCCACCGCGGTCTCGACCGTGTCGCAGGGACGCCAGACGCGCATGTTCGGCATCAGCCGCAGCGATCCGACATGCTCGATCGGCTGGTGCGTCGGGCCGTCTTCGCCGAGCCCGATCGAGTCATGTGTGTAAACGAGTATCTGCTGGATCCCCATCAGTGCCGCCATGCGCAGCGCATTCCGCGCATAGTCGGAAAACACGAGGAACGTCCCGCTGTAGGGGATGATGCCGCCGTGAAGGGTCATTCCGTTGCAGATCGCGGTCATGCCGAATTCGCGCACGCCGAAGTAGATGTAATTTCCGCCGGCATCGTCGGCCGTTATGACCTTGGAGCCGGCGTGCTTCGTCAGGTTGGAACCGGTCAGGTCCGCAGAACCTCCCGCGAGTTCCGGCAGTTCGGGGGCGAAAGCATTGAGCGCCACCAGTGACGCCTTGCGCGTCGCCATATCCTCGCCTGCCGCGTCGATCTTCGCGATCGCGGCGTCGGCAAAGCCGGCCCAGTCGTGCGGCAACTCGCCGTTGATGCGACGCCCGAACTCGCTCGCGAGTTCGGGATGCGTACTTGCATAAGCTCCCAGTAATTCCGCCCACGCCTTCTCGTTCGCTGCACCGGGCTCGCGCGCGTCCCATGCGGCCGCAACGGGTGTCGGAACTTCGAACGGCGGATAGTTCCAGCCGAGTTGCTCGCGTGCCGCAGCAACCTCGTCCTCACCGAGCGGTGCCCCGTGCGTCGACGCAGTACCCTGCTTGTTCGGCGCGCCGTAGCCAATCACCGTCTTGCAACAAATCAGGGACGGCCTGCCGGTTTCCGCGGTTGCCTGATCGATGGCAGCGGCGACCGCCGCGCTATCGTGCCCGTCCACGTCACGCAGGACCTGCCAGCCATAACTCTCGAAACGCGCCGGGGTATCGTCCGTGAACCAGCCGCTGACGTTGCCGTCAATGGAGATATCGTTGTCGTCGTAGAAGGCGATCAGCTTGCCGAGCTTCAGCGTGCCCGCCAGCGAGCATGCTTCGTGGGAAACGCCCTCCATGAGGCAGCCATCACCGAGGAACACCCAGGTTCGGTGATCGACCACCGAAAAGCCGTCGCGATTGAATTCGGCGGCGAGCATTTTTTCCGCAAGCGCCATGCCCACGGCGTTGCTGACGCCCTGGCCAAGGGGGCCGGTCGTAGTCTCCACACCCATTTCGGGCTCGTACTCCGGGTGACCGGCCGTTCGCTGGCCGAACTGCCGGAAATTCCGGAGTTCGTCAATGCTGACGTCGTAACCGGTGAGGTGCAGCAGGCTGTAAAGCAGCATCGAAGCGTGACCGTTGGACAGCACGAACCGGTCGCGATCCGGCCAGCGCGGATTGGCGGGATTGTGCTTCAGATAGTCGTTCCAGAGCACCTCCGCGATATCGGCCATGCCCATCGGTGCCCCGGGGTGCCCGGAGTTGGCTGCCTGTACCGCATCCATCGAGAGCGCCCGGATGGCGTTCGCAAGGTCTCGCCGTGCCTGCTGGCCGGCGCGATTGGTTTCTTGTGACATCGAGATCTTCTGCGCCTGACGGCGATTATTATGAATCGGCAGCGAAATTTGGTTCCGCGAGCCGCGCATTTTCAGGGTTTTTCACGAGCGCCGCAAGCAGTGCCCGCCGTCCCCGGGGGCAAATTGCAGCGCATTCGTAACCAATTGCATCAATTATGCCGCGGATGGCCGCAGCGCCTTGCATTGCGGTACAATTCCGCCCTTCAAAATCGCCGAAGACCAAATCCCATGAGTGACTCCTTCGTGTTCACCTCGGAATCCGTTTCCGAGGGGCATCCCGACAAAATTGCCGACCAGATTTCCGATGCCGTTCTCGACGCAATCCTCGCCGAAGACCCGAAGGCGCGCGTTGCCTGCGAGACACTGGTCAAGACGGGGATGGCAATCATCGCTGGCGAGGTAACGACGTCGGCGTGGGTCGATCTCGAGGAAATCGTCCGCGGCACGATCATCAATATCGGCTATACGGATTCCTCGATGGGGTATGACGGCCATTCCTGTGCCGTGCTCAACGCGATCGGCAAGCAGTCACACAATATCG
>JAACFJ010000045.1 GCA_009937505.1 Gammaproteobacteria bacterium
TGAACTTCTGCGAGTCGCGGCGCTCGGGAAGGTCGAAATACTTGCGGTATTTTTGTGGAACCCGGCTTCCTACCAGTGTCTCGAACATCCCCATGGCGACATTATTACCCACGCCGCCCGAATGCGCCTAAAAGATGCACCGATCTCCACAAAAAAGCCCGGGAACTTTCCCGGGCTTTCTGTTGTTTCAATAAATCGAGGGTTGTCGAAGGTTACTGGTGTACCGAATCGAGACCTTCGCGCAAGCGAACCGCCCAGCGACGCGCCCAACGACGCACCTCGGCCCAGCTTGTGGCCTTATTCGCGTGGATCATCTGACCACCCGGTTGCTCTACGGACCGCCGCTCGACGGCACGGTAGATGACCTCGTTACTCAGTGAATCGCGAAGCTCGATGATCAGCGTTGCTTCGCCCAACGATCTCAGATAGATCTCGGATCGACCCACATCCTCTGGCGGGACTCTCGATACGATGTCGTGCAGCGCGCCATTGATGATCAAGGTATCGGGGCCGGACTCATCCGCTAACGTGAAGTGCTCGCTCTTCTGCAGCTCCTCGGTGAAGACTTCCGAGACCGTGTCGGTCAGACGTTGCTTGTTCGCGTCACTGATCCAGAACTCGCGCTCGTTGCTACGGCGTGCCGCCATAGCCGACGTTTTCTGCACGTTGCGGAATTCAAATGCTGCTCCACCCGGAATGATCTTGGTGTATTGCGTCAGATCGATTTCCGGATCGATCCACGCGCCCGCGAATCGGGAATTATCGATGCGCACGAGTCCGTCGAATGTCGTCTCTGCGGTAGGCCCTGTCTGAACGGCCGGTTCCTGCGATGCGCAGCCGGTAATGAGCACGGCCGCGGCAATTGCCACTAGTTTATTCATGAAATTTCCCTCGCTCCTGGGCGCCCGGTGTTTCGGGCACTATGTTCGTGTTGTGGTTCGCAGTAGGTGAAAAGTCGGTAAGGGATAATGGTTCCGGCATCGGGGATTGTCAAACCCCGTCGGCGCCGCTGAGTCAGCGTCTTGACCAGGATCTGCCGCACGCACCAACGTAAGTCGATTTGACAATATATTTCAGCGCATCCCGTGTTCGTTGACAGCTTTTGCAGCCGCGTGCGACGATGCTGCTTCGTTTGACAAAGGCACACTTGGCGAAAGCCAGGGTCGCAAAGTTTCCGGTCTACGGGTGATACCTAGGACAGCGGGGCTGCCAACACGAGTTCTGTTTTGCTCACGCCTTTCTCGTCGGCTGGAATTTCTTTTGCCGGAGACGAACATGACTGCAGCCAGACTTCGCAATACAGGACGCTTCGTGCGTCCGGTAAAAAGTGGAAGCGTCGAATACACGATCAACAACATCCGCGAATTGATCCGGCTCATGGATCGTGCCGCTCGCACCGCTGCACCGATACGGCCGGCCGGCGCGGGTTCCGCCTGCACCGACTGCAACACGACACCCGCGGGCACCATTATCAGTGTCGCCGGGCTCGACAACATTCTGAATATCGACACGTTCAACAACACCGTCACCGCTCAGGCCGGGGTTCGCGTCTATCGACTCGTGGAGGCGCTCGCGGAACACGGGCTCGAGCTTGTGGGAGCACACGAACTCACCGGGCGCACGCTTGGCGGCGCCATCGCTGCACCCAGCATGGGACCCGGAATCGGGCAACGCTCCGCGTGTCTCGCCAGCCGGGTTATCAGCGCAAAGCTGGTCATGGCCGACGGGAAACTGATGAAGGTGAGCGCCGGCCAGAAAGACCTGTTGGGTGCCGTTCGCTCGAGTTACGGTTTGCTTGGCGTCATCGTCGAAGCAACGCTCAGGGTCCAGCCGATTGCCAATTTCACGGTAAGCCACCGCAAGCTGGCGATCGATGACTTTTGCTCGGTGGTCGATACGCTTTCAAACAACGAAGTGGGCTTCAAATTCTACCTGCTTCCCTACCGCGATCGTGTCTATCTCGACCTGCGGCGTTACTCGGAGTCGGCCGGCCATACCTTCAAGACGCCCTGGAAGATCAAGGACTGGGGCGAGAGCACGGTACTACCCAACCTGTTCAAGTCCTTCAACCGTCTGCTGCCATTGCACTCGATTCGCTACCAGGTCATCGACACGGTAAGCGAAGCGACGCAGGGCATCGTAAACGGCCGCTTCGTCACGACAGGAAACAACACGCTCGCGGGTTCATCCGGTCGCAACTTCAGTCGCACGCGGAACCTGCTGTACACGACCTGGTGTTTTCCGGCCGCCGATTTCTCGGTGGTTGCCCGGGCGTACCGGCAGTTCTGCCAGCAGAGCTATGCGAATTCACGTTATCGCTGCGACATGCCCGCTGTCGGCTACTACGTTCACCGCGATCGGTCCGCGCTCCTCTCGCCGTCTTTCGACGAACCGATGATTGCCTTACAGACCTCGTCGACCCAGGTAAACGGCTGGGAAGATTTCGTCATCGACCTCGCCGACTTTGCGGAGCACTGGGCCGGCGTGCCGTTGTTCAGCCAGACGCGCTCGCTGCGCGCTGATTACGCGCGCCAGGTCTACGGTACCCGGCTCGACTTCTTCCGCAAGATCCGCCGCCAGCTGGACCCCGAGGACCGCTTGCTGACGCCTTTCATGGCGCAGTATTTCCAGTAGTTCCGGCGCCGGGATGCGCATCCAGCCGCTGATTTTCCGGACGGTTGACCGTATTTTTCGGGCGATAACTTTATAACTAATTGATAATAATGGCTCTTTTTGTTGAGACATCTCGTTACGTTTGCACGCTGGACTTTATATATCGAAGTAATATAATACATCGACCCGATATATGGTCGACACAGGTCGCCGGAAGAAAGCGTAATGGATGTAAAAACCGTCTGTCTCGGCATGCTCACGGATGGCGAAGCCTCGGGCTATGACCTGAAAAAGGAATTCGAGTCGTCGTTCAGCCACTTTTTCGCTGCCGGCTACGGCTCGATTTACCCGGCACTCAACGCCCTGGCCCGGGACGGCATGGTCGAGTGCAGGCATGTACCGCAGGAAGGCAAGCCGGACCGCAAGGTTTACACCATTACCGCAGCCGGCCGGGACCACCTGCTCGCGGCGCTCGAGAACCCCTGCCCGTCGCACAAAGTGCGTTCCGAATTCCTCGCAACGATGTGCTTCGCGCATCTCATGTCGCGCGAGCAGATTGAAACCGTGCTCGATAATCGTGTCAAAGAAATGACGGACTACCTGCAGCTGTTCAGAGAATTCGAAACAACCAGCATGGATGATTGGCCGCCAGGTGCACGATTCGTACTCGGTTTCGGCCAGACGATGATGAAGACCATGCGCGAATACGTCGAAGAAAACAGGGACAAGCTTTTCGACAAAACGGGCACGGGGAACAAGACGGCCATCGGCTAGTGGCGCCAGAGCTATGCGTTTTCAAAGATCAAGGTTCTAAAAAGATGGATTTGGGCAAACTGAAGAAATTTCGTTCGTGGCTGATCTCGGCCGGTATCGCCGGGCTCGTAACGCTGTGGCTCGCATCGGGTCAGTTCGGTAACAAGTCGCCGGAGGAGGCATCGACCAGGGTTGTCACGACAGCGCCCCCCGCACAGCAGTCGAGCGTGCGCGTGCGTACCCAGTCCGCCGAAGAAATAATGCGCACCATTGTCGTCAATGGTGAAACCGCTCCGGCTCGCGTTGTGGATCTCGCTGCCGAAACCGATGGTCGCGTGGAATACATAGGCGTGAAACGCGGTGCGAACGTCGATCGCAATGCCATGATCGTGCGGCTGGACGAACGCGACCGTAACGCTCGGCTTGCCCAGGCGGAAGCCACCGTACGGCAGCGCGAGGTCGAATACGAGGGCCGTCTGAAGCTCAAGGGACAAAGCTACGTTTCCGAGGCGCAGCTGCAGGAGGCCATTGCACAGCTCGAATCCGCCAGGGCCGAACTAAAGCGGGCGCAGCTCGACCTCGAGTACATGACGATTCGTGCACCATTCGACGGCGCCCTGCAGGAGCGCCACGTGGAAGTGGGTGACTTCGTCAAATCGGGTGATCCGATCGCGCGATTCGTGGACAACCGCATGATCATCGTGACCGCGAACGTCTCCGAGTTCGACGCTGGTTACGTGCAAACCGGGCAGTCTGCGCAAGCGCAGCTCGCCACGGGAGAGACCGTTCACGGCACCATCCGTTACGTCGCCCCCGTCGCCGATGAAGCGACGCGCACGTACACCGTGGAGCTGGAGTTGGACAACGGCGACGGCAAGCTGCGTGCGGGCGGCACCGCCGAACTACGAGTGCCAGCGGAGCATGTCCTCGCGCATCGCATCTCGCCGTCATTACTGACGCTCGACGATGCGGGCAACATCGGCGTGAAGATCATCAACGAGGAGCGTGAGGTCGAGTTTGTCGTTGCGGACGTGGCGCTGTCGACGAACGAGGGCGTCTGGGTCGCAGGGCTGCCGAAACTTGCGACCATCATCACGGTGGGTCAGGGCTTCGTTGTGCCAGGGACGCTGGTGAATGCCGTTCCCGAGGGCGATATCGAGACCGCCGTTGCGATCAAGTCGGACGGCGAGGACTAGTCGATGCAGATCATTGAGACGGCGATGTCGCGGTCGCGGACCGTGTTGCTGTCGCTGGCGGTCGTGCTGCTCGCCGGCGTGATCGCCTACATGACGATCCCCAAGGAGGCGGAGCCGGACATCGAAATCCCGATGATCTATGTCCACATCACGCATGACGGCATCTCGCCGGAAGACGGCGAACGCCTCCTCGTTCGGCCCATGGAGCAGGAGCTGCGTACGATCGAGGGCATCAAGGAAATGACGGCGAACGCCTACGAGGGCGGCGCCAATGTTCTCATCGAGTTCGACGCAGGTATCGGCACCGACAAGGCGCTCGCGGACGTGCGCGAAAAAGTCGACATGGCCAAGGCCAAGCTGCCGAACGAAACCGACGAGCCGACCGTCAACGAAGTCAAGATGTCCCGATTCGATCCCATGCTGGTTCTGAACCTGGCGGGGAACGTGCCTGAGCGAACGCTTTTTACCATCGCCAGGGACCTCGAGGAAGAACTCGAAGGTCTCGCCGGCGTCCTCGAAGTCAACCTGGTCGGCGTTCGCGAAGAGCTGATGGAAGTCATCGTGGACCCCCTCGCGATGGAAAGCTACGGACTCGACCAGGCACAGATCATCAACTTCGTTACGCTGAATAACCGGCTTGTCGCGGCCGGCGCGCTGCAGTCTGACGAAGGGCGTTTTCCGGTCAAGGTCCCGGGCGTATTCGAAAGCCCGGGCGATGTTCTCGACATGCCCATCAAGGCCGTGGGCGATCGCGTCGTTCACTTCAGGGACATCGCCCAGGTACGCCGGACCTACAAGGATGCCGAGAGCTATGCGCGCCTGAACGGCAAACCGGCCGTGGCCATCGAGGTCGTGCAGCGTGCGCGCGCAAACGTGATCGAAACGATCGAGGAGATCAAGGCGCTAATTGCGGAGGAACAGGCGTACTGGCCGGCCGAAATCGAGGTCATCGTCTCGCGGGATAAATCCAAAGACGTGAACGACATGCTGACCGAGCTGCAGAACAGCGTGCTCGCGGCGGTACTGTTGGTGTTCATCGTCATTATCGGCATCCTTGGCATTCGAACCGCGCTGCTGGTCGGCGTCGCAATTCCCGGTTCTTTCCTGATGGGCATACTGCTTATCGGTTCGTTCGGCATCACGATCAACATGATGGTGCTATTCGCACTGATCATGGCTGTCGGCATGCTCGTCGACGGCGCAATCGTCGTAACGGAAATGGCGGACAGGCGCATGGCCGAGGGCGAGAGCCGTTTCGACGCCTACTCACGCGCCGCGATCCGCATGTCCTGGCCGATCATCGCGTCGACCTGCACGACGCTCGCTGCTTTCGTGCCGCTGGCGCTCTGGCCCGGCACCTCCGGTGAGTTCATGAAATACCTGCCGATCACGCTGATCGCCGTGCTCGCAGCTTCGCTGATCATGGCGCTTATATTCGTACCAACGCTCGGCTCCATATTCGGCAGGACCGGTGCCACGACCGCCGAGATGAAACGCAACCTCGCGGCGGCGGAAACCGGCGATCTCGACAGCATTACGGGATTCACGGGCCGCTATATCAGGCTGCTCAGAAGCACGCTCAAACGTCCCTGGCGTAATGTTGCGGCCGTCACCGGGTTACTGCTGGCCGTCTACGCCGCCTTCTTCACGCTCGGGCGTGGTGTCGAATACTTCCCGGAAGTCGAAATGCCCTTCGGTATGGTCGATATTCGTGCCCGCGGCGACCTCTCGATCGATGAAATGGACGAACTGGTCCGCCAGGTCGAGAACCGCGTGCTCGGCATGCCCGAGATCGAAAACCTCTACGCGAAAGTCGGTGCCGGGGGCGATGATGCCGCGTCCGACCATATTGGCTCGCTGACGCTTAACTACGTCGACTGGGACCAGCGGCGCAAATCCGACGAGATCCTCGCCGAGATCCGCAACAAGACTTCGGATCTCGTGGGCATCGCGATAGAGACCCGCAAGCCCGATCCGGGTCCGCCCATCGGCAAGCCCATCCATATAGAGGTTTCGTCACGATTCCCTGCCCTGCTGGACGAGGCAATAGCGGATATTCGCGTGATCATGGAGGAACACCCCGCGGTCACCAACATCGAGGACAGCCGCCCTCTGCCCGGTATCGAATGGCAGATCGACGTCGACCGCGCCGAGGCGGCCCGTTTCGGCGCCGATATCTCCCTGGTCGGCGCGATGGTTCAACTCGTGACTAACGGGATCAAGATCGGCGAATACCGCCCCGATGACAGTGACGACGAGATCGACATCCGCGTGCGTTATCCGGAGCAATACCGCAGCCTTTCGCAGATAGACAAGCTGCGAATCCCGACTAAAGACGGCCTGGTGCCGATCAGTACTTTCGTCGAACGCCTGCCGGCACAGAAAGTCAGCACGATCACGCGAATCGACATGCAGCGCACCATCAGCATCGACGCGGACGTCGACAGCAACTACCTCGTATCCGACGTGGTCGCGGAACTTCGCGAGATGATGCCGGCGCTCGCACTCGATCCGCGCGTGAGCGCCGCTTTTCGCGGTGGCACCGAAGACCAGGAAGAAGATATGGCGTTCCTCGAAAGAGCGATGCTCATGGCTCTCGCGATCATGGCGATAATCCTCGTCACCCAGTTCAACAGCATTTACCAGGCGGGTCTGATACTCACTGCCGTACTATTTTCGACGGGCGGCGTCCTGCTCGGACATCTCGTTATGGACAAGCCCTTCGGCGTCATCATGTCGAGCGTTGGTGTCATCACGCTCGCGGGTATCGTGGTGAACAACAATATCGTGTTCATCGACACGTACAACGTACTGCGCGACCGTGGTCTCGACGCCTATGATGCGGTTTTGCGCACCTGCGCGATTCGCCTTCGTCCCGTATTGCTGACGACGGTAACGACAATCATCGGCCTGATGCCGATGGTACTCGGCGTCAACATCGACCTCATCGGGCGCGACATTTCGGTCGGTGCGCCGAGTTCGCAGTGGTGGACGCAACTGGCATCGTCGGTCGCGGGCGGACTGGCTTTCGCCACGATACTTACGCTGCTCCTGACACCCAGCCTGCTGATGACCCAGGCGAACATCTCACAGCGCCTGGCGGAACGCCGCGGGCGGCGTGACGAAGGCTCATCGGCGACAGCAGCAACGCCGTAATTAACAAGGCCTCGCCTGCATCCAAAGCCCGGTTTCCCGCATCTAACAGACAGAACCTAAATACGATTGTTGCGGAATTCCGGGCTAGTCTTTTGTTTTTAAAGAATTTTCACCCAGAAAAGAAAACATGCGCAGGGTATTGCGTTATACCAATATAGTGTTATACTTCACTACAACACTGATACTGACATCGATGGCCAACATAATGATTATCAGACACGTCACTACTGCCACGCTGATGCTCTCACTCACGGCCGCCCTGGCGTCCGGCTGCGGAGTGGGCGAAGCAAGCGTCGCCCCCGATAGCGAGATCAAGGCAGCAACGCCGATTCCGGTGGAAACGGCCCTGCCGTCACGTGCCGATATTCTCGCGACCTACGAGGCGACGACCACGATAGCGTCCGATGCAGACGCTCCCGCCGTGGCTAAAGTCGGCGGCGAAGTAGTCAGCCTGCTGGCCGAGGAAGGCGACCGGGTCTCACAGGGCCAGGTCCTCGCAGAACTCGACGGAGAAAGGCTGCGGCTGGAAATGCTGTCGGCGAAAGCGAATCTCGATCAGGTCCGCAGCGAATACGAGCGCTATACAGACCTGGCCGCACGCGGCCTGGTCAGCGAGTCAATGTTCGAGGGCCTGAAATACGATCTCGAAGCGCTCGAGGCCGCATACAAGCTGGCGCGCCTGAATCTCGACTACTCCAGGATCCGGGCGCCGATCGATGGCGTGGTCTCGTCGCGGGATATCAAGCTGGGTCAGAGCATCAACGTTTCCGACGTAGCATTTCGTATTACAGATACGAGCGAGTTGCTTGCTTACCTGCAGATACCGCAGGCGGAACTCGGCAAATTCGCCGCCGGGCAGTTCGCGACCCTGACTGTGGACGCCATGCCTGAAACGACGTTTGCCGCCACGATCGAGCGAATCAGCCCGACCATCGATATGCGTAACGGCACGTTTCGCGCTACCGCGTTTATCGATAACGGCTCCGGCGAGCTCGCTCCGGGCATGTTTGCCCGATTTTCGATCGCTTACGAGCGGCACATCGACGCACTCGTGATCCCACGAGAGGCTATTGTCGAGGAAGATGATCAGGCCTCCGTCTACGTGGTAGCCAATGGCGCGGTTATCCGCCGGACGATCGAGGTCGGAATCGAGTCCGACAATTTCGTCGAAGTGGTCGACGGCCTCGCCGGCGACGAGGAAATCGTCGTGACGGGACAATCTAGCCTCCGCGACGGCAGCAAGGTGCTTGCCAGCAACAACCCTGGCGCAAGCTACACGGGCTGACTCAAGCAGCGTCTCGCCGCCAGCGGTGCGTAGAAAATCCGCGCGGCATCAAGGGAGGATTCTATGAGCCTATTCCGATCCGGGCCGGCAGCACTGCTGGGCGTCCTGCTCCTCGGCGCCTGTCAGTCCGAGCAGCCTTCACAGGCCGAAGATACCGAGGAAGAAACCCCGCCGGTACCCGTCGAAACCAGCGTACCTGTTCGCGGTGACGTATTCGCCATGTATACGGGCACCGCGCCGATCGAAGCCTTCGCGGAAGCAAATGTCATCGCCAAGGTCGACGGTGAGGTTCGCGAGTTGCTCATCGAGGAAGGCGACGACGTAAGCAAGGGCCAGGTGCTTGCCCGCCTTGACGGTGATCGGCTGCGACTCGAATTGAACGAATCCGAAGCGAAGTTGCGCAAGCTGCAACGTGATTATGAGCGCAACATAGACCTGCAGGCCAAAGGGCTGATCAGCGACGGCGATTTCGAGAAGATCAAGTATGAAATGGAAGCCCTGGAGGCAGCGTTCAATCTCGCCAGCCTGGAACTCGACTATACGCAGATACGTGCACCAATCGACGGAGTCATCGCCGAACGGCTTGTAAAGCTTGGCAACACCATCAGCGTGGGAGAGGCATTGTTCAAGGTGACAAGCCTGACCCCGCTGGTAGCCTACCTGCATGTGCCGGAGCGCGAATACCGGCATATCGATCCGGGCCAGCCTGTCGGCATCGACATCGACGCACTGCCGGGCGAGCCGATTGCCGCGACAGTGAGTCGCGTGAGCCCCGTCGTAGACCCCCAGACGGGCACATTCAAGATCACGGTTGAAATTGTCGACATGAAACGGCGCATCAAGCCGGGCATGTTCGGCCGAATTGGCGTCATATACGACGTACACGAAGGTGCATTGCAGATACCGCGCAGTGCAATCATCGAAGACCAGGGCACGGCGAGCGTCTTCGTTGTCGAAGAAGATCGCGCAGTCAGGAAAACGATAAAGACCGGTTACAGCAACCGTGGCATGGTCGAGGTGACCAGCGGTCTCCAGGACGGCGAGCAGGTCGTCACCGTCGGTCAGGCCAGTCTGAAACAGGATTCGCGAGTGAGCATTATCAAGCAGGCCGGAAACGCGGAACTCGCGGCCGAGGCGAACGAGGAAGGCGACGAACAGCAGGGGTCGGTAGATGCGACGTCTGATTGAGATTGCAACCGAACGTCGCGTAACCGTCGTGATGCTCATGGTCGCGGTGGGCCTGTTCGGAATGGTGTCACTGTCGAGACTCAATCTGAACCTGTTGCCCGACGTCTCCTACCCGACGGTGACCATTCGCACCGAACTCACGGGCGCCGCACCTATCGAAGTCGAGAACCTCGTAACCAAGCCAATCGAAGAAGCCGTCGGGGTCATCCGCAACGTCAGACTGGTTCGCTCGGTTTCCCGCTCCGGACAGTCCGACGTAACCCTGGAGTTCCTGTGGGGAACCGACATGGACGTTGCGGGAGTCGAGGTCCGCGAGAAGCTCGACCTGCTGTTCCTGCCGCTGGAGGCCAGCCGGCCCCTGCTGCTGCGCTTCGATCCTTCGTCTGAACCGATAATCCGCCTCGGGCTCCTGAACAAGGACTCTGCGGATGCGGCAGATGGCGCAGAAGCACGCCTGAAATCGCTGCGCCGCCTCGCAGAGGACCGTATCAAGACCGATCTGGAGGCTGAAGAAGGCACCGCGGCTGTCAAGGTCAGCGGTGGACTCGAAGACGAGATCCAGATCCAGGTCGATCAGCAAAAACTCTCGCAACTCGGCATCGGCATCGAAGAGGTGGCCGCGCGGATCCGGGCGGAAAACGTCAACCTCTCCGGCGGGCGCCTTGAGGAAGGAGACCAGCGATTCCTGGTCCGCACGCTTAACGAGTTCGAATCGGTATCCGAATTCAGCGACGCCATTGTCGCCTACGTCGCCGGTCGTCCCGTCTACTTGCGTGACATCGCCACGGTAGAACGTGGCCACAAGGAACGCGAAGCCATTACGCGCGTCAGGGGCCGCGAGTCGGTCGAACTCGCCATATACAAGGAGGGCGATGCAAACACGGTACAGGTCGCGAACCGCCTCGAGGCGCGCCTGGATCGAGTCCGAGAGTCCCTGCCCGACGACATTGAACTCGTCAAGATCTACGACCAGTCGCGCTTCATTTCCTCCGCCGTCGATAACGTCAGGAACGCGGCATTGGTCGGCGGCATTTTTGCCATCATCGTGTTGTACGGTTTTCTTCGCGACTCGCGCTCGACGACGATCGTCGGGATAGCGATCCCGATCTCGGTCATCGGGACGTTCCTGTTGATGTACACCAATGACGTCTCGCTGAATATCATGTCGTTGGGCGGTATTGCCCTTGCTGTAGGCATGCTCGTCGACAATTCCATCGTCGTGCTCGAAAACATCGTGCGCAAGCGCGAACAGGGTGAGGGAATCATCGAGGCGGCCAAGAATGGTACCTCGGAAGTCGCGTCGGCCGTCGTCGCGGCCACGCTAACGACGATCGCGGTCTTCTTCCCGATGGTCTTCATCTCGGGTATAGCGGGTCAGCTTTTCCGCGATCAGGCGCTGACCGTAACATTCGCCCTGGTTTTTTCGCTCATCGTTGCCCTGACGGTCATCCCGATGCTGTCGTCGCTCGGTGCAGGTAGCCGGTACGCCGGCGAGAATGAGAACGAGTCCCCGGGACGTTTCACGCGCTTTGTTGCGGCGATCGTCCGAGCATTCGGCTTGGTGTTTGTCGCCGTGCGATGGTTCTTCTGGGTACTGTTATGGCTGCCCACGCAATTTTTCCAGCGGCTGTATGGGGCGATTGCCGCGGTCTATCCGGCGCTGCTGCGATGGTCCCTTGATCACCGGGCGGCAGTCGTCGTCTCCGCGACCCTGATATTTGCCAGCAGCATGGCCCTCGTGCCACGTCTCGGCACTGAACTCATCCCGCAACTGTCGCAGGGCGAATTCAATGTGGATCTGAGACTGCCGCCGGGAGCAACACTGGCGGACACGGACCGCGCTATCCAGGCCGCACAGCGCGCTACCCGGGAAATCGACGTGGTTGGGCTCGATTACTCAGTGACAGGCACCGGCAATCGCCTCGACGCAAACCCCGTCGACGCCGGTGACAACACGGGCACCCTGAGCGTTGCCCTGGCGCCGGGGGCCGGCCGCAACGACGAAAATTCGACGATGGATGCGATGCGCCGGGAGCTGTCCGGTATTCCCGGTGTGCAGTACGAGTTCTCGCGGCCTTCGTTGCTGAGCTTTTCGAGTCCCCTGCAAATAGAAATTGCGGGCTACGATCTCGAGCGGCTCGCCCTCGTGAGCCAGGCTGTCGTATCTCAGATGGCAAACGACGACCGTTTCGCGGACATCAGAACGACCGTTGAGAACGGCAATCCCGAGATTCAAATCGTCTTCGACCAGGAGCGCGCGGCAAAGCTGGGGCTGGCGGTGCGCGATATAGCGAATCGCGTCGTAGCCAGTGTGCGCGGCGAAGTCGCCACTCGCTATACCTGGCGCGATCGTAAGATCGACGTGCTGGTACGCAGCGTTGACACGCGCCAGTCCAGCATCGACGAGATCCGTCAGCTGATCGTCAACCCCGAATCGGAAAGACCGGTTACTCTCGAAGCCGTCGCAACTGTGGAAATCGCTCGCGGCCCTGCGGAAATTCGCCGTGTAGCGCAGGAGCGCGTTGCAATCATCACCGCGAACGTCGCTTTCGGTGACCTCGGTGCGGCTGCCGCCGCAGCCGGCGGGATTATCGACCGCATACCGATGCCCTCGGGCATCACCGCGACCGTCTCCGGGCAAAGCGAGGAGATGCAGGAGTCGTTTACGTCCATGCAGTTTGCGCTGGCGCTCGCGATATTCCTCGTATACCTCGTGATGGCGTCGCAGTTCGAATCCCTTGTTCATCCGTTCGTGATCCTGTTTACGATTCCGCTCGCGCTGGTGGGCGCGGTGCTTGCCTTGTTCGTAACCGGCACGACGATCAATATCGTGGCATTCATTGGTGTCATCATGCTCGCCGGTATCGTCGTCAATAACGCCATCGTTCTCGTCGACCTCATCAATCAGCTGCGCGCGCAAGGCAAAGATCGCGGCGATGCAATCATGGAAGCCGGCATTGCCAGGCTGCGGCCGATCCTGATGACATCGTTAACTACTGCGCTCGGTTTGCTGCCGATGGCGCTGGGCTTTGGCGAAGGATCAGAAGTAAGAACGCCGATGGCGATTACGGTGATCGGCGGATTGTTGGTCTCGACTTTACTGACACTCCTCGTAATACCGGTCGTCTATTCGTTACTGGACCGCAGGCGCCAGCCCGCAACGGTGGCAATGACTGCAACGCAGAGCCAGTCATGAAACACACGGAGATCGCGCTGCGGCGGCCCGTAACGACAGTGGTCGTGTTCGTTGCGCTAGCGCTGGTCGGACTGATCGCGTCTCGTTTGTTGCCGCTGGAGAAATTCCCGGATATCGAATTCCCAGGGATCTTCATCCAGATCCCGTACGAAGGTTCCTCGCCGGAAGAGATCGAACGCCTGATAACCCGCCCCGTCGAAGAGGCGCTTGCGACCCTGTCGGGGGTGGAGCGCATGTCTTCTACCTCCACCGAAAACGATGCGCAGATCTTCCTGCAGTTCGACTGGGACCAGAACATGGGGGCGAAAGGCATCGAGGCCCGCTCCAAGGTCGACGGCATCCGCCATCGACTTCCTGACGACATCCGCCGTGTCTTTGTCTTCACCGGGTCATTGGGCGACCAGCCCGTCCTGCAGCTGCGAATCTCGAGTGACCGCGACCTGTCCGACAGTTACGACCTGCTCGACCGACTGCTGAAACGCCGTCTCGAGCGCATCGACGGTGTCTCCCGAGTCGAACTGCATGGCGTGGACCCTCGCGAAATACTTATCCTTCTCAATGCCGACATGATCGCGGCATACGGTATCGACGTGGCCGACCTCCGCGACCTGCTCACGCGCAGCAATTTCGCGGTTAACGCTGGGCGTCTCACCGCCGGCGACCAGCGGCTGAGCGTGCGCCCGCGCGGGGAATTCGTTTCGGTCGAGGATATCCGCAATCTCGTGGTTTCGGCCGACGGACTGCGCCTCGGCGATATTGCACTTATCGAGCTGCGCACGCCGGAGAGGAATTACGGCCGGCATCTCGACCGCGAATATGCCATCGGCGTGGCCATAAACAAGGCGACTGGTGCCAATCTCGTCGACGTAACCGACCGCGTAATCGCCGAAGTGGAGGAAGTCGGCAAATTGCCGCAGATGAGCGGGATAAAAATTTTTCCGCTGGATAATGCCGGGGACAGCGTTCGCAAGTCTCTTTCCGACTTGCTGAATGCCGGACTGCTCGGCGGCCTGCTCGCTATTATTGTCCTGTATCTCTTCCTGCGTCAGATATCCACGACGTTGATCGTCATCTCATCTGTACCGTTCTCGCTGTTGATCACGCTGGGTGCCCTGTATTTTGCGGGCCTCTCTCTGAATATCCTGTCGATGATGGGCCTAATGCTCGCCATCGGAATGCTCGTCGACAATGCGGTCGTTGTGACCGAAAGCATTTTCAGGCAACGGGCAATGGACAAGGAAAGGCCATTCAACGCAACACTCAAAGGTGTGCGCGAGGTCGGGACAGCGGTAATCGCCGGTACGGCGACCACCATCATCGTCTTCGCGCCGATTATCGTCGGCACCAAGAACGACATCATGGTGTTCCTCACGCACGTGGCGGTAACGATTATCGTCGCGTTGCTGGCCTCGCTCCTGATCGCGCAGACGCTCGTCCCCATGCTCGCGGCCCGCATTCGCCTGCCGAAACCGCCGAATAGCGGCGCACTGATCCCGCGCTTGATCCGAGCTTATACAAAAAGTCTTCGCTGGATCATCAGCCACCCGTGGTGGACGGGTCTCGGCATCATCATCACCTGCGTCATCGGCGTACTGCCGCTGATGCTCCAACTCGTCAAGTTCGACATGTTTCCACAGGACGTGGGCCGGCGCCTTTACATGTCCTATCACATCGAGGGCCAGCATCCCGTTGAACGCGTGGAGGCCGCTGTCGAGAGAATCGAGGACTACCTGTTCGCGCGGCAGGATGAGTTCAATATCCGTTCGATCTACAGTTACTACGATCAGGGTCAGGCACAGTCCGCCCTGTTACTGACGGAAGAAGAAGACGCCACGTTATCGACGAAGGAGATCATCAAGCGCATCGAAGCGGACATGCCGACGCTCGCCATTGGCAAGCCGAGTTTCCAGTTCGACCAGCAAGGCGGCGGCGATGGTTTTGCCGTGCAGATTTCCGGCGATTCGACAGAATTATTGAACGAACTCGGTGTGGAGGTCGGGCGAGCATTATCCTCCATCCAGGGACTCAAAGATGTTCGGTCCGATGCCGAGGGAGGCGAAAACGAAGTACGCGTCACGATAGACAGAGACCGCGCAGCCATGGTCGGACTGACTGCCTCAGACATTGCCCAGACCATCGCCATCGCCATGCGTGGCGAAAACCTCAGGGAGTTCCGCGGGGAAACGGGCGAGATCGAAGTCAGGCTCGCGTTCCGTGATAACGATAAACAGAGTATCGATCAACTTGCCGACCTGCCCCTGTTCACGCCTGAAGGCACCCGGATCAATCTCGGCAGCGTTGCCTCGCTGCATGTCGGACAGTCACCAGCGACGATCCGGCGCACGGACAGACAGACGGCCGTCATTCTTTCCGGAAACCTCGAGGACGGTTTCAGCGCAGAAGATATAAGGCCGGACGTCAAAAGCCTGATGGACCAGATCGAGTTGCCGCCGGGTTACAGCTGGAAGGAGGGTCGCGGATTCGAACGGACGGACGAAACCCAGGCCATGATGGCTACCAATATCCTGCTGGGGATCGCGTGCATCTTCCTCGTGATGGCCGCCTTGTTCGAATCCCTCTTATTGCCGTTTTCGATCATACTCGGCTCGATCCTTTTCTCGATTTTCGGGGTATTTCTTTTTTTTGCGGCGACCGGAACGACATTTTCATTCATGGCCATGATCGGCATCATGATTCTCATCGGCGTCGTGGTTAACAACGGCATTGTACTTGTCGATCACGTCAACAATCTGCGCGGCGAAGGACTGTCGCGTAGCGATGCGATTGTCGAAGCGGGCCGGGACCGGCTGCGACCGATCCTGATGACCGTCGCGACGACGATCGTCGGCCTGGCACCACTGGCACTCGGCACCACCCAGATTGGCGGTGACGGCCCTCCCTACTATCCGATGGCCCGCGCCATCATCGGCGGACTGGCTTTTTCCACCGTCGTGTCGTTGTTCCTGGTACCCGCCCTGTATATCTACTTCGACAGGCTGGCGGCGTGGGGCCGCAAGGTCATGCGAACCGCACGCCGTCGCAGCGCCGCCGTTACCGGCGCCGTTACCGATTCCTGAGGCGGCGCAGCCCGAAGGCGACCGTAGAGATTCCGAGCAACATCAACAGAAACACATCGCTTGCTCCGCCGCCTCCGCTGTTGACCGTGATGCGCGTTTCAGTGGCCGGCGCATCCCGGTCCATGTCCTCCAGCGGCAGGAAGGCCAGCTCGGAGGTGTCCTCCGGGCCGAAGTACGCGAGGAATTCGCTGGTATCGGCGTCAAACACTTCGATGAGGACGTCGTAGTCGCCTCTCGGATATCCCGATACCAGGTCCGTAACGATGACGTAGTCGTCGGTGCCGGATGAACCGAAGATCGTGAAGTCCTCGGTCACGGCATACTCCTCCCAGGGCCCGCCTTCATAGCTCAGGTAAGCCACCGCATAGATATCCACCACCGAATAATAGGTATCGACATCGAACAGCAGGTCGATGCCCGAGTAGTAGCCGTCGCGGTCGCTGTCGCCGTAGAGCTCGACGTCTGCCAGGTAGAACCAGAAGTCCGTATTCGATAACGTCGGGTCGTTGAATGCTGCCTTCGACTGCGCGCCGGATTTCGTCTTTTCACGACGCTCGCCATTCGACACGCGAGTTTCGTGCTCATCGCGGGATTCCTTGACCATGACGGAATTATCCCGGCCGTCGCCCTTGAAATGCGTCGAGTGAGTGATGCGCTTGTCGCTATCATCTGCGACGACGGCGGCCGCCGACGTTGCCGAGATCGCGATCAGCAGCGCTGCTGCAATCGTCAGTGCGATTGCCGGTTTTCTGTCCAGCTTTGCCGTCTTCATAGGTCCGTCCTCGGTTTCGTTATTCGACGTTTACATTTAACGCGCGGACGCATGAATCGAAGCTGAACTGTTGGGAACCCTGCGGAGCGCATGAGAATATGTTGACAAGGCAGGTTGAATTGCGGACATCTGTTAATCCATGGTTCAGGAAACTCGTAGCGCTTCGGTCGGAGCTGCAATCGGATTGATACTTTTCGGAGTCATGGGCGGACTCGGGCTCGATCTTTGTGCCAAGGCGATTCTCGAAACCTATCCCCTCGAGCAGTTCGTTTTTCTGCGCAGCCTTATCGGCATCGTTCTGTTCCTGTTGCTTGCACGCCAGTTCGGTGGAATGCAAAGTCTCGTCACGCGGAGATGGGGATGGCACTTTCTGCGAACACTGCTGGCGTCCGGCGCGATGTTCGGCTTCTTCTTCGGCCTGTCCAGGATGCCGCTGATCGACGCATTGACGCTGGGCTTCACGGCACCCCTGATAATGACGGCGCTCTCTGTGCCACTGCTTGGCGAACATGTAGGCTGGCGCCGCTGGCTCGCCGTCGTCGCGGGATTCGCCGGCGTCCTGATAATTTTGCGTCCCGGCACCGGCACCTTCTCGCCTGCCGCGATAAGCGTTCTGTTAGCGGCTTTCTGCTATGCGTGCCTCGCGATTACGGCACGCAAGCTGGCAGATACGGAGTCAACCTTCGGTCTCTCCGTGTACGTAATCGCCGGACCGATGATTATCTCGGGTCTGTTATCGGTCGATGGAAACTGGAAGGCGCCGGACCCGGTTGGCTGGACGCTGTTTCTTGCCGCCGGGGTGTGTTCGGTCATCGCCTGGATAGGCCTGGTCGGCGGATACCGGCGCGCGCCACCATCCATGCTCGCGCCATTCGAGTACACGGCGCTAGTCGCCGGTGCGGTGGCAGGTTACCTGATCTGGGACGAAGTGCCCGACCGTTGGGTGATTGCAGGCGCCCTGGTCATTATTTCCTCCGGCCTGTACATCGTGTACCGAGAAGTTGGGTCGGCCGTCTCGGTGCGCTACCTGCGCGCACTGACAGCCAGCGGCAGCGCATTTTTGTCCAGGCGACGGCGGCGGCCGGCGGCGAATAGGGACGTGTGAATCAGCTCTCTTCGACGTCGCCTGCAACGAGCCCGGCGATCTGCGCGGGCGTCGCCCCAAGCGATTCGGCGACACGGTCGAAGAAATCGATTTCCAGGGGACTTACGACATGGTCGCTGCGGAATATGTCCGCGAGCGCCTGGATCGTCTCGGCCCGGTGCTCCGTTTTCATCTTGCTCTGCACCTTGGACAGGTACTTGCGCAAACCGGCTTCCGCATAGAGCTCCGCGCGGGCTGCCACGCGCACGTCCGCGGCACTAACATCTTCCCCGGTGTGCCGCTTGATGATTTCCTGAATACGCTCGACCTCGATTGCCTGGATATTGATGTCCGCATCGGCCGCCCTCGCGAGGGTCATCAGGAGTACTTCCTTGAACAATTCGTTCTGCTTGTCTTCGCTGATGTCCGAGCCGCCGAAGATATTCAGTACGTTTTTGAGATCTGCGAGTGCCATTACGTCCTCTCTCCCGGGTTCTTGATTGTTCGAATACGGTGCGCATCGGCTGCCTTTGGCCATAGGTCGGCGAGCGGCACAGCCGCTCCGCGGGGCCGAATCGAAAATAGTATAACCACCATGGACTTACGAGCAACAGCAGGCCGATCAGGGCGACGACAAGACCCTGCTGCAGGTAGCGTGGATCCCCGGAATCCAAACCCGGGCCGTAGCCGTAGCACAGGCTCGTCATGATCAGCGAGTGGGTGAGGTAGTTCGACAGAGCCATCCGCCCGACGGCAGCAAAGCGGTTGAAGAGCGCCCTCCCGGATCCGTAACCGACCAAAACCATCTTCTGGCAGAAACGCATACCGCCTTCACTCGACAGCACGCCCAAATTCAGTGGAAGGAGCTGGAAAAATTGATCAGCATTGTTATCGGCAGCATGGAGCAGCCCGATAGCGATCAGCCATGCACTTCATCGGCAGAAGATCGGAGCGATCGCTGTGCCACGACTCTCGGCACGATTCATCATCAAGATAATGCCGGCCCAATAAAGCATTGCGAAGATGCTCATGAATTTCTGATCGAAGAAAAGGTGCGTGAAAAACCAGGCGCCCATGTTCAACGCGTCGGTGCCGCCCATGATCAACAGGCTGTAATAGGCCGCGAGAGGCATCGCGAACGCGTAAATGTTCATGACGAGGATGCCCAATACGGCAACACCGAGCAGGTTATCGAGGGAAATGAGCCGCTCGGCCGCCGTGACGGGGCCTGCGTTCAGGCCAGGGAGCGGTTCAGGATAACTTATCAAGTAATACTTTTATACCCTTGTTTTTGTGCGAATTTCTTCTTGGATTTCTGGATGATCCGAGACATACTTTCGCTGGGCAAACTACTTAAAGGAGGTGATCCATGTCTAGTGAGATTGCAAGGTTATCGAATGAACCGTTGGGTCTTGGCCGGATTATGGAGCAACCTTCCACGATCCTCTGACCACCCGTTTTTCGATACTGCACTCACGGAAGGCCGCCCACAGGGCGGCCTTTCTTGTTTGCGTACAAGCCGGGCGGCGGCGGCCGAAACCGCCGCCACCAACGATGCTCAGTCCTCCTGTGCGGGCCGACGCCAGACCTTTGCGTCATACAGGCGCGCAACGTCGCAATCCATGAGTCCAGCGATGAGCTCGCCCTCTTTGTCCCAGTCCTGCTGGTCGCCATAGCGCTGGTAGTCCTGACCATTCTGGGTGTGATTGTCCCATGCAGCGACATACTTGAAGTCGAAGTCGAAGTCACCGCCGCCGTATACAGGAAACATCATCCAGCCGCCCTGGTGATAGCCGGTTTCGGCCTGGTATTTCGCCCAGGCATCCACGCCGCCCATCAAGTCCGGCCACTTGCCGGGATCCTCGGGACCCTTGCAGTCAGAGAATGCCAGCACCAGGGTGTCCGGTGCCGGACCTTCGCCGGGAGACTTGATTTCTGTTGTCGCAAAGTTGGTGTGTGACACACAATCCAGCACTTCGTAGAACTGCGCGCCGATCTCGCTGCCCTTCGCCATCCACTGGTCTTTGCCCCTGCCCATGGCTTCGCCATTCGGCCAGGACCCCAGCCAACCGACGTCGAAAGTATTCTCCCCGTAGTAGTGCGGTGTCAGCGTCATGGCAAAGTAATCTTCTGCGCCATTGTCGTCCATCCACTCGTTCCAGTTGCCGATGACCTGGTCCAGGTCCGCCGGACCCTTGCCGGCGCGGTAGTTGCAGGTGTAGGTCTCAACCGGAATAAAACGTCGTGCTTCCTGTTCATGATTGTCGGCGAAAGCCGGGGTCATGCCGAATACGAGTAATTCCCCTGTATCGATTTTTTTTGTGCCTGCGAACCAGGCGCTTGGGGAAAGTATAGACGAGGATTCAGTCCAGTATGGATCCTAATGCTTCGAGCAGGCGGTCGATCTCGTCAATCGTGTTGTAGTGCACGGGCCCCACCCGCACTGCGCCGCCCGACTCGTATATACCGAGAGACCTCGCCACTTCGACGGCGTAGTTGTGGCCGCTCCACGCAAAGATATTCTCCGCCGCGAGCGCCCGCGCGATGTCATCCGGTGCACACCGTTCGTGGGTAAAAGCGACGGTCGGGCCGCGTCTCGACATTGCCTCATTGGCTGTGATGCCGTGAATTGTAATGCCCGGCACCGACTGCAGACCCTGCACGAGATACTGCGACAGCCCCTGCTCGTACTCGGCTATAGCCGCCATGCCCGCGCGCACTTTTTGCCTGCGATCACCCTCGCCGCCGGCCATCGTCTCGCCGACCCAGGCGAAATAGTCGACCGCCGCAGCCGTACCTGCCATGCCTTCGTGCGAAGCCGTGCCGGGTGAGAAACACCAGGGAATTGCATCCGGCGCCGGCCGCACCTTGTAAGGCTCGAGCGCTTCCAGAACCTCGCGGCGGCCCCAGAGCGTGCCCTGGTGAGGGCCGAAGAACTTGTACGGCGAACACACCAGGAAGTCGCAGCCGAAGTCCTGCACGTCATTGACCATATGGGGCGCGCTTTGCACCGCGTCGATATACGTCAACGCCCCGGCTTCCCGGGCCATTCGGCAGATCGACCTGACGTCGTTGATGGTCCCCGTCAGGTTGCTGGCGGCACACACGCAGACCAGCCGCGTGCGTTCATTGAGCAGGCCTTCGAGCTGCTGCAAATCAAATTCGAACGTCTCCGTGTCGAAAGGCAACCATCGAATCGTCAAACCACAGTCACGTGCCAGCAGGACCCACGGCTCGACGTTCGCATCGTGGTCCATGCGTGAGAGGATGATTTCGTCGTCGGCATTGAACCGGCGCCCGATGGAACGCGACACATGAAACGTCAGCGACGTCATGTTCTGGCCGAATACGATCTCGTCCGCCGAGGGCGCGTTGAGGAAATCCGCCATTGCCTGTTGGGCATCCTCGACGATACCGTCGGCCGCAACTGACGTCCGGAAATACCCTCCCATGTTGGCACTCGCGTGCAACATGCAGTGCGACATGGCATCGACCACCCGCTGCGGCACCTGGGTGCCGGCCGGGTTATCGAAATAAACCCTCGCCACCCCGTCGTCGGTTTCGTTGAGTGCAGGAAATTGCGAACGAATCGCTTCGAGATCGAGTGTCATTTCGGCGCTGTCTTCTACTATTCGGCTTTGCCGCCCCATTTTTCGCGATGCGCATCTTCGGCTCGCTGACGAATCTTCTGGTGACGCCGGGTCAGCAGCAAGGAGCCGGGATCGCAGACCTGGGCCTTGATCAGGCCGAGATCGCAGGCTGCATCGAACAGGCTGGGATACCAGCGTTCCCAGTTCGGCAGCAATTTTTCGACTTGATCCCGAAGGCTCATGGGCCGACTGTAGCCGAGCCCGCTCCGCGTGACAATGACGTGGATCCGAATTTGCGCGCTACCGTCCGGTCAGGTTTCTTCCAGGATCTTGAGCAACGTTATGCCCGCCGCAAATGCCATCCCCCCCAGAACAATGAACTGCATCTGCGGCAGGAATTGCAATGGCGCGTTCGCTACTTCGGTGGGCACGACATTCAGCAACGGCAGCAGTGCATACACAATCTGCAATGCCGGCTTCAACGCAAAAATTAAGCCGATCACGACAGCAACCGGCAACGCGAGTCGGTTCACCCAGATCCGGCGGCGGATCTTCGTTACGATTCGCGAGCTGAAGCCGTCATCGGCCAATGGCTCGGCTTCGAATGCCGATGCCAGAAAGCGATCCACTGCATCTGATGTCTTGTCAGCCATATTGATGATTTTCGATTTCAAACTGCGTCCTGATCTTTTCCTTGGCGCGGTGAATAATGGACTTCACCGTGCCGGCGGGTAGCTCCGTTGCTTCCGAGATCTCCCGATGCGAAAGACCGCACGCATACGAAAAGATCATAATCACCCGCTCCTGTTCGTTCAATACCGCCAGCAGTGTGTCGACGTCCAGCTCGGTCTCGGGGGCCGCCTGGCTCGTCGCTGCCGATCGGTCCGATTCATGGCCCGCCTGTTCGAGGATCTCCTGATACCGCTTCGATTTCCGCTTCGACTGCAGGAAGGTCGTGTACGCAATTTTCAACACCCAGCCGATGAAGCTTCCGGTCCCCGAGTAGGTATGGATCTTGTCCCATGCGTGCAGGAAACAATCCTGCGCCAGGTCGTCCGCGAGCGTTGCGTCCCGTGCCAGCTTGCGGAGAAAATTCCGCACCTGTGACTGGTGGCGCCGGATGAGCTCGCCGAATGCACCTGCATCCTGGCTGGCCACCACGCGCGCGACGAGAAGCTGGTCGTCGATGCTTCCTCTCCCGGCGACGGCCCGCGGCTCAGGCGGATCGTCCGAGTCGGTGCATCAGCAGAAACCCCGCGCCGATCGACAGCGGGAACATGGCGATGCCAAGCAGCGGGCGGACCGCGTCTTCTTCGCCGAGAATGAGTGCGAAAAGCGCGAAACCAATCGCGGCAAGCACCCCGATCACACCACGTCGCAAATCTCGCTGCGGCGACACCGGCGGGTTGACAAGATTCTCGATCAGCTCGGTTGACAGGCCCTGACCTTTCTCGATTGCCGTGCGAATCGTCTCCTGCAGTTCCTTCTTCGCCTTGTAGCGAAACCACACCCACAGCGACAACACGACCGAAACGCCGATAAACATCGACAGGGGTACCCAGACTTCATGCGGGTTCATTTTCGAACTCCTTGCTTAAGGTAAAAAGAATTGGTTGCTTTCACCCGTTAGATGAGCCTCGTACTGTATTTGGATGCTCGAAATGTTAGTTTTTTTTATAGTATTTTCAATAACTTGAAAATTTCTTCGCCCCGCAGAAGTCCGCGATAACCCCACAGACCGTCCCGGCGCGTTTTTACCGGGCATGGACATCAGAGCCAGACTTCAGGATCCGCGTTACTACCAGATCGCAGTGCTCGGCACACTCGTTGCGTACGGAGTCCTTGCATTGGATTTCGGCATACACCTGGGCAACGCTATCATGATCGTAGCTGCGGCGCTTCTGGCGCAGTTTACGGGAACAAAGGCTGCGGGCCTGCCGCGCTTCGACCCTCTCAGCCCGTTGATCACGTCGCTGTCGCTGACCTTGCTGTTACGCACGGACCTGGCCGCCGTCGCCGCACTCGCGGGTCTGATCGCAATTTCGAGCAAGTTCCTGATTCGCGTTCGCGGCAAGCACGTGTTCAACCCGGCTAACCTCGCGATCGTCACGCTCATGCTGTCGAGCGACCACGCCTGGGTTTCCTCCGGGCAGTGGGGCGGCGCCGCCATCGGCGCGTTCGCGCTCGCCTGCCTGGGTTTCATCGTGTTGACGCGCGCGAAGCGCGCCGAGACGACGATCGGCTTCCTCGGCTTCTACGCATTATTGCTGTTCGGCCGCGCGCTCTGGCTAGGCGATCCGCTCGCGATTCCGATGCACCAGCTGCAGAACGGCGCCTTGCTGGTTTTTGCTTTTTTCATGATTTCCGATCCGAAAACGACACCCGACTCGGCGGTCGGCCGCGTGGTCTATTCGATGTTGGTGGCAAGCCTCGCATTTGCCATCCAGTTTGTCCTGTATCGACCCCATGGCCCGATCCTCGCTCTCATTGCCACGGCACCACTGGTGCCCGTGATCGATTACCTGTTCCAGGGAACGATCTATCGCTGGAGCCGCTACGTGAGTGACAGCCCCGCGAGTCGACCCGCACACCGAGTAAAAGGAGCTTACTGATGAAACCACTTGTTACGATCCTCGCCGCGATCCTCACGATCGGGCTCAGCACTACAGCACAGGCATTTTGCGGCTTTTACGTTGCCAAGGCCGACACGAGCCTGTTCAATCGCGCATCACAGGTCGTGCTGGTACGCGATGGCAAACGCACCGTGCTCACGATGGCAAACGACTTCGAGGGCAACGTGAGAGACTTCGCCGTGGTCGTGCCGGTACCCACGTTCATCGAGCGTGGCCAGATCAATGTCGGTGACAAGGCAGTGATCGATCATCTCGATGCCTATACCTCACCGCGGCTGGTCGAATACTTCGACCCCGATCCGTGCATGGTTCGTCGCCGGCTGGAGATGTCACAGGACATGGCGGCGCTGCCATCGTCCAAGTCGGCAATGGAAAGGGAAGCTCGCTCCCAGGGCGTCACGATCGAGGCGAGCTATACCGTCGGCGAGTACGACATTCTCATCCTCTCCGCCAAAGAAAGCGACGGCCTGATCAAGTGGCTCGACGACAATGGCTACCGGGTCCCGCGCGGTGCCGACAAGGTCGTCGGAAGCTACCTGAAGCAGGACATGCGTTTCTTCGTCGCGAAAGTCAATGTCGAGGAGCAGAAAAAAACCGGCTATACCTACCTTCGTCCATTGCAGGTTGCCTATGAAAGCAACAAGTTCATGCTGCCTATCCGCCTCGGCACGCTTAACGCAAAACAGCAACAGGACCTCTATGTTTACGCCCTGACCCGTACCGGACGTGTGGAAACCACCAACTACCGTACAGTAAAGCTACCCAGCAACATGGAAGTGCCGGCGTTCGTAAAAACCGACTTTGCAGACTTCTACCGGGATATGTTCGCGCGTCAGACGGCAGTCGAAAACAACCGCGGCGTATTCCTCGAGTACGCATGGGACATGTCCTGGTGCGACCCCTGTGCAGCCGACCCGCTGTCGGCGCAGGAGCTGCGCAGTCTTGGCGTTTTCTGGCTGGCCGATCAGTCCAATCCGCGCAAAATCTCCCCGCCGGGCGCGCAGAACGTATTCGTGACCCGGCTACACGTCAGATACGATCGCGAACATTTTCCGGAAGACCTGGTGTTCCAGGAAACCGGCGACCGCCAGAACTTCCAGGGACGCTACGTGATTCGTCACCCGTGGAAAGGCGAAGCCAGTTGCGACGTGACCGCGTACTATGAGGAGGTAAGGAAGCGCCAGGAGCGTGAGGCGCAACAGCTTGCCAGTCTCACTGGCTGGGACATTGACGACATCCGCGCCAGGCTGGACTTCCCCGGCGACCCGCAGCCGGACAAGCCGACTCCCTGGTGGACGAGGCTTTGGGACTGAAACAGGCGGGCCGGGCGCCAGACGGGCGCCCGGTTAATTAGCGGTAACGTTTAAGGATCTTCTCCAGCTCACCTTGCGGCGGCCGCAGCGATTCCATCGGCAACTCTGCAAACGGCGTATCGACGTTGCCCATCAAGTCGTGCATTTCCTTGCGCTCGTCGTCGATATACAAGAGCCCGGTAACGATCTCCCCGGCATTGAATCGCTCACGCAGGTATTTGAAAGCTCCCGCACGACTCGTCGGATCGTAATCCGCGTCGATCTTTCGCAGCATGATCTTGCTGCCGTCATGCATGACGACGGGCATTGAGGAACCCTGTTCGTACTCTGCCGTGATCTCTTCGAACGGCGCTATGTAGTCCACGTCGACGACGTGATTGTAGAACTCCCGGGTGTGCGCATAACTCTTCGTCGACCCTTCGTGATCGTTAAAAGTCACACACGGGCTGATGATATCGACCAGTGAAAAACCCTTGTGCAGCAGTGCCCCCTTTATGAGCGGCACGAGCTGAGCCTTGTCGCCGGAGAAGCTGCGCGCGATATAGGTCGCGCCGAGACTGAGCGCCGTGCTGACGGGATCGATCGGTTCCTGCTGGTTCGGCAGCCCCTTCTTCGGTTTGCTTCCGATATCGGCGGACGCCGAAAACTGTCCCTTGGTCAGCCCGTACACACCGTTGTTTTCGATGATGTAGCACATGTTCACGTTGCGGCGGATCGCGTGCACGAACTGCCCCACCCCGATCGACAGCGAATCGCCGTCCCCGGAAACTCCGATGTACGTCAGGTGGCGATTAGCGGTGTTGGCGCCGGTGGTTACCGACGGCATGCGTCCGTGCACGGAATTGAAACCGTGCGACTGCTGAACAAAATAGGCGGGGGTCTTTGACGAACAGCCAATACCGCTCATCTTTGCAAGCATGTGCGGCTCGATATCGAGATCGAATACGACCTGGATGATCGCGGCGGTTACCGAGTCGTGCCCGCATCCGGCACACAAGGTCGACACGGCGCCCTCGTAATCGCGTGACGTCAGGCCCAGTTTGTTCTTGCGAATACTGGGATGGGAAATACGCGGTTTGGCAATGTAACTCATGCGGCGCGACCTTTGGATATTTCTTCGAGAACCTTGTCGACGACGAACCCTGCGTTCATCGGAATGCCGTTGTAATGCAACAACGACACCAGTTTGTCCGGTCGCAGGTCGAAATCGAGAATCAGCAATGCACGCAGCTGCGCGTCGCGATTCTGTTCGACGACGTAAACAACCTCGTGCTTGTCGATGAACTCCCTGACAGCCTCACTGAACGGGAAGGCTTTGACGCGGCAATAATTCAGTCCGACATTCTGCTCGCCAAGCCGGTCGAGGGCTTCCTTGCAGGCGCCGTTTCCGCTGCCAACCGTGAGAATGGCCGCGTTATTGAACTTCGAGTACGCGATTTCCGGTTCCGGCACGAGTTGGCGGGCCGTCTCCCACTTCACGTCCAGCCGATCGATGACTTCCTGGTAATCTGTCGCGTTCTCTGTATACGCGCCGTACTTCGTGTGCCCGGAGCCACGCGTGAAGTACGATCCCTTGGGGTGCGTGCCCGGCAGCGTGCGATACGGTATTCCATCGCCGTCAACATCGAGGTAACGATAAAACGCCTCCATCCCCTCGATATCTTCCGCCGAGAGAACCTTGCCCCGATCGTGAACGTAACTCTCGTCCCACTCGAACTCCGGAACCATCCAGTCGTTCATGCCGATATCGAGGTCGGACAGGACCATTACGGGAGTCTGCAGGCGGTCCGCAAGGTCGAACGCCTGCGGCGCCATCGTGAAACATTCATGGGGATCGGCCGGGAACAGCAGCACGTGCTTCGTGTCGCCATGCGATGCATAGGCGCAACTCAGGATATCCGACTGCTGGGTCCGGGTCGGCATACCCGTCGAGGGCCCGGTACGCTGCACGTTGAAAATCACGGCCGGTATTTCCGCGTAGTAGCCGTAACCGATGAACTCGCTCATCAGCGAAATACCCGGGCCGCTGGTCGGCGTAAACGCGCGCGCGCCCATCCAGCTGGCTCCGAATACCATGCCAATTGCTGCGAGCTCGTCTTCAGCCTGGATGATCGCATAGGTCCGCTTGCCGCTCTCCGGATCGATGCGATACTCCGCGCAAAACGCCCGGAAACCATCCATCAGCGACGTCGACGGTGTGATCGGGTACCAGGCCCCGACGGTGGCCCCCGCATAGACGCAACCCAGGGCCGAAGCCGTGTTTCCGTCGATGACGATATGCCGGCGCGTCGCGTCCATCTTCTCGACCCGCGGCGGCGTTGGCCCGCTGAAATTTTCCACCGCATAGTCATACCCGAGGTGGATCGCTTCCATGTTCGCCGCGATAAGATGCTGCTTCTCGGCAAACGTCTCTTCGAGCAAACCCTTGATGACTTCGAGGTCGATATTCGTAAGGGCGGCGATCACTCCGACATACGCGATATTTTTCATCAGGATTCGCGTACGTACGCCGTCGAATCGCTCGTTGCACAATCGCGACAGCGGCACGCCGATGACCGTAATGTCGTCCCGGTCCAGCTGCCTGCCACGCGGCCACGTCGAGTCATAAATCAGCCATCCGCCCGGCGCAACGGCGGCCATATCCTGGATATAGGTCTGGACGTTCATCGCAACCATGATGTCGACGCGATCCGAGCGTGACTGGTAGCCGTCCTTCGTCACCCGGATCTCGTACCAGGTAGGCAGCCCCTGGATATTCGACGGGAAATAATTCTTGCCGACGACGGGGACGCCCATCCGGAAGATGGCTTTGCGCAACAGGCCGTTTGCGCTCGCCGAACCGGTCCCGTTCACCGTGGCGATCTTGATGACGATGTCGTTGGTTCCAGCCACTCGATAACCCTTGGCTCAGGCAGCGCTTACGCCAGCCTTCTTCGGCTGCGCTTCGGATGCCTCGTCCTCCGCGTACGGGATAAGTACCTGCGATTTCTGCATGTCCCACGCACCCGTCGGACAGCGCTCGGCACACAGGCCGCAATGCACGCAGATATCCTCATCCTTGACCATGACCCGCGACGTATGAGGCAGCGCGTCGGACACATAAAGATCCTGCTCCGGGTTCTCTGCGGGCGCGGAAAGCCTCGTACGCAGGTCTGCTTCGTCGCCATTGTGAGTGATCGTCAGGCAGTTGACCGGGCAGATATCGATGCACGCGTCACATTCGATACAGAGCTTGGCTGCGAATACGGTCTGTATGTCGCAGTTCAGGCAACGTTCGACTTCCTGGATCGTCTGCTCCACCGTGAAACCCAGTTCGACCTCGATATCGAGCTTCTTGAATCGTTCCTTGAGTTCCACGTGCGGCATGATGCGGCGCTCGGCAGGATCGAAGTCGTTCGAATAGCTCCACTCGTGCATGCCCATCTTCTGCGACAGGAGGTTGATACCCCTCGGCATGCGGTTGGCAATATCTTCACCGTGGCAGTACTTGTGAATCGAGATGGCGGCTTCGTGACCGTGTGCGACCGCCCAGATGATGTTCTTCGGACCGAACGCCGAATCGCCACCAAAGAAAACCCCTTCCCGGGTACACATCATCGTGGTCTCGTCGACGACGGGACAGTCCCACTCGTCGAATTCGATACCGATGTCGCGCTCAATCCACGGAAACGCATTGTCCTGACCGATGGCCAGAATGACGTCGTCACAGGCAATCGTCGTTTCGCCGGCGACCGTGCCGCGGTCGATGCGGCCGTCTTCGCCAACCGCATACTCCATCAGCTCGAAGGTCATTCCGACGAGTTTGCCATCCTCGATCACGAACTCTTTCGGCGAGTGATTGACGAGGATTTCCACGTTTTCTTCTTCGGCGTCCTCCAGTTCCCAGTCAGATGCCTTGAAGAACCCGCGCGGCTTGCGAGCCATCACCTTGACGTCGTTAGCGCCGAGGCGCAGTGATGTGCGGCAGCAGTCCATGGCCGTATTGCCGACACCGATGATCAGCACGCGCTTGCCGATCTCCTTGATATGTTCGAAGGCAACCGACTCGAGCCAGTCGATGCCGATGTGAATGCGGTCGCTGTCGTAGCGCCCCGGAATTTCGAGGTTCCTGCCCCGCGGTGCCCCTGTGCCGACGAACACCGCGTCGAACTCGCCGCTGTCGAGCAGTTCCTTCATGCTCTCGATACGGTGATTCATTTTCAGGTCGACGCCCATGCCGATTACGTAGTTGATCTCTTCGTCAAGAACCTCTGGCGGCAGGCGGAAGCGCGGAATGTTGGTACGCATCAACCCGCCCGTCGTCTCGAGCGCCTCGAAAATAGTGACGTCATAGCCGAGCGGCCGAAGATCGTTGGCGACGCTCAGCGATGCACAGCCGCAGCCGATAAGCGCCACCTTCTTGCCGTTGTCTTTCGCCGCCCCTTTCGGCAGGCGTTCGGTGATGTCCTCGCGATGATCGGCCGCGACACGTTTCAGCCGGCAGATCGCGACCGGCTTCTCGTCGACGCGTCCGCGGCGGCAAGCCGGCTCGCACGGCCGGTCGCAGACGCGTCCGAGTATTCCCGGAAACACATTCGACTTGCGGTTCTCGATATAGGCGTCGCCAAAACGCCCCTGCGCAATGAGCCTTATATATA
>JAACFJ010000001.1 GCA_009937505.1 Gammaproteobacteria bacterium
CGTGCTACCGAACGATAGAAAACGAAGTATGGAAACAGGCCAAAAAGCCGCTTAGACTAACTTAACAACTGGACCAGATTGTGCAGGCAGGTCAAGGTCATCGAGAAGTCGCGCGTAGTCGATCTTGATACAGCGATTCATGACCACTTCGAGCCCGGCGGCACGTGCCTTTTCTGCCGCTTCCTCGTGCGCGATGTCGAGCTGCATCCAGATGACCTTGGCGCCGATGTCGATTGCAGCATCGACGAACGGCGGAACGCGCTCCGAGCGCTGAAACAGATTCACGATATCCACTGGCGTCGGTATTGCGCTCAGATCCGGGTAGCACCGATGCCCGAGTATCTCGTCGTATTTTGGATTGACCGGGGTCACCTCGAAACCTTTTTCGAGCAGGTACCTGGCGACGTGGTTGCTGGGTCGCGACGGGTCGGTCGAGAGTCCTACGATCGCAACGCGTTTGTAGTCCGTGAGGATACGCCGCGACGCGTCGAGGTCGGTCATAAGCGTCCGGCCCTTTCGCGCAGCTCGAATTTGCGGATCTTACCGGTCGATGTCTTGGGCAATGGTCCGAACACGACTCTGCGCGGTGCTTTGAAGTGCGCCATGTTATCGCGGCAAAAATCGATGAGCTCCTGCTCGTTGATCGCTCCGGCATCGCTGCGGAGGTCGACGAACGCGCAGGGCGTCTCACCCCATTTTTCGTCCGGCATCGCCGTGACAGCGGCCTCGAGTACGGCGGGATGGCTATAAAGTGTCGCCTCGACCTCGATACTCGAAATGTTCTCGCCGCCCGAGATGATCACATCCTTGGCGCGGTCCTTGATCTCGATATAGCCGTCGGGGTGGCAGACCGCGAGGTCACCGGAGTGGAAATAACCGCCCCCAAAAGCCTGAGCGGTTGCCTCGGGGTTCTTGAGGTAGCCTTTCATCACAATATTGCCGCGGAACATGATCTCGCCGATGGTCTTCCCGTCTTTCGGCACTGGCTCCAGCGTCTCGGGGTCTGCCACGATGAGTTCTTCGAGCATGGGGTAACGCACTCCCTGGCGTGCCTTGAGTTGCGACTGATCGCGCATCGGCAGCTGATCCCAGTCCTCATGCCAGGAACAGACTACGGCGGGACCATAGACTTCGGTCAGTCCGTAAGTATGAGTTACATTGAAATTAAGCCGGGCCATGGCTTCGAGGACCGCCGGCGGCGGCGCGGCGCCGGCTGTCATTACGTTGATCGGACGATCGACTACCTTCGTCAGTTCATCGCCGGCATTCGCCATCAGATTTAGTACGATGGGTGCGCCACACAGGTGCGTGACCCGGTTTTGCCTGATGGCATCAAAAATCGCCGAGTCACGGACATCGCGCAAACAGACGCTAGTGCCATTCAGGGCAGCGATCGTCCACGGGAAGCACCAGCCATTGCAGTGAAACATCGGCAGGGTCCAGAGGTAGACCGGGTGAGTGCCCATGTTCCAGGCGAGGATGTTCGAGACTGCGTTCAGATACGCACCGCGATGATGGGTGACGACGCCCTTGGGGTTGCCGGTAGTACCCGATGTGTAGCCGAGCGCAATCGCCTGCCATTCGTCATGCGGCAACTCCCAGGCAAATTCGGCATCGCCGGTCGCCAGGAAGTCTTCGTATTCAAAGTCACCAATCCGCTCGCCGTCTTTGAACGCGGGATCATCGACATCGATCACGAGCGGCTTATCGTCGAGCTGCTCCAGGGCCGCTGCCACCGCCGTTGCGTACTCGGGGTCCGTTAGCAAGACGCGGGCACCGCTGTGTTCGAGCTGAAAAGCTATCGCATCCGGGTCGAGGCGAATGTTGAGCGCGTGAATTATCGCGCCCGCCATCGGAACGGCGAAATGAGTCTCATACATCGCCGGCACGTTGGGCAGCATCACTGCGACGGTGTCATCCTTCGTGACGCCGTGTTGCCGCAGGGCGCTGGCAAACCGGCAACTGCGGCGATAGGTTTCGCGCCAACTGCGTCGCGAATTATTGTAGACGAGGGCACAACGCTCAGGGTAAACCGCTGCGGCCCGCTCGATAAAAGTCAGCGGTGAAAGCGGCGAATAGTTGGCCGCATTCTTATCGAGATCGGCCGAGTACTGCGAGTTTGCCATGACGCGACGCTATCTGTTCTCCCACTCGGGTTTTCGCTTCTGAATGAAGGCGTCGATGCCCTCGCGCGCGTCGTGCGAATCCATATTGCAGGCCATGCGTTCGCTCGCATAGGCATACGCATCGGCCAGATCCATCGGTAGTTGCTTGTAAAACATGTCCTTGCCGAGCCTGATCGAGTGCGCAGATTTGGCTGCTATTTTTGCCGCCAGCGCATGCGTCGCCGATTCGAGTTCTGCTGCCGCGACAACTTCGTTGACCAGGCCAAATGCCTTCGCTTCCCCTGCCGATATGAAGTCCCCCGTAAGCAGCATTTGCATCGCCTGTTTACGCAACAGGTTGCGACTCAGAGGCACCGCCGGGGTCGAGCAAAACAAGCCGAAGTTGATGCCCGAGACAGCGAATCGAGCGTCTTCGTCTGCCACCGCCAGGTCGCAGTTAGCAACCAGCTGGCAACCGGCGGCCGTGGCGATTCCATGCACCTGCGCAATGACTGGTTGCGGCAAGCGGTTAATACTGATCATCATGCGTCCACACTGGTCGAAAAGCGCCTTGTGGACGGCACGGTCTTCGCTGGCCCGCATTTCTTTTAGATCATGGCCCGCACAAAACGCCTTGCCTTGGGCGGCAATAATTACGACTCGTAGTGTTTCATCCTTAGCGATCTGATCCAGTTCGTACTGCATGCTGGCCAACAATTCTTCGGACAATGCATTGTATTTAGCCGGTCGATTGAGCGTTAGCGTGGCAATTCCGTGGTCATCGCTGCGCAACAGGACGGGCTCTGGAGTGACTGGATCGGTGCTCGTGCTCATCGATTATGTCGCCTGTGGTATTTGAGAGGCCGAAAACGGGTTCGGTCCGGATTGTTCAGAAACGGCCGATATGATGCCTCGCAGATCACCATACCCAGCGCCGAAGATTTTTTCCAATTCCGAGAACGCAATGGACGGCAGGCCAACCGTCGTTTCAGGCTAACGGTTGACGTGGACGGTTATTCGCCGCAATGAGGACCGACGACCTGGAAATTGACGTGCTGCTGGCCCCGGGACAGACCGGGCGTGTGGAGTCTGATCTCGCAGAGACGACGGCAACAAGAAGTTTCAGCGACCTGGGCCGCCACGAGGTAACGAGACAACCCGTGGACCGATGGCGTTACCGCACGCCCACGCTTCGCAACGTTGCGTTGACGTCGCCGTATATGCACGATGGTTCAATAACGACGCTACGCGCCGTATTGCGGTTCTATAACCGTGGCGGCGTGCCGAACGAGCTGCTCGACCCCCGGATTACACCTCTTGGACTGAGCGATGCGGAGATCGAGGACTTGCTGGCATTCCTGCAGGCACTGACCGGCAGTAACGTCGATGCGCTCGTATCGGACGCGCATGCGGCACCGATCGGTGGAGGATGAGGCCCCTGTTCGACCGACGCAGCCGCGTAGCGGCCAGTCAGCAGGGAGCTTGCGGAGAGAGCGAGCTGACCCCCCCCTCTCCGTCACTTGACCGAACCAGAACCAGGGTCCCGACTGTCCGTTTTACTCACACGGGGTCATTCGAGCAAGCCAAAACGCGGATTTCTGAACCGCTGCTTTCGGCCAGGAGCGACCTCCGTTGAAGGGCAAAGGGCCCCGACTCAGGTAGGGCCCTTTGCGTTCATGCACTGAGCCCATTCAGCCTTTCAATTTGGCTTCTAGATGATTCATAAGTTCACCCATTTGGTCGCTCGGGCTGAACTCAATTGCCTCGTAATCCTCGTCAACTCTAACCGTGTGTCCTGGCGGCCAGTAATAAACCTCGCCGGCGTTTACCGTTTCTTCAGTGCCGTCTGCATAGGTCACATGAATGGAACCTTTGACCACGGTTCCCCAGTGAGGGCACTGGCATAAATTGTCCGGCAATCCCTCGAGCAGCGGAGCGGCGTCTGCACCAGCAGGGAGCCGGACGCGAGAGACGTTAATATCGCCCCAGTCCTGCCCCTGAAAGCAGACACCGCCAGCTTCGAGACGAGTCGGTAGTTCGTTTCTTACTTTCTTCATAAACATTCCTTTCTTTAATGGTTTGGCGGGATATCCGCCAACAAGGTACTTCTACAGTCCGCAATTCGGATAAGCAATGAAAAAGTAGGGAGAAATGGCAATGACGCGAAATTTATTCTTGATTACTGTGAGCTTTGTGATGTTGGCTGGTTCATTCTCGGCGGGGGCTGGAATCCTGGCGCAAAGTATATCGAAGCCCTTAGCTTTAACGATGACGGCTCCATTCGCTTCACACTCTTGGACCCTGATCCTTCCATTTACGAGTTCAAATGCGATGTGAATGGAGTTAGCCCATGGTTCATGATCGACTCATGTGACGTCGGGAACGGTAACGGTAACAAATCTGCTAGCCCAACCTGTACAGCTAGCGTCGAACGGATGGCAGACATGCTGCTTACCGCCAAAATCAATCGCATCCCCGTTCATGTGCAGCATGACGAGTTTGCGGTTAGCCAAGTAGCACTTAAACCTCTTCCCCCGTCCCAGGTAACCCTCACTGGCGAAGATTGTCCGCGGCGGCATTTCGTTCCTGTCACAACTTGATTAGCCCGACCGGGAGACTGGCCGGGCTTTACAGGCCTATTAATTCTGCATGAACTCCCTCACTCTCGACTTTTACGAGAATATCGTGCGACTTCACTTTCTGTGGATCGTAAGTGACCAGGATGAGGTGAGGCTTGTCATCCCGGTTAGACGCCGTCAATACACCGCCCACGCCCATAATGTGACTTTCGATGGTCTTCAACTGATCAGGCGGCAGAGTCTCGTCAATGTGTAAGACAAAATCGGCAACATTGGTAGTCATGACTTTCTCCCGACGAGGAAAATAACTTCCAGCTGCGGTAGCCCGGCTATCTTGGTGTCCTTCGACGAGCTATAGATGACTTCTCGGAGGAGGCGAGGATCCGTGGCTTTGCGTCACTGACTTTGGTCAGGTTTGCCTTTATCAACAAACACATTGTCCTACGAGAGCAGACGTAGTCAATTCTGGAATGTGCTTATTGATACGGGATGGTGATCGTAAAGCGACAGGCCTATCTCGCCCGGCGGACTTTTGTACGGGCTCTCGGAAAACATTTATACTCGGACATAAGGCAGGGCATCTGGCCCGCCGATACAATAAAAAAATAGGGGACAGAAATGAAAAAGATCTTGATCTCGCTCTTTAGCGGCGCTTTGCTGCTGTGCGGAACAGCCATCGCGGACAGCCATGAAGAATCTTCGGACGGGCCGGATCCCGCAACGCCAGTCGAACTGTTTGCCTGCAAATACAACGAAGGCAAGGGTCCGGCCGATCTCGACAAGGTCGTCGACAAATGGAACGCATGGGCCGACGAGCAGGGTTTGCAGGATTACTCGGGCTGGACTTTGGTGCCTTACTACTCTGGTCCCGACCAGGAGTTTGACGTCATCTGGCTGGGAGGTTCGGACAGCGCGAAAATGCTGGGTCGGGCGCAGGACAGATGGATCGCTACCGGCGGCGATGTCCTGAACGAGTTTAACGAAGTCTGGAGCTGCGACATTCACGCCAACTTCGCGGTTCTGAAATACAAGACACCGCCGGAGCGCAGCGATCCTTCGAACATCGTAGTATCGTTTTCGGATTGCAACCTGGCCGAAGGAACGACTTTCGGAGATATATCGCCCGCATTGAGCTCATGGGCGGAGTACCGTTCCGGGCATGGCTCGACCTCCGGTATGTGGGTATTCTTCCCGGCGTACGGCGGTGGCGGCGAAGAATTTGATTTCAAATTCATCTCGGCGTGGCAAAATCTGGAAGATCAGGGTGTCGACTACGATCAGTACAACGAAAGTGGCTGGAAGAAAGCTGAGGAGTTGTTCGCTGGCAAGGTTGACTGCGATTCGTCACGGGTGTACCTGGGTACCAACCGGCGCAGGGCGGCTGACAACGACTGAACGGGCCTGACTACAGCTAACAAGAGCGGCGAGCGATGCTCGCCGCTTTTCGTTGCGCACGATTCTCTTCGCATGCAACATGCATAGTGATCCAGACAAGAGGAAGAGGTGATCGAATGAGGCTGCGCGCATGGACGGTATTGCCAATCATTGGGGCATTCGCTGCATGTGACGGTGGTGACGAGGCCGCCAGAGAGGCCTCACCTCGAATCGAAACTGAACGACTGTCGTCAATCGTCAGGGAGCTTGCATCCGATCAGTACGAGGGGCGAGCGCCCGGGACACCGGGCGGCAGAAAGACGGTCGAGTACCTTGTCCGGCAGTTCAGCGAGCTGGGCCTCGAGCCTGGTGGCATCGACGGTGGGTGGACACACGACGTGCCGCTGATCCATACGCTGTTCCGGGGCCCGGCAAACCTCCGCTTCGTCGTTGATGGCGAGCCGCAGCCCCTTGAGCAAAAGCTGGACATCGAAGCAAGTACCGTGCGCGCGGTCGACTCAATTGCGATCGATGCGCCTGTCGTGTTCGTGGGTTTTGGCGCCTACGCGCCAGAAAGGGACTGGGACGACTATGGTGACGTCGACCTTGAAGGCAAGGTCGCTCTGTATCTCGTCAATGATCCGGATTTTGCTGCTGAGCCGGGAGAGCCCGTTGCCGGCCGATTCGGCGGCCGGCGAATGACCTACTACGGCCGCTGGGCCTACAAGTTCGAGGAAGCGGCGCGCCGGGGAGCAGCGGCTGCGCTGGTAATTCACGAGACCGAAGCGGCGGGCTACGGCTGGAACGTCGCATCATCCTCGCCAGGCGAGAACTACGCCGTAGCCTCTGCCAGCGCCGGGAAACCGCCGGTCATGCTGCAGGGGTGGCTGCACGGGGAGGCTGCCGCAGCGTTGATGGGTAGCGCTGGCTACGATCTCGAGGAACTTCGAATCGCGGCACGCAGTCCCGATTTCCAGGCATTCGAACTGGGTAGCGCGCGTTTCGCAGCGGATATTTCGGTTTCCGTCGAGCATTTCGAGAGCAGCAACGTCCTCGCGATACTGCCGGGTAAGGAACATCCAGACGAGTTACTGATGGTCGCAGCCCACTGGGACGCATACGGTGTCGGTGAACCCGACGAGCAGGGCCGAACGGTACGGCCGGGCGCCAACGATGACGCGCTGGGTATCGCCGGTGTACTGGAGATTGCCCGTGTCCTGAAATCCGGGCCTCCGCTCCAGCGCAGCGTGATCTTCGCGGCCTGGACGGCCGAGGAAAGCGGCCTGCTGGGCTCTGACGCCTACGCGAGAGATCCCATCTATCCGCTGGAGAAGACGGCCGCCAACCTGAGCCTCGATATTCTCAATACAGCCGGTCCTGCTCGTGACGTGGTACTCGTTGGCGAGGGTCAGAGCGAACTCGAAGACGATCTTGCTCGCGCTGCAGCAGCCCAGGGGCGCAGCGTTACCCCCGAGAGCCTGCCGGAGAACGGACTTTTTTACCGGGCCGATCACTTTCCCATGGCCAGGGGTGGCGTACCGGTGCTGTTAATCATGCAGATTGCGGGCGCCGCCGACCTCGTCGAGGGCGGTCGGCAGGCGGGCGAGCAGTGGATTGCAGATTACATCGGCAATTGTTACCACCAGACCTGCGACGCCTGGGATCCGGACTGGGATCTGCGTGGTGCTGCCCAGGACATCGAGTTAATCCGGACGATCATCGAAGAGCTGGGCAACTCGCGGCGCTGGCCGCAGTGGAAAGCGGGTTCCGAGTTCAAGGCGATACGTGAGCAAAGCGCCGGCGCGCGCACCGAGGAGTAAAGGGGCAGTCGATTGGACTATCTGTCGCTGCTGTTGGGCCTGGCGGGTCTCTGGTACGGGACGGAGCTGACCATCCGGGGCGCTGTCACCGTTGCGTCCCGGCTCGGTGTATCCGATTTCATCGTTGGCGTCGCCATCCTGTCGATCGGGAGCGATCTTCCAGAGCTGGCCATTGCAATTGATGGTGCGGTCATCAACCTGCGAGCTGGCGATGCGTCCGACGTCATTGTCGGCACGGCGATTGGCAGTTCACTCGGTCAGATCGGTTTCGTGTTGGGCACCGCGGCTTTGTTGTCCTACCTGACTTTACCGCGGAGCGTGGTTTTTCAGCACGGCAGCGTACTGCTCGGCTCGGCCTTGCTCCTCGGCATCTTCGGTTTTGATGGCGCTGTGTCGAGGACCGAGGGAATCGCGCTACTGGTCGTCTATTTCGTCTACTTTGCGGCGCTGTTCGGTGATCGGCGAAAGAGTGCCGGCCCGGACGGGGTGGACGGGCTAATCGGTACGGCAAAACCCTGGCTGTACCTCGCGGTCGGCCTCGCCATTGTGGGAATCTGTGCCGAACTTACGGTTAGTGGGGCCATCGCCGTGGCAGCCGCGCTAAATATCAGCGAGAGTTTCGTCGCGGTCATTATCATCGGCCTGGGTACGAGCCTTCCGGAGCTTTCCATATCGGTTGGCGCGGCGATCAGGAAGCGAGCGCGGATGTCGGTGGGCAATCTCATCGGCAGCAACATATTCGACACGCTTGTGCCGGTGGGAGCGGCTGCGGTGATCTCGACTCTGCGCTTCGATGGAAATTTACTGCGCTACGATCTGCCATTCCTGTTTTTCCTGACGCTGATCGTGCTGGTGTTCTTCGTCCGGAAACGCGGCATCCAGAAGGGCGAGGCGATCACCGTCCTGGCACTCTATGGCGGCTATCTGCTCCTGAAACTCTCGCATGCATTCTGAGCCTCGCGTTGTATCCGCGCCGCAGAGCGGCCATAATCGCGGCCGGTCCGCGTCGGCTTCCCCGCGACGGCCAGCCGTGAACTCCGTCAGGCCCGGAAGGGAGCAGCGGTAGCGGTGACGCTGGGTGCCGGGGACTCGCTGGCGCGGGCCACTCCGCTTTTTCACCTCAGAATGGGTCGCGGTTTGCCCCTTGCGGCGGGAGGTCGGTGCGTTACACTGGCTGACCTTTAGTGGTGGCGGTCTACGTCTCTTGGTTTCGCTATGAGCTATCTCGTTTTGGCCCGGAAATGGCGGCCAAAAACCTTCGCGGACACGGTCGGACAGGAGCATGTGCTGAAAGCGCTGGTTAATGCGCTCGACTCCGGTCGCCTTCACCACGCCTACCTGTTCACGGGCACCCGGGGTGTCGGCAAGACGACGATCGCGAGAATCCTGGCGAAAGCCCTCAATTGTGAGAAGGGCGTAACGTCCGAACCTTGTGGGGAGTGCGGTGCGTGCAGGGAGATCGACGAGGGGCGTTTCGTGGATCTCATCGAGGTCGATGCCGCATCCAAGACCAAGGTTGACGACACTCGAGACTTGCTCGACAACGTGCAGTATGCCCCCTCGAGAGGGCGCTACAAGGTCTACCTCATCGACGAGGTGCACATGTTGTCGACCAGTTCATTCAACGCGTTGCTGAAGACACTCGAGGAACCCCCGCCGCACGTAAAATTCCTGCTGGCAACCACGGACCCGCAGCGGCTGCCGGTGACGGTCCTGTCCCGCTGCCTGCAGTTCAACCTCAAGCGCCTGACGCCGAAGCTGATTCAGGACCGGCTGGCGCATATCTGCGATGCCGAAGGCATAGAAGCCGAAACGCCTGCGCTTGCGATGCTGGCCCGTGCGGCCGACGGCAGCCTCAGGGATGCCCTCAGCCTGCTCGACCAGGCGATTGCCTATTGCGGTGGCAAGGTCGACCTGGAATCGCTGGCTTTGATGCTCGGCACTATCGACCGCGACCACGTCGTCCGGCTGCTTGGATACCTGGCTGCAGACGATGCTGCCGGGATCATCGACCTGGTTGCCGAGCTGGACGAGCAATTTCCGGACTATGCGCGGTTGCTCGAGGACCTGGCGAGAATGTTGCAGCGGATCGCGGTGCACCAGCTCATCGGCTCCACGGACGCCGATGACGAGATCATGGAGAGCGTGTTGTCCGAACTCGCGGGATTGTTCGATCCGGCTGATGTCCAGCTGTTCTACCAGACCGCGCTGACGGGCCGACGGGATTTGCCGTTGGCCCCGGACCCGCGCAGTGGCACCGAGATGACGTTGCTCCGGATGCTTGCCTTCAAACCCGCGGCTGACAGTGCGGCGAGCGGTGGCTCAGGCAGTTCCGCCGACAAGCCAGCGGCTGCAAGGCCGGGCACAGCACCGTCCGCCGCCAAACCGGCCGCCAAAGCGGCGCAGGCTCCCGCAGCCGGCGCACAGGGTTGGCGGGATCCGGACTGGGGTGCACTCATGAGCGAGCTTGGCCTGACGGGATCGCTGCGTATGTTGGCTGGCAACTGCGCGTTGGACAAGCGAGAGGGTAACAGCGTGTATCTAAGTCTGGATCCGCGCTCTGAATCATTGTTGACCCGGCAACGCAAGGACGCCCTGGCGGCGGCCTTGTCGAAGCATTTTGGTGAGGAACTTGTCGTTGATATTCGTATCGCGAAATCGACGCCCAAAACGCCACACGAGCGCGAAAGTCAAATGGCGGACGAGCGAATCACTGCGGCACGAAAATCGCTCGAGTCCGACCCCAACGTACAGAGACTCAAGAACATGTTCGGCGCGGAACTCAAGACCGATTCGATCGAACCGCTGGATTCGCCGCGATCCGACTAGCAAGGAGCAAGCAATGAAAGGTGGTATCGGTCAGTTAATGAAGCAGGCCCAGCAGATGCAGGCCAACATGAAAAAGGCCCAGGAGGAAATGGCCTCGCTAACCGTTACGGGCGAATCGGGTGGCGGTATGGTCAAGGTTACGATGACCTGCCAACATCGCCTGCAGGCCATCGAAATCGACGACAGCCTGATTGGCGACGACAAGGAGATGCTCGAGGACCTGATCACGGCGGCATTCAACGACGCAGTGACGAAGGTTGAGAAAACCGTGCAGGAGAAGTTTGCCGGGATGACCTCGGGAATGTCGCTACCGCCGGGCATGAACCTGCCATTCTGAACAGCGTATGTCCTTTTCCCCATTGCTGGTCCAGTTGATCGACGCATTACGTTGTATGCCGGGTGTCGGCAAGAAGTCGGCACAGCGAATTGCGTTTCACCTGCTGGAACGCGATCGCGACGGTGCATCGCTTTTGTCCACCGCGTTATCACAGGCAGTGCAGGGCATTGGGCACTGCAAGCGCTGCCGCATGTTGAGCGAGTACGAACTCTGCTCGATCTGCAGCGCAAGCGGGCGAGACGAGACGCAGCTTTGCATCGTGGAATCGCCGGCAGACGTCATGGCCATCGAGGATGCGACCGGTTTTCGTGGCCAGTACTTCGTATTGATGGGGCACCTGTCGCCGCTTGACGGCATCGGACCGCAGGAACTCGGTTTGACGACGCTGGAGCAGCGGCTTGCGGAAGGCAGCATCGGTGAAATGATCATTGCCACGAATCCGACGGTCGAGGGCGATGCAACCGCGCACTATCTCGCCGACCTGGCGGAGCGGCACAACGTGCAGGCGAGCCGGATTGCACATGGCGTGCCGCTGGGCGGCGAGCTCGAATACGTGGATGGCGGCACATTGTCGCACGCATTCTACGGACGCCGCCTGGTCGAATAGGGGAAACTTATGAGTGAACACGACTGTCTTTTCTGCAAAATAGTCAATGGAGACCTGGGCGCCGATATCGTTTACGAGAACGAGTCGCTCATCGCGTTCCGCGATATCAATCCGATAGCGCCCACACACATATTGCTGATACCGCGGCGTCACGTAGCCACGATGAATGACCTGCAGGACGGCGATGCATCCCTTGTCGGCGAATTGTTCCTGACGGCGGCAAGAATCGCTGCCAACGAAGGTCTCGCCGAGGACGGTTATCGCGTAGTCATGAACTGCAATGAAGCAGCAGGCCAGAGCGTATTTCACATCCACCTGCACCTGATGGGCGGCAGGGCGATGACCTGGCCGCCAGGCTAGTACTGACCGCTCGTCAGTTTCGTAGTCAGCGCGAGCAGGTGCCGGTAACTGTCATAGCGGCGCTTGCTGATCGTTCCATTGTCTACCGCCGCTTTTACGGCGCATCCTGGCTCGCGCAGGTGGCGGCAGTTCGCAAAGCGGCAATCCTGGGCGGAGGCTGCGATTTCCCTGTACCCGAGGACCACTTCGTCGGCCTGCAGGGCCGGCGCGTAGTCGCGCACGCCGGGCGAGTCGATCACGGCGCCGCCACCCGGCAATTGCAGCATGGCGGAGTTGACGGTCGTGTGGCGCCCTTCGCCGCTCTTATCGGAGACTGCGGCGACGCGTTGCCGATCGTCCTCACGCAGCCGATTGATCAGGCTGGACTTGCCGACGCCCGATTGACCCACAATGATTGATACGCCGTCGCGCAGTAGCCCGGCAACGGCGTCGATATTGCGGTTGGTCCTCGCACTGCAGCGCACCGTCGGGTAGCCGATACGCGCATAGTCGTCGAGGACCTCGTCCACCGCTCCTCCGGCAGTCAGGTCGCTCTTGTTGAACACGACAACGGCGCCCGTGCCGATTAGTTCCGCGGCGCACAGGTAGCGGTCGACGATGGACCAGTCAGGCTCCGGAGTCGGCGCGGCCATCACCAGCAACCTGTCGATATTGGCAGCGAGGACCTCCACCTTGCCGCGGAGGTTCGGCCGCGTCAGCTGATTCCGGCGTTCGCCAATCGTGGTGATGAGCCAGTCCGGCTCGTCGGCGATTGGTTCGGCTTCGACCCGGTCTCCACAGACCGGTTTCAGACGCTTGCCCTTGATGCGTGCCTCGACTCTGCGGCCGTCGGGCAACAGCAACTGCATTCTGCGGCTGTAGGTCGCGACGACGAGGGCGTCCTGCTGGATCATGATTGTTCGCATTTGGCGTGCATGTGTCGAAGTATGCCGTGCTATGCGGCACCATGCACCGTCACGCGTTGTACACTAACGGCCACGCAAGTAGATACTGGATCTGCAATGAACGAACGTCCGCCCCTGATCGACACCGCCGGTAATCTCATCTGGATCGACCTGGAAATGACAGGCCTCGATACGGTTAACGACAGGATAATTGAAGTTGCGACAATCGTCACCGACAAGTATCTGAACGAACTCGCCGAGGGCCCGGTAGTCGCCATTTCGCAGTCGCAGGAGACGATGGATGCGATGGACGAGTGGAATACTCGTCAGCACGGCGAGTCGGGCCTGACTGCGCGAGTGCTTGCCAGCACAATCAGTACCGAAGTAGCGGAGAAAGCGACGCTGGATTTCCTCGCAACCTGGGTTGAGAAAGGGGCGTCGCCGATGTGCGGCAACAGCATCTGCCAGGACCGGCGATTTCTTGCGCGCGAGATGCCGGAGCTCGAGGACTATTTTCACTACCGGAATCTCGACGTTAGCACGCTCAAAATACTGGCCCAGCAGTGGGCGCCGGAAGTAGCCGCAGGATTCAGCAAGGAGTCGACTCATCGCGCACTGGCGGATATTCGGGATTCGATCGAAGAACTGGCCTGGTACCGTGACCGACTTTTCGACCAGTCCGTGTTTGCGGAGATGACCCGTTAGTGGATAAGCCCTGCGCGGCGGCGGCGGCGCGGAACGCTGCGCCTATCCTGGGCGTCCTGCGGCACGAGCTGCGAGAGTGCTCGACGTTGTTCGAGATCGGTTCGGGTACCGGTCAGCATGCGGTCACGGTGGCGGCAGCGCTGCCCGATCTGGAATGGCAAACGAGTGACCTCGAGCAGTCGCATGCCGGAATCCGGGCCTGGATCGAGGACGCAGGTCTCGAAAACGTCCTGGCGCCGATGGACTTCGATGTGCTGACCGTCGAACCGAGCGGGAAGAAATACGATGCCGTCTTCTCAGCCAACACCGCGCACATCATGAGCTACGTCGCCGTGTGTCGGATGTTTGCGCTCGTGGGTGCCATGTTGCGAGAGCCGGGCGTCTTTTGTCTTTACGGGCCCTTCAGCCGCGGCGGCGCATTCAGTTCGCCGAGTAACGAAGCGTTCGATGCCTCACTTCGCGCTCGCAATGAGGCCATGGGCATTCGCGATCTCGACGACCTGGGAGTCCTGGCCGGTGAGAACGGCATGCAAATCGCACGCGTCTACTCGATGCCAGCCAACAACCTGCTCGCCGTCTGGACCAGAACCCCTCCCAATTGTCGCCGTTAAGCGACTGATTTGGTAGATTTTTGGCTAGAACCGCCGAGCCCCATGTCTTATAGTTGCGCCATGAAACTGATGATCAACGGCTGTGCAGCGTCGCTACTGTCGGCGTTGTTGTTTACGACCGCCGCCAGCGCCGAATCGGCCTGGGTGAGCGATGAATTCGAAATTACGTTGCGGAGCGGTCCTTCCACGAGCAACGCCATCGAGCTGATGCTGAACAGCGGCACCGAACTCGAGGTCCTGGAGAGGGATGCCGAATCCGGGTATTCGCGTGTCCGCACCGGAGGCGGAACAGAGGGCTGGGTGCTGACCCGCTACCTCATGAACGAACCCGCCGCCAGGGAGCAGCTTGCCAGACTGACGAGCCAGCTCACCAGTGAGGCGTCGCGCGGCACCTCGCTGAACTCACAACTCGGTGCAATTCGCTCCGAATACGACACGGCCACGAATAGGATCGAGACGCTCGAGCGTGACAAGAGTGGGCTCGAGGAGGAACTCGCGGAAATCAAGCGTACTGCCGCCAATATCCTTGCAATCAACAACCAGAACAAGCAGTTGCGAGAGCAGCTGGCCGCCGAGGAAATACGCGTCGCGACGCTCGAGCAGGAGAACCGTGAGCTGAGCAGTCAGACGACCCGCTACTGGTTCATGTCGGGAGCGCTGGTGCTCGTGGTCGGAATGGTTCTCGGGCTATGGCTGCCACGGATCCGCTGGCAACGCAGGTCGCGCTACGATCGATTCTGATCCCGGTCCGGGTCAGACGGATTCCCCGGCGAGAAACAGCCACGTCTCGATAACGCTGTCCGGATTGAGGGACATGCTCTCGATACCCTGGTCGAGCAGCCATCTCGCCAGGTCCGGGTGATCCGACGGTCCCTGTCCGCAGATTCCGATGTATTTCCCCCGCGCCTTGCAGGCAGATATCGTCATCGCAAGCGTGGCCTTGACAGCGTCGTCACGCTCGTCGAACAGGTCGGCCACAAGCGCTGAATCACGATCAAGCCCCAGCACGAGCTGGGTCATGTCGTTGGAACCGATGGACATGCCGTCGAAGTGATCGAGGTACTGGTCTGCGAGCAGGGCGTTGGTAGGCAACTCCGACATCATGATGATTTTAAGATCGTCCTTGCCACGCTCGAGACCGTTCTCGGCCATCAGTTCGACGACGTCTTTGGCCTGCTTGACCGTACGTACGAAAGGAATCATGACCTGGACGTTCGTCAGGCCCATGTCGTTTCTCACCTTGCGGATCGCCGTGCATTCCATCTCGAAGCAGGGCCGAAAACTGTCGGCGACATAGCGCGCAGCGCCGCGGAAACCCAGCATCGGATTTTCTTCATCCGGTTCATACTTATCGCCGCCGATGAGATTGGCGTATTCGTTCGACTTGAAGTCCGACATGCGCACGATTACCGGCTCCGGCGCAAACGCGGCGGCGATTGTCGATACACCTTCAGCGAGTCGATCGACAAAGAAACTTACGGGGTCATCATAGCCGGCCATCTGCTCGTCCACCGCCTTGCGCGTCGAGTCATCGAGTGACTCGTATTCGAGCAGCGCCTGGGGATGTACGCCGATCATGCGGTTGATGATGAATTCGAGTCGTGCCAAACCGACGCCCCTGTTCGGCACATTCGCGAAATCGAATGCGCGGTCGGGATTGCCCACGTTCATCATGATCTTTACGGGAATGTCGGGTAGCGAATCCAGCTCGATCCTGGTCCTCTCGTATTCCAGCCGACCTGCGTAAACCATTCCCTCGTCGCCTTCGGCGCAACTCACCGTTACCTCGGCGCCGTCGCTGATCACGTCCGTCGCGTCGCCACAGCCCACAACCGCCGGAATTCCGAGTTCCCGCGCGATTATCGCCGCATGACACGTGCGGCCGCCGCGATTGGTGACGATGGCCGCCGCTCGCTTCATGACAGGTTCCCAGTCCGGATCCGTCATGTCCGAGACCAGCACGTCACCGTTCTGTACGCGATTCATCTCGCTGACGTCGCGAATCACACGCGCTGTGCCCGATCCGATCTTCTGGCCGATGCTGCGGCCCTTGATGATGACGTCCGAGCGCCCTTTGAGGGTGAAACGCTGTATGGTCCGGCCGCTTCGGCTCTGCACGGTCTCCGGGCGTGCCTGGAGGATGTAGATCTTGCCGTCGGTACCGTCCTTGCCCCATTCGATATCCATCGGACGCTGGTAGTGATCTTCAATCGTTACGGCCATTTGGGCGAGTTCTATGATCTCCTCCTCGCTTAACGAGAAACGGTGCGAATCCGCCTCGTCGACGTCGACCGTTGCGACCGTCTTTCCCGGCTGCAGGTCGTCGCTGTAGATCATCTTGATGGCCTTGCCTCCAAGGGTCTTGCGAAGTATCGGGAACTTGCCATCACGGAGCGCCGGCTTGTAGACATAGAACTCGTCGGGATTTACTGCGCCCTGTACGACGGTTTCGCCGAGACCGTAAGAGGAGGTGATGAAAACTGCTTCTCGAAATCCGGACTCGGTGTCGAGCGTAAAGATTACGCCCGACGCGCCGACATCGCTGCGAACCATCGTCTGCACGCCCACCGAGAGAGCAACCTGGCTGTGATCGAATCCCTGGTGCACGCGGTACGCGATCGCCCGGTCATTGAAAAGCGACGCGAACACCTGGTGCAGGGCGTCGTTGAGGTGATCCAGGCCGCGGACATTGAGGAAGGTTTCCTGCTGGCCTGCAAACGATGCGTCCGGGAGGTCCTCGGCTGTCGCAGATGAACGAACAGCCACAGCTATGTCTTCGCCGGCGCTCATTTCATCCCAGGCGCTGCGAATCTCAGCCATCAGGCGCTCGGGCAGAGGCGTGTTGAGGATCCATTCGCGGATCCGGCGTCCGGCGGACGTCAATGCTTCAATATCGTCGACGTCGAGATCATCCAGGAGCGACTTGATTCGTGCGTCGAGATCGTCAGCACTGAGAAAATCGCGGTAGGCTGTCGCCGTCGTCGCAAATCCTCCGGGGACGGTCACTCCCAGGCCGTTGAGGTTGCTTATCATTTCGCCCAGCGAAGCGTTCTTGCCGCCGACGCGCTCCACATCACTCATTCCAAGCTCGGCGAGCTTGATGACGTATGGTTCCAAACTAGGCTCCCTTGTGTTCCATTACAGGAACTGGACAATCGTATTTCGAAAAGGAGATTCGCGGCGATATGGATCGCGGCGACCGGACGAGACTGCTAAATATGACTGAACGCACTGTTTTCTTTCTTTCGGACCAGACCGGCGTGACTGCCGAGACACTCGGGCACAGTTTGCTGACTCAGTTCAACGGCCAGGAATTTCGGCAGGTGACTTTGCCATTTATAGATTCCGATGACAAGGCGCAAGAAGCAGTCGCCCGGATAAACGCGGCTGGTGACGCGGATACGCTGCGGCCGATCGTGTTTTCGACGCTGGTACAGGACAATCTACGCAGTATCGTGCGGGAAGCTCAGGGGCTTCACCTGGATATATTTGACGTATTCCTGCAGCCGCTGGAGGTCGAGTTTCAACAGGAATCCACGCACGAACCCGGACGAGCGCACGGCATGACGGACATCGAGGCGTACATGCGGCGCATCGAGGCGACCAACTTCGCACTGGCGAACGACGACGGCGGCATTAGCAGGAATTACGAAATGGCCGACGTGATTCTCATTGGCGTTTCGCGCTCCGGAAAGACGCCGACCTGTCTTTACCTGGCGCTGCAGTACGGCGTCTATGCCGCCAATTTCCCTCTGACCGACGAGGAGTTCGAGAGCGGTGAGCTGCCGGAGGTGCTGCTGGAGCAGAAGCACAAGTTGTTCGGCCTCACGATCGCACCCGAGCGCTTGCGTCACATACGCAAGGAACGGCGTCCGCTCGGCACGTACTCGAGTGCCCAGCAGGTTCGTTACGAACTCCGTGAATCGGAAAAGATATTCAGGCGCTACGCTATTCCGAACGTGGATACGACGGAGTTCTCGATCGAGGAAATCGCAAGCCGAATCCTCGATAGTACCGGCGTCGAGCGGCGAGTTCGAGCCTGATTTCCAGCTTTGTGACGCCCGTCTTGGAACGGTATTTGCTTGCCTTTTGAGCGGGTAACCCTGTGCTATATTGGCCGCATGTTACTCGATTCACAGCTGGTTCCCGAGACCGTCGTCAGACCGCGCAGCTTTGTCGGTCTCATGGCTATGTACGAGAGTAACTACCTTCGGCTTCTGCAACTGGTCCCCGAGCTTGAGCGGCTCGACGGTTGTTTCCGTTCCCGGGTCGCCGGAGACTGTGAGCTCTTCGTTGAGATCCTCGAGCGGTGCCGCTATACCATCACGATGTCGCTGACCTACAATTTCGAGACGGATGAAGGCCGGCTGGCCGACCCCGACATCAAGGTCCGCGCCTATCTCGACGGCCGCCTGGCAGAGGCGATGAGCCTGGCCGGCGATCATCGGCATGCGGAGTTGCGAAAGTTGATCAGGAAGAATCGCCGCGAGCTCGACGCCCGCTGGCGCCGAAATGTCATTCTCAACAAGTGGCTCGAATACCTGTCCGACCAGGGGCACCTGGTTCTCGAACGCTTATAAGGACCCCTGCGGCAGTTGCTGAAACTGTCGATCACGTCCGTGTCTCGCCTTCACGTAATTGACATCATTCGACAGATCGCGGCGAACTGGTCGCGGCCTGTATTATGTCAAGAGACCCGATATGGCGAGCCGTCAAGCACTCTTCGGAATCGCGAACGAGCCCGATGACGACAGCGACAAGCTGGTAGAGCTGTTCAGGAATCGCGCGGAACTCAAGAAGGAGTTCGCTGCGCTCGATAAGGAAAAATATCGCCTGCAACAGCTCATCAGGGAGCAACAGGGGGCGACCGCGAGGGTCACCCAGAGACTGGAGCATCTCGAAAGCCTGCTCGTGGACCCGGAGTGGGTGCATACCGTTGTGGTGTTCTATCAGCTTCGCTCATTGAATCGGCGGTGCCAGAGCAACCTGGCGAAATTCGCCGAGCAACTCAAGCTGCAGCGTGAGAATCGGCGCCGGGACATCCAGATGCAGGCCTGGCGGGAGAAACGGGACGCACGAAAAGCGGAGCTCGAGAAGGAACTCGAAGAACACCGCGAGAGAGTGAACTTACTCGAGGACGAGATCCAGGCTGAACGGCATCAGGTGGAATCGATGAGCGGGTTTTCGAAGATTCTGAAGGGGCGCACCGCATCCAGTGAGCTTGTGGAGCTTGGTGAGCGGCTGGACGCAGTCAGGAAGGATGAACAGGCCTTGCTGGAAACACTCGAGTCGATCGAACAGGCGGAGCATCCCGATCCACCGGGGTTGAGTATCCCGGAGAAACGTTCGATCAACTTCATGATTATTGCCTTTGCGCAGCATCTTTTCCTGCAGTTCAAGGACCGCAATCTCGTTGCGATGGTCAAGGAATCTAGCGAGAAGAGTATCGGCGCGATCAACTACGGCAACAAGCCGGATTGCGATCAGTTGCTCGAGCGAGTCGTCGCGCAGGTCCTGTCGATGGAAAAGGCGAGCGACTATGCGGATGTCCTCAAGCGCCGCGCCGACCTCATCGCGGAACACGCGGTCTTTCAGAAAGACGACGATGCGGTGCCGGTCGCGGGCACCGTTGCAACCGTATTCGCGATCAACGCGAATGGTGTCGTTACAAAGTCAGACGCCAATCTGGTAGGCGACAACTACTGGGGAATAGCGAACGTCCTTGGCCGCTGAGCACGGCCGGGGCAGGCTCAGATATCCTTGCGGTACATCTGTTGCCGATAGCGCAGGACTTCATCTCCGGAGAATTCGGGGAGCTCGTCCGCGCCGTCGGTCTGATCGGTGTTGTTCACTGCTGCCGGTTCTTCGACCACTTTGGTCTTGTCGATTGCAAGCGAACCGCGCATGCCATCGGGCTGTTCCGATTCGGATAACTGCGGTTGCTGCAGCGGCACTTCATCGAAAATCCGCTGTCGCATGATGTCGACTCGAGGTGCCGCTCGCCGGTCAGACGATTCTGCGGCCTGGTCGGCAGCTGTTTCTTCGGGCGAAATGTCGTCGGTCCCTGCGGCCGTGTTCATGCCGTGATCGACCACCTGTATCGCGAGCTTGTTATTGGCGGCAGCGGCCATCGCTGGGGCATCGATCGATTGGTCGCAACGCGTATTGGCGTCGGTTGCGGACAGGGCGGGGTGCATCCAGGCACCAAGAACAAGCACGAAGATCGCGCCTGGCTGGCTTGGTGCCACTTTGCGTCGTGGTGCCCGTTTAGTTGTCAAGGTCACCTCCGGAAAACTGCCCGCTGGGTGTTATAGTCGAGTATAACACCTGACGGACAGGACGCAAGCCATACGATCAGCCCCGGTTTTCGGCCGTCTGCGCCGGCGCCGGCTGCAGTTCGCGCATTTCGGCGAGGTCTGTCGCAATACCCGCCGCCTGGTCGAGCAGCACGTCCGGCAGGTCCTCCTCGTCGAGGTCCTCGAGGCTCTCCAGCGGCTCCAGATCGAGCGCAGCGCGGCGTTCGTTCTCACGTTTGAGCTCCTGCGCCAGTTCGTCCTCTCGCTCTGTCAGGCGCTGCTCGTAGTTCAGGGACACCGTCTTGCGCTGCCTCGCTTCCTCGGCATTGCGGGTCCGGTCTACCAGGTACTGGAAATTCGGGTCGGTCTTGGCCCGTTCCACCTGGCTGGCCGTCAGGGACTCGATGGTGCTGTCGAGCGGCTCGCCGGCGCGGAATCGTGTGGTCTGGATCGTATCCCACGGCAATGCGCTGTCCCTTACGCTCTCACCGAACTGTTCGGTGTCGATCAGTGAGGGCAGGATAATGTCGGGATCCACGCCACGGTGCTGAGTGCTCTCGCCAGTGACGCGATAGTACTTGCCGATCGTCAGGGTGAGCTGGCCGTACCCCGGTCCGCCTTCCGGCTTCAGGTACTGGTCCAGCGAATAGAGATTTTGCACCGTACCTTTGCCGAACGTTTGCTGGCCGATGATTACGCCACGTGCATAATCCTGGATCGCGGCGGCGAAAATCTCTGATGCCGATGCACTGAAGCGATCCACGAGTACCGTCAGCGGGCCGTTATAGGCAACCCGGGCTACCGGATCCGGGTCGTCGAGGCGGCTGATCCGCCCGCTGGAATTTCGCAACTGCACGACGGGGCCGTTGTCGATGAACAGGCCCGACAGTGCCGTGGCCTCGGTCAGGTGGCCGCCGCCATTACCACGTAGGTCCAGTATGAGGCCGTCAATGCCCTGTTCCTCGAGTTCCCCGATCAGGCGCTTTACGTCCCGGGTCGTGCTGGTGTAGTCCTTGTCTCCACTGCTCATGGCGCGATAGTCACGATAGAAACTCGGGACTTCGATAACGCCGATGCGCCATTCGCGGCCGTCGCGCGGCACCGTGATGAGGTCGCTTTTCGCTGCCTGCTCCTCGAGTTTCACCTGGTCTCGGGTGAGCGCGATGATCTTTTCGCCGCTGCCGGGCAATGCGCCCGCCGGAATGATTTGCAGTCGCACTACGGTGTTCGCGGGACCGCGAATCAGGTCGACAACATCGTCGAGGCGCCAGCCTATGACGTCAACTATGTCCCCCTCGGGTCCCTGCGCAACGCCGGTGATACGGTCTTTGGGCTTGAGTTTGCCATCGATGGCGGCCGGACCACCCGGAATTATATTGATGATCTGCACGTAGTCTTCGTCGAGCTGCAAAGAGGCGCCGATGCCGAAGTACGACAGGCTCATCTGGATTCGGTATTCCTCGGAATTTCGCGGCGACAGGTAGCTTGAATGCGGATCCAGCGTATGGGCGAACGCGTTCATGAAAGTTTCGAACACGTCGTCGGCTTTGACCTGGTCGATGCGCTTCAGGTAGCGCTTATAGCGTTTGCGCAACAGATCCTGCGACTCTTCCCAGGGCTTTTCGGCCAATTCGAGCCGCAACACGTCGTTTTTCACCCGCTTGCGCCAGATTTCGTCCAGCTCAGCCTTGCTCTTCGCCCATGGTTCTTCGGAGCGGTCGAACTGGTAATCCTCTACGACCGTGAATTCCGGCTCTGACTCGAGTTGTGCAAGCGCGAAGTCGAGACGCTCGCGGACCCGCGTCTGGTAGATGCTGAACAATTCGAATACCGGGTCGAGCGGTTTGCTCCGGACAATGTCATCGAGCTGGTAGCGGTAATTCTCGAAGAACTCGATATCGGTCTCGAGAAGATACATGCGATTGCCGTCCAGCGATTCTATGTACCGATCCATGACGCGCGACGATAGTTCGTCATCGACGGATATATGCGAATAGTGGGACTTCTGAATAAACTCCGTGACCAGCTCTCCAACGCTTTCGTGCCGTGGGTCCGGACGCAGCTTGTCGTCATCCATCGTTGTGGTCGCCATCAGCGGCAGAGCCATGAAACTCAGCAATGCCCCAGCGATCCAGCGGGTGCGGCAGTTGTCGTATCTATTCAAAGCAATCTCCATATTGTTCGGCTGACATTGTTTCACAACAGCCCTGTGGGCTAGGCTAGATGTCCGCGGCCCTTCGATCAAGGGCGTATTTGGCATAAAATCTCGCTCTGAGCGATTAATAGTCCGCTCCGGAAAGTTGCACATGCGTCCTCTTACCATGATCACCGGCATATTGCTCGGTTCCTGCGCGGCGATTACTGTCAGCCTGGCGCTGGTGTTGATCGTGTTCCTGTTGCTCGGCGACGAACAGCCGCGACTTCAGCACGAATTCCGGCCGCTCCTGACCAGTATGCTGATCTTCCTCGGTATGACCGCGATTTCGGCCGCGAGTTTCTATTCTCTGCTGATCGGCCACCGAGCCAGGTATGCGGCGCAGGGCCTGATGTGGCTCGGCTTGCTGGGAACCGCCTGGTATTACTGGCCCTGACAGAGCCTAGCGAAGCAGTCTGATACGGCTGGCCGACTTCCCGCTGCGGTCCTTGCGCTTGCGTCGGCGCATTCGCGAGTGCAGCTCGCTGCGGCGGTTTTCCAGCCAGTCTTCCCGGCTGACGCGAGTGCTGCGACCCGAATCACGACGAATTCGCAGCCGAAAGTCGAAGAAATCCTGGTAAGCCTCGATCTCGTGTTTCAGCTCCCGGCAGATCAACTCGATCATGATGGCGTCGTCGAGAAAACCCAGGCCGGGAATATCGTCCGGGATGAGGTCTTCCGGTTCGGCAAAATAGGCGAGGGCACTCAATACACGGTCGGCTTCCCGCTGCGGCAGACGCCATTCAATGTCCGAAATCATGTCGATGAGCAGGCGAAGTTTTTGCAGCCGTTCGGATATGAAGGCCGGGGCGCCTTTCGGAGTGATGCTGGCGAGCAGGTCTTCGGCAGCCGCGACGATGTCCTCGGGCGCGATACGCGCAGCGGCCGTTCGGGCCTGTTGCATGATCAGCCGGAAGTGCTTGAGATCATCCTCGTCGAGATCGAACGTTACTCGCAGCCCCATTCAGTCGCTCCACACATGCTGACGCAGCGCAGACTAACATGAGAGCCGGGTAGAGCAATATCGGGCCGGATCAGTTCCGAAAGCGGGTATTCCAGTGCCTGGAGCGATCGAACTCGCCCGAATTGTAGGGATCGATGCCCACCGGCTCATCAGAGTCCAGTGGCGAATCATCGAGCAGTTTGAGCATTTCCTGGGTGCCGGTATCGTCGCTGACGTGCCTTTCGCGAACCAGCACGTTCTTGCCGGGACCGATATTTTCGATGCGGCCGTCGAATTCGGACCTTAAATTGCCGATATCAGTGCGGGGCTCGCGCGCCGGAGACGGCGTGGCGCGGGCATGCAAGGCTGCGTGCGCAGAGACACGGCGCCGTTGCTGCGACGGACTGTCAATTTCAGGGGCAGTGCCGCCTTTTAGCCAGTTGATCAAACGCCTGATCATGAGTTTGCAAAAACGCCCCGATTGTAGATTGCCAATACAGCCCCGCTGAACACCATACGGCTGAACGCGAGGTGAAATGCGGCCTGTTGACATAAACCGCTCTAATGCCCCTTTAGTAACCGAATTCTAGCAGCCGAAGTGTGATCTAGCTCACATTCCGGGAAAACCGGGGCTACTGGCTGCGCGCTTGCGGCCGCCGGCCGGCGAGGCGCCATCCGAGGCCGATCAGGCGCAGGGTCTGCCAGCCGAGATACGGGGAGAGTACGAGGAACCACGCAGCAACATCTCCGGCACGGATCCGGCTGCTCAACTCGGAGTAGAAATGGCCGAAGCTGCCACCGCCGTAATCACCGAAGATAGTCTTCCCGACCAGGTAAATGGCGACGGGGAGAAGCACGAGCCCGAGGAACAAAAAGCCCAGCAGCAAGGCTGTCTCCCTGGTAATAATCCTGCGAACGGTACTGCGGCGTTTTGTCACGGGGATATCCGTCATTGGCACGGGCGTATCCTTGCCCAGTGCCCGGAGCAGGTCAACCCCGGACACGCGGGGTCGAGTAAAGCCGAATGGTGGTGAAAAGTCAGCCGGAATCGGTTTCGTCAGGATCGCGGAGATCCCGCGGACGCTTGCGCCGGCGCAGTATCAGCACGCCAAGATGCAGGCACGCGGCCGAGAACAGGAGGTAGTGCGGAAGCACCCACAGCCAGGTGCTGATGTACAGGGTTGCCAGGAACGCCGCGAGGCCGGCGACGAGGTAGAAATAGGGAAGAGCGTCGTACAGCCCTTTGGGCAGCCAGATTTTTCGGGACACGAAAGAACCGGCGCTACGAGTGACCTCCTGGGTATCGGTCAGATTCGCCGACTTGGTCCCCGCGCTGCTCAGCATCAATGCGATTCCTGTCCCTGGATCGAGAACACAGCTTACGCGCGAGCGACTTAGTTGTCCGTGATTGCGCTCACATATTGTTGCGTGAGAAACGTTTCGGCCGATCAGGAATCGCGTTTCGGCCGTTCTTCGTAGCGGAATTTCGCGTCACCGATCTTGACGACATCACCGCTTGCGAGGAAATGTTCGGTAACGCGACTGGAGTTGACATAAACGCCGTTCTTGCTGCCCCAGTCAATGACTCGCGTTACGTCGCCTTCCGTCATTACGACCGCATGGCGTCTGCTGATGTGCGGCGCCTGGAGCTGTATGTCGTTGCTCTGTGTCCGCCCGATCGTCAATCGTTTCTTGAAAAGCGGAAAGCGGAGTTCCTGCTCGTCGATCTTGCCGATCAGAACCCTGCTCATGCGGTCCTTGTCGAGGGCGGGCGGTGCCTCCAGCCGTTCCGACACTCGTTCGTCGAGTTCTTCGATGGCGGCTTCGAGTTCCCTCATCGACTCATCCTGCCGTGTCTTGCCCGACATTTGCGCGAGCAAGTCGGCGATTGCTTCATTCTTGGTGGCGAGTTCGAGTTCGTAGTCGGCATTGAGTTTATTCAGTTGCCCGAGTTGAACCTCGAGCTGGCTGATGCGCGACTCGCTGTGTTTCTCGCTCGACGTGAGCATGCGTTCCAGTTCATTCTTGAAGCCACGCGTGTCAACCAGGTCCGTGGCGAGCTGCTCGTTGATCAGCTCCTGCTGGGAGACGGTTTCCGCGGCCTCGGTGAGCTCGAAACGCAGGATACGAAGTTCCTCCTCATGCTTCCCGCGGGTCGAATGAAGCCGGCCGGCAACTTCATCGTAAGACTTTTTTGCCTCGTGCAACGCTGATGTCAGGGTGTCGATCTGCTCGTTTGCTTCTTCGACGGCCTTGGCGAGTTTGCGGGTCTGCGTTTCACGCGCCTTGACTTCCGTTTCCAGGCCGATTCGCCGCGATCGCAATCGCTCGACATCGAACTGCAGGCGATCGATGGTTTCCGTCTTGATGCGGAGGTCGGCCTTGAGATCCTGTATGACCGCATCGCGGTTACGGATAGGCGCGATGTCTGGATCGAACTGCATCCCTTCGAAGTCGTGCTCGACAGCCTGGTCGGCGTCGTAAACCGCATCCGATTCCCTCAGGACCGGGATTTCGAGGTCTGCGGTTCGATCCAAGTCGTCCGAGACTAATTCTTTTAGATTGTTATTGTCATTAGCCATACCCTCTTATTATTGCGAGGATGCGGGTCCCGGCGCAAGCCGAAACTACAGGATTACGTAAAGTAGGTCTTAGTCACAGGGTACGGTACGGCCATCTGCCCATGCGCGCAGCGCATTGATGCGTTCATGCATCACGGTCGACAGCGGTTTTGTCTGTTCGATTTCGCGCTGTATGTGCGCCGACAGGAGCGGCTGGTTCATCGCATGTGCCGCATAGAGCGCCGACACCACGGCTTGTTCAATCTCCGCTCCGGAAAATCCCTTCATGGCGTCGGCAAGCGATTCGATGTCGAAATCGCCGATGCGCTGGCCGCGACTGGTCAAATGAATTGCGAGGATCGTCGCGCGGACGCTTGCGTCGGGCAGGTCGACAAAGAATATTTCGTCGAAGCGACCTTTGCGAACGAGTTCGGGCGGTAATGCCGAGATGTCGTTTGCTGTTGCGACCACGAACACGGATGATTCCCGCTCCGCCATCCAGGTGAGAAACGATCCGAGTACCCTTTGCGTCGTTCCCGTTTCACCACCGCGGCCGGCGATCCCTTTTTCAATCTCGTCTATCCAGAGTACACACGGCGCCATCACGTCGGCAGTCTTGAGAGATTCACGCAGCTTGCGCTCCGTTTCACCGTGATATTTGTCATAGAGCGCGGCGAAGTCCAGCCGCAGCAAAGGCGCTCCGAATATGCCTGCCGTCGCCTTCGCGGCGAGGCTCTTGCCACACCCCTGAACTCCCGTCAGCAATATGCCCTTCGGCGCATCCAGGTGCGCGGCATCGTTCTCGCGCCGAAAAGCGGATTTTCGCTGGCTCAGCCACGTCTTGAGGCGACTGAGGCCCCCGACGTCGCTGAATCGTGCCGTGTCGTACTCGAACTGCAGGGTGCCGCCGTGGTTGAGCAACTCGTACTTGGCCTCCATGACGCCCGGCAGGTCGCTGTGTGTAATTGCGCCATCTACCTGAATAGCGTTGCGTGCGAGCCGTTCCGTATCTGCATAAGTGAGGCCCGCGAGATTGCGGACGAGCAATTCGTAGGCCCTGGGATCGACCTGCACCTGCGTGCCGGAGTTATGGGCAGAGTACTCCCTTGCAACCGACTCAATGATAGCCTTTCGTTCCGCGTCACCCGGTAGCGCCATGTCGACCCGGGCGCTGAACGACTCGAGTTCCTGCGGAAGTTCCATCTCGTGGCTGATGAGAATCAGCTGACGCGGTACCTGTGAATATTGAATGCAGATATCCTTGATGAGCCGAACATGCACCGGGTCATCAAGAAACGGATGGAAGTCGAGCAGGACGTAGATTCCCGGCTTGGAGACCGCGCGTATGTGCCTGAGCACGTCCGCCGGTGCCGAGTTCGTCAGCTGCGGGGCGAGGTCGATATCCAGCCGCTGCAAGCCGTCGGTGATGGTCCAGCGAAACAGGGGCAGGTATTCGGCGGTCGACGACTGCATCCCGATCGCCTGCAACATGCGCAGCACTCTTCTCTCGTCGCGAGTCTCCATCACGATCAGTGGAGTGCGCGAGCGCAAGATGATTTCGAGGTCCTGGCGGCGGTCCATCCCGATGAACAGGTCCGAGACTAAGGTTGGGACATCTTACGGCAACCCGGCAACTTGTTGATGTGGAGTGCGTCCGGGTTTTCACCGATGAGATCGCGTACGAACCGATCCAGCACGTCGACGTCGACATCGCCTTTCGCCGCCAGGATGGAAGTCATCACATCATCGAGACTCCCGACACCCTCCGTCTTGCGGCGAATTTCGCGATCGAGTTCCACGAATACGCTTACCGCCCTGGCGGTCATTGCGCCGGAAGAAGGGCCGCCGCATAGCTGTTCCGAGGTAGATGACCAGTCCTTCTGTGCCTTGCGGGCGCGTTCGAATCGCGTCGGGGAAATGGTTCCGCTGCGGCGCAACAGCTCAAGGCCGTAGTACTCGGCGAGTCCCTCGACAATCCAGTCGTGATCGTGATCCGTGTCGAAATCGAGGACGACGTGCATGATTTCGTGCAGCAGGGTGCTCGTTCCGTTCTCGCTAAGCAAGGGGCGCTCGGCGTGAATGTATAACGATGCAGGGGCGGATAAGCCGCCTCGCCACATGGGATCGGCCGCGCTGAAGATCGTTATTCGGGGCGGTAACTCGGGCACGATGCGCGCAAGCTCGGGCAAGGTCCAATTCATCAGTGCGAGCATGTCGAGTCGTCGCACACCGTTGCCGACGGGGCCGACAACGGCGACTTCAACCCCGGCAATTTCATCCCGGCGCACCCCGAGATTGCCCATCACGATCCAGCCTTTCGGCTGCTTGAATCGTCGCTGGTCGTGACGAACGATGAATACATCATCCTCGTTCGGATATTGAGTTACGACCGACCAGTCTGGCGGCAGGTCGAATTCGAGGCTTGTTACGCTGCGCGCAGCTTTCACGGTTCGGGTGGCGGCCCCGGGGATGATGTCCTCGGCTCTGAACAGTCCCCAGCTCTCGCCCAGCCACGCGTCGTAGCCCTTGCCATTGCGCCGGTGAGGTACGCTGACCTGCCAGCGGAGCTTGCCGCCTTGTTGCAGTGGCGACCAGATCAGGACGTCGCCGTCCCGTTCGATGCTGCCGTCGCCGGCGAAGTCGTTGAATCGGCTTCCCGGTGCCCTGAAACGCACTTGCCGCAACAGACTCTGTGATTGCCGCAGTTCAAGCTCGACGGTAACGCCACCTTGTGAAGGCTCGGGGCTGACGCGGTAGACGATCTCGTAGACAGGCGGTGTATCGTCGTCCGGAGTCTCCGAACTCGGTCCGCCGCAGGCCATGACCGGTGCGACCAGCAGGAAAAACACGAGCCGGCGCAGCAGCGCAACGGGCAGGATTCCCGCACACTTGCGGCGATCATGGCAGCCTGAGAAACAGTTCATACGATTACGGGGCTCCCCGGCGTATCCTTGGTCATGTCGCCGCATCGAGTCGTGACTATGATAGCCCACCCGGATCTTCACATTCGCCGTACCGCATTTGCGGTCATAGGCGCGCTGTGCCTGGCTGGCTGCGCAGGACCGACATTGGTGGAGTCGCAGCCGGGCGAAGTATCAGCTGCAAAACGGATCTCTGCAACCGTTGGCGAGCGGGCTGCGGCGATTGCTTTACAGCAGGTCGGCTCGGCATATCGTTACGGTGGCACGTCTCCCGCTGGCTTCGACTGCAGCGGACTCGTCCAGTACTCTTATCGGGCGGCCGGCAAGACGGTGCCGAGAACGACCGGCCAGCTATGGAACGTGGCTGGTGAAGTTGCGTATGACGATCTGCAGGCTGGTGACCTGTTGTTCTTCCGTTTCGACGGCAAGATGTCGCACGTCGGCATCTACGTAGGCAACGAGCAGTTCGTACATGCTCCGTCGGCCGGCGGGTCGGTATCGGTGGAATCAATGAATGCGGAGCACTATCGACGGGGGATTATACGTGCGGGCCGATTGCGGTAGTGCCGTGCATGTCGCCTGGCGTTATCAGACCTCGGGCTCGTCGACGATAAAGTTCCGCAGCTGCTCGGCGAGACCCTTACAAGCGGCTGCCCTTGCCCGCGCGATCAGTGGGATCGGTATCACCAGTGCGGGCAGGAATGAAGTACCGCTTACGTCGGCCGTGACCGAGCCTGCCGATTGGAGGCCATTGAGGTCCCAGACCGCGGCATTGTAGTCCGCATCGTTCTGCCACCAGGCAAAGCCGAAGCAGCCGCCGCCGCCAGGGCCCGCCGCGCAGGAAAGGCTGCCGCCGCCGGCGACCCGGTCGGTGTCGCCGTCGAGCCAGACGATGTAACGCACGTTCTGCTCCGCGATGCGCTCCGCGACCCCGGGACGCTCCATCAGCTTCGGCAGACCCTTGGTTTCGGCCGGTGCCGTCCGCGGTTCGAACCACGGGAACAGGGAATCTACGAATTGCTTGTGAGGAATGACCCGCAGGCCATTGGAGCCGCGCGAAAGTGCGTCTTCGATGCAGCTGATGTACTTGCCCTCGGTTTCATTGCCGAGGTGATAACTCTTGGCGAGTATCACGATGGATTCACCGCTCTCGATGCCGGTTATACCCTCACGCGCATCCTCGATGCGCGACGTAATGCAGCCGCTAAGTGCGAGCGCCGCAAAACCGGCGGTCAATATCTTGCCGGAGCGAATAGTGGCCTCAGTCATTACTGCTTCCCTCCGGGAAATTCTCCCGTGACGCGTCTTCATCCGGGTCCATCGATAGTACCGCTGGCCCTGCCACAGGTCCGGGAGGTGGCAAAGTCACTTGGCGGCGTTTGGGCAGCCGGGCAATCTTCTCCTGAGCTACCTCGTCCTCCTGCGCCGTGGCACTCGCTACTCCCGCCTTCGCGCCGGAAGCCAGGGTTGCGGCGGGACGATCTTTCAGTGTCGAAATCGCCGTTGACTTGTCCAGGTTCATGATCATGAGCGCGGCCGCATCTCGCATCGCGAGTATTGCTGCACGTTTCAACGGTTCGTCGCCGGTGAGTCCGAACTCCTCGCTTTTGCCGTAAGCGCTGAGCGGCCAATTGGCGTACATGTCGCCGGCATTGTCGTAGATCTTGAGCCTGTAGCGTATCCAGACGGCGTAGGATTCCGTCCTGCTCTGGCTGGGAACTGAAAACTCGAAGGCGTCGATGCTCGGCTCGATGAGTGCGTCTATCGACAGGGCGCTGGGATCGTCGTCGGGGCCAATAATCGTCACATCGTCGAACATGAACTCGAAAAGCTGGGAGAACAGTGCGGCATTCGACCGCCCGAGATCGATGCGCCATTTTTCGCGCCCAAGGACCTCGTCCTCGTGCACGTAATGCTCGAATTCTGCGGGAATTCGGACCGCGACCGACAACGGCATCGGGTTGATCAAAGGAGCGGGAATGGTGACCGGGTCCAGCGTAACGTTTGAGCCGCAGCCGGCCATGAACACCGCTAGCAGTGCTCCGCCGATGAGGCTGCGCGAATTCGCTCTCAAGTCAAAATATCCCGCTGTGGTTCAGGCCCACGATCACTCTATCAGAGTCACTCCAAAGCCCAGAGTTCCGTTAATTGCCGCCAGTTACAGACCGATTCTACTGTAGTGCGATGCGGGCGTGTGCGCAACACGGCGCGGGCTTCACGATGGTTGCATTCACAGGTATAACGGAATTGCACGGACCAATTACGAAACCGGTATGCCGAATCATGGCGAGACCTAAAATTCTTGTTTTTCAGCATGTTCCCTACGAGCCGCTCGGTACCCTCGACCCGCTGCTGAAGGAGGCGGGGTTTCGTATTCGTTATGTCAACTTCGGACGGGACCCTCACCAGCGGCCGTCGCCGGACAAGTACGAGGCACTCATCGTGCTCGGCGGCCCGATGAACGCCCACCAGATCGATACCCATCCCAACCTGTCGACCGAAGTCGAGGTCATCCGGGAAGCGGTGGACGCCGGCATGTCGGTGCTGGGAATTTGTCTCGGCGCGCAGCTGCTCGCAAAGGCGCTCGGCGGACGGGTAGCGCAAAACGAGGAGCGCGAAATCGGCTGGTGCGACGTCGAACTAACCGAAGCAGGGCGCACGGATCCGGTAATTTCGAGCTTCGCGAGCACGCAAATGGTCTTTCAATGGCATGAAGACGGCATCAGCCTGCCTGCGGGCGCGGACAACCTCGCCAGGTCGCCGGCCAGCCACGTGCAGGCGTTCCGTTACGGAGACCATGCCTACGGCTTCCAGTTTCATCTCGAAGTGAATGCTTCACTCGTCGAACGGTGGCTGACCGTACCCGCCAACCAGCCGATGCTGGCAGCCGAGGCCGGCCGGGTGGATCCGGAGACAATCCGTCAGCAGACCAAAGAACGGATTGGCGCGTTACAGAAATTGAGCCGGCAAACGTTTTCGCGCTGGATCGATCGCTTCGACATCGCACCTCGGCGGCGCACGCTGCCGTCGCGCTGACGCGTCAGTGCGGTCGCCATTCGAGCGGCTGCTCCTGCATCAGTGACAGCTGTTCCCGCAGCGCGAGAATATGGTCTTCCCAGTAGCGTTGCGAATCGAACCACGGGAAAGCCTGTTTGAATGCGGGATCTTCCCAGCGCCGTGCGAGCCAGGCGGCGTAATGCATGATGCGAAGGCTCCGCAGCGCCTCGACGAGGTGCAGTTCGCGCGCGTCGAAATCGCGAAACCGCGTGTAACCATCGAGGAGGGCGTTCAGCTGCGGCATTTGCTCTGCACGATCTCCCGACAGGAACATCCAAAGGTCCTGCACGGCCGGACCGCTGCGGGTGTCGTCGAAGTCGACTATGTGCAACTGTTCGCGTGCAACCAGCACGTTACCCGGGTGAAAGTCGCCGTGAATCCGGATCTGCGCTACGTCACCTGCTCGTTCGAATAACGCCTCGACGCCGTCGATCACGTTGTTCGCGACGCTTTCATAGGCAGGTACGAGCTCGAAAGGGATGAAGTCGTGTTCGAGCAGGAAATCCATGGACTCGATCGCGTAGCTGTCGATGTCGATTCCAGGGCGATGCCGGAAAGTTGCGGTCGCGCCGAGGAGATGTATCCGGGCGACAAAACGGCCCAGTTGTTCGAGCAATTCGAAATTGTCGAGGTCGGGTGCCCTTCCGCCACGGCACGGATACACGGCTACGCGAAAGTCCCCCACCTTGTGCAGCGTCGTGCCGGCGATATTCATGGGCGCAATGACCGGGATCTCCTGTTGCGCCAGCTCCGTCGCAAATTCGTGTTCTTCGAGTATCGCCGCGTCGGACCAGCGGTTCGGGCGATAGAACTTCGCGACGATGGCGTCATCATCGTCGATGCCCACCTGGTACACGCGATTCTCGTAGCTGTTGAGTGCGAGCAAGCGTCCGTTACAGCGGAAGCCGAGATCCTCGAGGGCTTCGAGGAAATCCTGCGGCTGCAAATCGGCGTAGGCGAGGGAGGCAGTATTGCGGTGCATTTGCCGGATGATACGCTACGCGGCATTCGATCGAGGGGCTAGATGCGAGGGAGCTTGCGTGCAAGACAGGGAAAACGATGCAATGAATACGCAGCGGCGTCTTTGCGCGGTGCTCTTGGTGCTGGTGCTGAATGCCGCCTGTTCGTCGTCTGCCGACGATTTCGATACTGCGCTCCATGAAGCAGAGGTTCTCGCGTGGCGGGAGAGCCGTCGAGCGTCGCTCATGGCGCCGACCGGCTTCCTTAACCTGGCCGGACTTTTCTGGCTCGAAAAGGAAAGTTCGACATTTGGTTCGTCACCTGACAACGATCTCGTCTTCCCGCCGGCTGCGGACGCCCACGCCGGTGACTTTCACCTGACCCGCGAAGGGGTGGTGATGGTGCCGCGAACGGGCGTTGCCGTGTATTCGGAAGACGAGGCGGTGACTGAAATGCTGATTGCGGACGATACGACGGACAATCCCGTAATGATCACGCACGCGTCCCTGGCGTGGACGGTCATCAAGCGCGATGGCCGCTACGCGGTGCGGCTCAGGGATTTCGAGCATCCCGCACTGGCGTCGTTTCCGGACCTGACGTACTTCCCGATCGATCCTTCGTGGAAGCTCGAGGCGACGCTGGAGCGTTACGAGCAACCGCAGCGGGTCTCGGTGAGTACGGTAATTGAGGGGCTCGGCTGGAATCCGGACTCGCCCGGTGTGGCCGTGTTCGAAAAAGACGGCGACACGCACAGGCTCGAGGCTTACTCATCCGGCGAACGTCTGTTCTTCGTGTTCGGCGATCGTACCAACGGCAGGGAAACCTATCCGGCCGGCCGCTTCCTGTATGCGGCTATGCCGGGCGAAGACGGGCGTCTCGTGCTCGATTTCAACCGCGCTTACAGCCCACCCTGTGCATTCAACGACTTTTCCACCTGCCCGGTGGCATCACCGCGCAATCGCTTGCCGATACGGATTCGGGCAGGCGAGTTGTTCGATCGCGATGCCTACGTGGGGACGGTAGTCGGCAACTAGTCCCGAATCTCGAAGCTGAGCCCCGCGTTCGCGCGCAAGCGTTGCAGCAGTGGGGCGGCCATGGCCGCCGCCGGCGTAAGTACGCCGCCTTCGGAATCGAGATCGTCGAGCGCGAGACAAACGGCGCTTTCCGCCAGCATCTTGCTCGTCGAGCCGTAGCCCGGGTCGCGATCGCCAGTGATCCTGCTGCGGATCTGGCGTCCATCGGCGAGTCGACCGATTTGTTCGAGATTGAAGAATCCTTTATCTCGCGCTGTTGCGTCCGGGCCGGTGCCGGGTTTGGGGAGTACGAAACGCTCGAGCAGTCCGCGACTCCAGCCGTAAGAAGCTGCCCCGACAAGGCCCCCCAGGCCCGCCGTTATCATGGCCGAGCGGCTCCAGCCGCCGACGCCGGAGCCCGTTCGTATCGCTTCGTGGTAGCGGAACGACTCGCCCCAGGGATAGCCGAGAAGGGCGTGGCTGCGCCTGACTACCCGGGTGTTTACGGTGGCCATGATGAACGGTGCGGTCCAGCTTCCTGCATCGCTGTCGAAACGTATGCCGCGCTGGTCGCCGCGGTCCGGTCCGCGCAGTTCACCCTCAGGGTTCAGGCTGTAAGGGCGAGCGAGGACACGAGCCACTTCCTTGTCTGCGCGCGCTTCGCGCATGACGTTCATAATGCTGGCCGCCGTGCCGCCACTCGCACCACCTTTCATGGCTTTGACGAGCAGGACGATCGATTCGCAATAGGCGCCATAGCGTTGCTGTGATTCCTGTTGCAGGAACCAGGCACCGATGTCCATCGGGATCGAATCGAAGCCGCAGCAATGCACGATACGGGCGCCGCTCTGCCGGGCCGTCCCGTCATGCGCGTCGATCATGCGCCGGATCCACTGCACCTCACCTGCGAGGTCGCAATAGTGGGTGCCGCTTTCCGCGCAGGCCGCCACGAGCTCGCTCCCGAAACGCGCGTAGGGCCCTACCGTGGTCAGCACAACGCGGGTGCGCTTTGCGAGTCCACGCATCGACTCCGCGTCCATCGTGTCGGCGACGATCACCGGCAGCGCTGCCGCCGCGGAACCCAGCGACCCGCGCAGGGCAGCCAGCTTGTTTTCATTGCGTGCGGCTGCCGCCCAGCGCAGTTCCTTGCCCACGCCGTAGCGGTCGCACAGGTACTCGGCGACCAGCGCACCCGTGAAACCGGTCGCGCCGACGACGACGATGTCGAATTCCCGCGAGTTGCCGTTCATGATTCTCTGCTCTTTGCCATCAATGCCACCTTCTTGCGGCCGTTTTCCAGCGTCTGCGTGCCGACCGTGCGAAATCCGTAGCCTTCGTGAAAACGCATGGACGATTCGTTGGGGGGAACCAGGTTCACCTCGCAGGTCAGCACGCCGGCACTAGCCGGCAGGCTCGCCTCGAAGTCATGATACAGGCGCGTTGCAAGCCCTAGCCGCCGGGCGTTCCCGGCAACCGCGACGCGATCGATATAGCCGAAATCCTCGTATGCCGCGCAGAACCACCGGTAATTCGGGCTGGCGTAGGTGGTTCCGGGGCGCATGCCGATGAGGAAACCGGCGAATGCCTCGCTGCGTAAGGCCACCCTGAAATACGCTGCATTTGCAGCGAACCAGCGCATCTGGTCGAGATCCACACTGTTGACCGCGGGAACCGAGGCTTCATTGAGTTGCAGCACACTCTCGAGGTCGGTTGCCTCGACATTGCGAAAGGTGATGGTTGTTTCCGGCTCGGCTTTCATAATCGATTTGCGTATACTGCGCCTCAGGCGGCATTCGATCCAGTCGACGCTAATGAGACCGCCAACCTCGCTACTTTATTCCTGCCCGGTGCCGTTTGTACCGTGCCGGGCGGCTGTGGTCCGGCAGAATTCTAGCTAAACCAGGAAGACTCCTATGTTGAAGATCGTTCATGCCCGGCCGTTTATCTGGCTTGCCATCTGCGCGCTCGGCGTGGCTGCGTGCGGCAAGTCCACCGAGGAACCGGAAATTGCCTCGCCACTCACCGACAACAGCGGCTTGCTGCGCTATGTCCCGGCGGACACGCCCTACGTGTTCGGTACGGTTGCACCGCCACCCGACGAGTTCATGGACAGGATAGAGCCGAAGGTGGACCGTTTGCTGAAGGCCCAGTCCGAATTTCTGAGGGTCGTCGCAAGCGAGGTACAGACCGGGGACGGCGAGGATTCGGCAGAGGCGGAACCGATTGGAGCGGTGATGGATGAGCTCCGGTCTCTGATGTCGCTGGAGGGCCTGAGAGAAGCCGGTGTGACGCGGGACTCAACGGTCATACTCTACGGCAACGGCTTGTTGCCCGTGCTGCGCGTAGCGTTGAGTGATGCGAGTCTGTTCGAAGACCTGATCAGCCGCATCGAAGCGGAGGCGGGCGAACAGCTGCCGGTAGCGGAAGTCGACGGTAATCCCTATCGCTATGTCGAAGACGAGGGGATTCGCTTGGTCATAGCCACCATCGGTAATGAGTTCGTGCTGACCGCTGCGCCCGAGAGCCTCGACGATGCGGCGCTGGCCCGCCTGTTGGGCCTGACTCTGCCTGCGGAGAGCATTGCAGACAGCGGCAAATTGCGTGATATAGCGAATGAGTACGGCTACCTTCACGAGTACGTGGGTCTCGTCGATACGGTCCGTCTGGCGGACACTTTCATAGAGGAGCCCGAAGGTCTCGACGCGCGGCTGCTCGACATCATGGGTTACGACGCCGGCGCGCTCAGCGACGTCTGCAAGGCCGAGCTTCGATCGCTGGCGAAAATCGCGCCGCGAGTCGTTGCGGGCTACGAGGAGGTTTCGGCCGGGAAAATCCGTTCCACAACGGTCGTCGAACTCCGCGACGACATCGCCGCCGAAATTACCGCGTTTGCCGCACCGGTTCCCGGGCTGGGCCGAATCTACGACGGCCTGTTTTCCCTGGGAATGAGCCTGAAAGCCGAAGCGATTCGGTCATTTTTCGACACCCACGTTGCGGCACTCAGGGAGAACCCGTGGGAGTGCGAGCACCTGGCAGACGCTCAGGACGGACTGTTTGCCGCCAGCGAACAGGCGCTCGCCCAGCCTGTGCCGCCCGTGCTCTACGATTTCCACGGCTTCCTGCTTGTCGTCGAAGATATGGAGGGATTTGACTTCGGCCGGAAACAGCCCCCGGAGTCCCTGGACGCCAGTTTCCTGCTGGCAATCGACAATGCGCAGGGATTACTGGCCATGGGCCAGGCGATGATTCCCCAGCTCGCCGAAATGAACATCGAACCGGACGGTAAAGCCCGTCGATTCGATCTTCCCGAGGCAGAGGCAGGCGCGGAGAGCGCCTGGATTGCGCTGACCGACTCGGCGATCGCGCTCTCGGTGAGCGAAGACGGTGAGACAGTCCTGCCGGCGATGCTCAAGGCAGAGGGCGTTACACCTCCACCGTTCATGAGCATGGGGCTTGACGGTGCGCGATACTATACGGCGCTCGCAGCGGCGATGCGTGAGGACGACGACGAGGAGATGTCGGAGGAAATGCGCGAGGCCCTGTCCGATGTCATGACAGTGGCAGCCGACTTTTACGAGCGCCTGCAGATCGACGTGACATTTACGGATCGAGGCATCGAGATAGACACCGACATGAGCCTCGCCGACTGATGGGCTTGAGGTTGGAAATGGAGGGGAAATAGCGTGCGAAGACGGATCAGTGCATTGACAATACTTGCCCTGGCGTTCGGGGCCGTCGCCCAGGAACCGGATCTGACGCAGGTTACGAGTCTCACGGTCGACCTCAAACAGGTCGTCCAGTACGGGACTGTTTCCCCGGTCGATGGCATCTCGTCCGCCGGCCAGCCGGACAAGGCAGCGCTCGAAGTGTTTATGGATGCCGGCTACGCCACCGTGATCGATATGCGGGCGGAGGACGAAGATCGCGGTTTCGAAGAAGCTCAGTTCGTCGAAGATCTGGGCATGCACTACGTCGCGTTCCCGATTGCAAGCGAGGATGCTGTTTCATTCGATAGCGCCCGCAAGCTCGACGAACTCCTGCAGGAATATCCGGGACCGGTGCTCGTGCACTGCGCCAGTGGCAACCGGGTCGGCGCGCTGCTCGCCTTGAGGGCCAGCCTGCACGGTGCCGATGACGAGCAAGCCCTGCAGCTCGGACGCGAAGGCGGACTTACCAGGCTCGAGGGCGTCGTTCGGAAGCGGCTCGCCGAGGACGACAAGTAGGCGGCAACCGGGCTGGTAAGGCGAAGGCTGCATTGGCAGCCTTCGCCGGTCAATGTCAGTAGACGTCCTCCATCGTGTTGTAGACGTTGAACTTGCCCGTGGGAGTGATGACCTCAGGGCCTTTGATCACGTGCTTGAGTTTTCGGGTCTTGTCGTCGACCACGACGATCGCCGACTCCTCCTGTTGCCCGCTCCACACCGAGAACCAGACTTCGTCGCCCGCCTTGTTGAACTCGGGTTGCACGATGCGTTTCGGGCCCGGGCCGAGTTCGGCCCACTCGGCGATTGGCAGCACCTCGTAGCCCGCGTCGAGATTCGCGATGTCGAATACGGCGACGCTCTGGCTGATGGCTTCATCCGGGTTGAGCGGCGAGTCCACCCACAGGTTGTTCGATTCGGGATGGGACTTCACGAACAGTGAACCGCCGCCCTGGCCGTGCAATACGCGTACGACCTTCCAGGCATGTTCCGGGTGTCCTTCCGGATCCGTGCCGAGGAAGGTCACCTTGTCGTTGCCGAGCGCACTGGTAATCCATACCGGTCCGAACTCCGGGTCGTCGATGTTCGCCCCGCGGCCCGGATGCGGAATTTTGTCTACGTCGACTAGCGCCTCGAGATTTCGTTCCCGCGAGTCGACGATGGCGATCTTGTCGGACTGGTTTGCGGCCGTCAGGAAGTACCGCTTGCTGCGATCCCAGCCGCCATCGTGAAGGAATCTTGCGGCACCGATGTCCGTAACGGTCAGGTTGTCGATATCGCTGTAATTGACCAGCAGAATATGCCCGGTCTCTTTCACGTTGACGATGAACTCGGGATGCTCGTGCGAGGCGACGATTGCCGCGACACGCGGTTCCGGGTGATATTCCTGTGTGTCGACCGTCATGCCGCGGGTCGATACGACCTTGATCGGTTCCAGCGTATCGCCATCCATGATCACGTACTGGGGCGGCCAGTAAGAACCGGCAATCGCGTACTTGTCCTCATAGCCCTTGTACTTGGAGGTCTCGACCGATCGTGCCTCGAGTCCCACTTTCAACTCGGCGACGATCTGCGGCGGATTCATCCAGAGGTCGATCATGTCGACTTTCGCGTCGCGGCCGATCGTGTAGACATAGCGGCCGGATGCCGACAGCCGCGAGATGTGCACGGCGTATCCGGTCGGCAGGATACTGAAGATTTCCTTGGTATCGCCGTCGATGATGGCGACCTGGCCGCTGTCGCGAAGCGTAACCGAGAAGAAGTTGTCGATATCTCGATCGTGCTGAGGTTTCTCAGGCCGATCTTCGGGCGAGACCAGGACTTTCCAGGTCGCTTTCATGTCCTCCAGCCCGAATTCGGGCGGCGAGGGCGGTTCCTGCTGCAGGAACTCCGCCATGGTTTCGACCTCCTCCGGGCTGAGTTCGCCGGAGGTGCCCCAATTCGGCATGCCGGCAGGCGAGCCGTAGGTTATGAGTGCCTTGAGATACTCGGTGCCCCGCGCCCGCGTGATGTCGGGCGTCAGTGCTTTGCCGGTCGCGCCCTTGCGGAGTACGCCGTGGCAGCCCGCGCAGCGCTCGAAATACAGCTGCGTTGCGGCCGCGTACTGTTCGTCGGTCAGTGACGGACCTTCCGCGCTCTGGAGCTGGCGCGTTTCGTCCGCAGGTATCGCGGATGGCGTGCCCTGATAGCGCAGCTCCCCTTCGGTAGCCCCGGTGTGCCGTTGCCCCTCCGCACGGTCCTCCCGTCCGAGCTTGGCCCGGAGCGCAGTCACTTCAGCAGGCGTTACGGCAGCGAGCGAGTTACCCCAGGAATTGAATACGTAGGTCAGCGCCGCAGCGAGATCTTCGTCACCGAGATACCCCATGCTCGGCATTACGGCATTGTATTCCTGATCGTTTACGGTTATCGGCCCGGACAGTCCGAATAGCGCTACGGCGAGGACGTCTTCGCGCTTGCCTTGCAGGTAATCCGAGCCGGCGAGCGGTGGAAACGCCCCGGGAAGACCCTTGCCGTTGGGTTGGTGGCAGGCACCGCAGTTGGCCTCGTAGATGCCCTTACCGGCCGCCATAAGTTCTTCGACCGAACCGGCTGCCGCCTCCGCGGCATGAACCTTTGCGTTTTCGGTCTGATCGTCAGCCTGCGAACAGGCCACGATGAGCAGTGATCCGGTCAACGCGGCGATCAGGCGCCTTGCTTGCGTTGCATATCTCATTGTCTTCGAACTCCTCGATGTGTTGTGCAATCAATCCGCTACCACGTCATATCGATACCGACGCTGAAGCTGCGGCCGGGACGGGAGAGGTAAGGGATAACGGGGTTGTCGGGCGCGAGGCCGCGCACGTCGGTCCACGCCCAGTAGGTCTTGTCGGTAAGATTCATTGCGCCGGCCCTGGCCGTCAGCGCACGGCCGATTCTCCAGGCGACATAGACGTCGAAAATTGCATGGCCTGGCGCCTCGAATAGTTCGCCGCCGGTCTCGTCGCGCGCGCTCCAGTCATCGGTGAAGGTACCGCGCAGGGATGTTCGCAAACGGCCTCCCGGGGATTGCCAGTCGATGCTTGCCACTGCCTGGGGTGGTCCGACGGAATTCAGGGGCTGGCCGTTATCCAGGTTTTCGCTTTGAGCGACAAACAGACCACCATGCAGGGTCAGGCCCTCGGCAATCATTGGCATGTTGAGGGTCGCGCCGGCCTCGATGCCCTCGATCACGGCACTGGCAATATTTTGTGACTGGAACAGTATCCGGCCGCTGGCCGGGTCGATGCCGAGGCGCACCTTCGACTCGATAAAGTCCGTGTACTCCGTGCGAAAGATGGATAGGTGGGCTGTGCCGCCCGTTCCGCGCCAGCGCGCACCGAGATCGAAGCCATCCGATCGTTCCGACCGGAGGTCCGGATTGGGCACCGCGCGAATGTTGAACAGCGGTAGTTCGAGACTGATATTTGCGTCCTCATAAGGGGGTGCCCGAAAGCCGCGCGAATATTGCAGGTAAATTTCTGATGACGGCGTGACGTGATAGATGAGCCCTAATTTGGGTGACAGTTCCGACTCCGAAATCGACACCGGATCGGCGAACGGATAGTCCGCTGCGTACATCGGGTCGATACTCGGACGCATTTCGTAATGATCAGCCCGAAGCGCTGCAGTGATCGACCAGCGGCCGATGGTCACCGCGTCTTCGATAAACGCGCCCCATTCGGTGGTCGTGCTGTTGGGGAAGTCCCGCAGTGGGAATACTTCGCCGAGCAATACGTTGCTCTGTTGCCCGTCAGCCAGGCCGGTTTCCAGGCCGTCCCGATACTCTTCGGTTTCGCGGCGCTTGATCTCGAGGCCGTAACTGACGCGGTGGGTAAAACGGCCAGCGATCAGGCGCTTTTGCAGGTTAGCCTCGAACCCCGTCGCCTCCTGCTCGAAGGAAAAATACCGGTCGATGGCAACGGGCCGGGTTGCGAGTGCGCGCTCGTCGTATGTCTGCTGCGCAATATCGGACGCCTGGTACCAGGCTCTCAGGACCCCGTCGTCAGCCAGGTGGCCGCCGCTATTGAACCCGAACTCGAGGGTGGCGATGTCGCTCTCGTAATTGTCATCGCCGCGCAATGCGGTAGTGCTGCGGAAGCGGCCGCTGCCCAGTATCGACAGCGAATCCGAACGTACATCACTTTCCCGGTGATACACCGCCGCCCGCCAGGTATTGCCCCTGGCGTCATCGGCAGCGAGCTTGACCAGCGCCGAGCGGCTTTCGAAATTCCGTCGGTCGAGGTTGGTATCAATGGCACTTGTGTCTGACTCGCGGCCGTCGCTCGATGACAGGCCGGCAAGAACGGCCAGCGAATCGGAGGCGACGGCGTGCATCGCCGTTGCATTCAGGCTCGCGTTATCTTCGCGCCAGCTGGAAATCAGTCTGCCGCCCTGGCGTCCCGTGCGGACCAGGCGCCGGGGGTCGATCGTTCTCATCGCGACCACGCCGCCGATTGCGGAGCTGCCGTAGAGTGCCGATGCCGGGCCGTGCAGAACCTCGATCTGCTCGACGAAGCCTGCATTGACCAGGTCGCGAGTCGCATTGGAAAAATTGCCGACGTCGAATTGGTCGCTGAGCGGTACACCGTCCATGAGAATGGCGACGCGATTCCCGCTTATTCCGCGAATGTTGATGCTCTCGGATCCGAACCGCGAGCCGTCGGACTCGTAGTCGATACCCGGCGCGTAGCGGAATACGTCGGCCATGGAACTGCCGAGTTCGAAGCGAATGTCCTCGTCGACGAAGACGCTCACGTTGGCCGCGATATCACTGCGCGGGCGCTCGTGCTTGTTGGCGACGACGACGATCTCATCAATGAGTGACGGCGGTGTCGTATCGGTTTCGGTATCGCGGGTTTCGTCGGCTGTCGCTGCGCTGGCAGCAAACGCCAGTGAGGTGGCGAGCACCAGAACTTCTCGCCATCGCGACCTTTGCAGTTCCCGGCTTTGCATCATGATCAGCCCGTTGTCAGAGGTTTGGTCAATTCCCGGCGCGTGTGTCGGGAAACAAAACCAAAGGTAGGCCTGGGGGTGCGACTCCGCCTTGATCCAGGTCAAGGACACCCGTCCTTCGTGTACTGCACTGTCCGTTACCTTGGCGCCCTGATCGATTGGCGGAGACCGGTGCAATGATGCAAAGCCGCGTGGTGCTAGACTCGCTTCCCATGGACAAGAGTTCGGCCCTCTATGAATCCGTTCGCAGTCATTACCTGTTTGCGGGTCTTGATGAAGACGATTTTGAGCGGCTGGCGAGCGCCATGTCGGTCAAGGACCTGGACCCGGGACAGGTGCTGTTTCACCGTGGAGATCCGGCCGACCGGTTCTATTACGTTGACACCGGATTGATCGAACTCAGCCTGATTTCCGCGACCGGGGACAAAAAGACCCTGGAGGTCGTCAATCCCGGGAGGACCTTCGGCGAGGCCGTGACATTCATGCGGGATATCAAGTTCCCGGTTACGGCTGAAGCGCTGCAGGCTTCACAACTCTGCGAAATCCCCAACCGGGCCTACCTCGAATTGCTTCATGCGAATGGTGATGCCTGCATGCGGCTACTGGCCGATCTCTCTCGACATCTGCACGCGCTTGTTCGCGAGATAGAAAATCTCTCGATCCAGAATGCCGGCCACAGGCTTGCAAGCTACATCACGGATCACATTGTCGATTCGCGAGATGGCGACCAGGCAACGGCGAGGCTCGAGTTACCGCGTCACGTCATCGCCTCGCGGTTGTCGATCAAGCCGGAGACCCTGTCCCGGTTGCTGCGCAACCTCGTCGACGAGGGCATCGTTTCCATCGAGGATCGTGTGGTCTTCATCCACAGCCTCTCGCGGCTGCGGCCGTACGACTGACGGTCACAAGAAAACGGGCGTCCAAAACGGGCTGCGCCGCGTTTTGTGAACCCACTACGTGGCTTCTCTTCCCAGCCACTGCCCACCAACAAAAAAACCGCCTCGCGGCGGTTTTTCTGATGTTGGTGGAGGTGGTGGGAATCGAACCCACGTCCGCAAGCCCTACGCTACGAGCTCTACATGCTTATTCCGTCTTTAATCTCACTGTGGGCTAC
>JAACFJ010000158.1 GCA_009937505.1 Gammaproteobacteria bacterium
GGCCGATCAGAAGTGCGACGGCGATCGCCGTGAAGCCAATAACAGTTTCCATCAGTTTCTCCTAAACAGGATCAAGTCCAAATGTTGTGCTAGTCAATTAATGCGATTCCGCTGCGAGGCTCAGGTACACGATTGTGAGCATCATGAAAATGAAGGCCTGCAGCGTCACGATCAGTATATGAAACACCGCCCAGCCGAAATGCAGCGGCAGTTGCCAAACTCCGAGCAACGCAATCAGGATAAAAATCAGTTCGCCCGCGAACATGTTGCCGAATAGTCGCAGGCTGAGCGAGACCGGCTTTGCGAGCAGCGCCACGCTTTCGAGAATGAAATTGAAGGCGATTATGAAAGGCGCGGCGATCAGGCCGATGCCTTTCGTCGGGGGCGCAATCGGATGCAGCGTCAGCTCGCCGATGAAGCCGCCGATGCCTTTGAATTTGATCGTATAAAAGACGATCAATATGAAGACGGCTATCGACATGCCGAACGTGATGTTGACGTCCGTGGTCGGCACCACCTTCATGTATTCGATCCCGACAGCCGCTGACAGCAACGGAATCCAGTCGACCGGCACGAGGTCCATGAGGTTCATGAAGAAAACCCACACGAACAGGGTCAGCGCCAGCGGCGCGATCAGGCTGCTCTTGCCGTGAAAGGTGTCCTTAACGCTGCCGTCGACGAAGTCGACTACGATTTCGACGAACGCCTGCAGCTTGCCGGGTTTGCCGGCGGAGGTATTTTTGGCCACGGAGCGGAACATGACGATAAACACGAGGCCGAGGAATACCGACCAGAACATCGAGTCGACATTGATCGCCATCGGGTTACCTGCACAGTGATTCCAGACCCACTCGCCCGTCTCCGACTTGCAGACCTGCAGGTTTTGCAAATGGTGCGAAATGTATTCGCCGGAGGTTTGCGGTCCGTGTCCGCCTTCACTCGCCATTCTTGTTGTCCGTGTCCAGTTCTTCTTGTCCCGCGTCGCGCAGCAGGAAGCCGACAAAGGTCACCAGCTGCGCAGCGATAAATCCCGCAAACAGGGAACCCGCCGCCAGTGGCCGTACCGTGACGAAAACGATGCTGAACATCAACACCGTCAGCGCCAGCTTCCCCAGTTCGCCCGTGTAGGCTGCCCGGATCAGGGCGCGAGCCCCGGGATCCCGGCGTGCCAAAACTATCCGCATTCCCAGAAATGCATTCGGAATGACGCAAATCAAGCTACCAAGCAGCGCAGAGTAGCCCGCTACGCTTCCTGCAAATCCCCAAAGTACTGCGGCCAGGACCACTCCGACAACCAGCTGTCCAGCAAGCACCGTGACAATGATGTTGGAGCCACGGCGTGCGGCGGGCTCGTCCATTTGTGCTTGCCTCCGGCACTAAAAACGCCACATGCAGCGGTGCTCCCGGTGGCTTGTGGCGCTCGGTTTTTGCGGTGAGTCAGGCGGGCCTGTTTTGGGCTCGCGCATTATAGAGGCAGGCATTCCGCATCGCAACACGGCAGGCATACGACTTTAGGCGGCTCGAAAACCGGTTTTTACCGGGAAATTCGTCCGATTTGCTGATTTTTCGCATTGCGACCTACCGCACATCGGCCGCTTTCGATAGACGTTATAAAAGGTGCGCTACCTGGTCCGGAATGAACAATGCTGTTGATCGTGAGCAACTCCCTTCGGGGCACCAAGAGCATCAGCGACGCCGCGCGCGAGCTGAGCCTGACGTTGCGCCATTTCGACAGCCCGGCAGCCCTCTCGGCCCTCATGGCCGGCAACTCCCGTCGCATCGTCATGCTGGACGGGGACGACGTAACCCGGGAGAAGATCACCCGGCTCGAAGCGCGTCAGGGCAAGGTGCCGTTCGGGCTCGTGATCGCTGCCGACCGGGCAGTAGTGAGCCAGACGGTGGGGCCGGAGCTCATCGACAAGCTGCTGGAATTCAGGAATTTTTCGTGGCTCGGGGCCAATTTTGACACGTTCAGCCTGGGCGACGTGCTGAAGCGCTGCAGACGACGCATGTTGCAATTCACGCGCGAGGAAATTGAGCAGGGGTTCAGCGATTTCCAGTTCGTCGTCCGCTACCAGCCCAAGGTCGAGCGTGGCGACGGCAGCGAATGGCAGACCCGCGAGGCCGAGGCTCTGATCCGCTGGCTGCATCCCGACAAGGGGTTGCTGGCACCGGTAGAGTTCCTCCCCGAGGTCGAGGCCTACGAAATGATGCCGCGGCTCACGGAGTTCGTGCTCCGCAAAACGGCGGTACAGATCGCCAAGTGGCGCGAGCAGGGGCTCGGCTTCGACATATGCGTCAACCTCGCATCCAGCGAGCTCGGCAGAACCGGTCTCGCGAGCGCGTACGCCGGGATAGTGCGGGAGCACGGCGCAGACTGCGGCAATTTCACGTTCGAGGTCGTTGAGCAGGACCTCGTCGACCCTGACGCGGCGCACCTCGATACGCTCAAGCGCCTGCGCAACCAGGGGTTCCGGATCTGCCTCGACAATTTCCGCGTGGCGGCGCGGTCGCTCAGCATGCTCGAGCGCCTGCCGTTCGATGAAGTCAAAATTCACGCATCAGCACTGCAGCGAGCCCAGGATGACGACGTCGCGCGGCACGTACTGGCGGCCGTTACCGGCCTGGCGCACAACCTCGGCATGGCCGTATGCGCCGAAGGCGTGGAGGACCAGGAGACGTTCGAGTTCCTGAAGACCATCCGCTGCGACAAGCTGCAGGGTTTCCTGATCTCGGAGGCGGTGCTACCGCACATCGTGCGGCGCGCGTATTCCGCAACAGCGGGCCGCGACGACGAGGTCGCCTGAGAATTAGGGGACAGTGACTTTAAGTGCCAGGCTAACTGCGAGAAACAGGGGACAGTGACCCTAATTCCGGGCCTGCTCCTCCAGCCAGGATCACGGCCCCTAAACGAGTTACGGAAATTGGGGTCGCTGTCCACTGACACCTAGCCGGGCGCCAATGGCCGAAAGCCTGGCACTTAAAGTCACTGTCCCCTAATTCTAGCCTGGCACTTAAAGTCACTGTCCCCTAACTTCCCACGAATCGGTCGCGGTGCGAGGGCCGCGGCTAGCGAATGTGCTTCAGGATCCCGTCGAGTTCATCGAGGTTGTTGTAGCTGATTACCAGCTTGCCGGAGCCTTTCTGCGTGTGCTGCAGGCTGACCTTGGCGCCGAGCTTTTCTGAAACCTCGACTTCCAGCCGCCGGACATCGGCGTTTTCGCTCGCTTGCTTCTTCGCTGTCGCCTTGCCGCCCGCGCCCTCCCGCATGTGCCTGACCAGCCGCTCGGTCTCGCGCACCGACAATCCCCTGCGCACCACCTGGCGCGCGACATCGTACTGTTGGATGCCATCGGTAACAGCCAGCAGCGCCCGCGCATGCCCCATCTCGATCTGCCGTGACTCGAGCATGGACTTGACCTTGTCGGACAGATCCAGCAGCCGCAGCAGGTTGCTGACCGAGGCGCGCGACCGGCCCACCGCTTCCGCGGCTTTGTCGTGGGTCAGGTCGAATTCGCGGATAAGCCGATCCAGTGCCCGCGCTTCCTCGAGCGGGTTGAGATCCTCGCGCTGGATATTTTCGATCAGCGCCATGGCGATCGCAGCATCGTCCGGCACGTTCCGCACTACGGCGGGTATCGTTTCGAGGCCCGCCATTTGCGCCGCGCGCCAGCGGCGCTCCCCCGCCACGATCTCGTAGCGCTGTGAATCGCCCCTCTTGCCGATGGGCCGAGCGACGATCGGCTGCACCACGCCCTGCGCCTTGATGGAGTTGGCGAGTTCCTCGAGCGAATCCTGGCGAATGTCCAGCCGCGGCTGGTATTGGCCGCGCTGCAACAGGTCGACGGGAATCTCCTTGAGCGGACCGTCTTTGTGCCCCCCCGAGATGGCCGCTGTTTCAGTAACCGGCTTGGACAGCAGGGCGTCGAGGCCCCGCCCGAGTCGTTTTTTCTTGGCTGTCATCCATTCATTCCAATGATGTTCCTACACTGCCTTTGCAACTCTCGCGTCTTCACGGCGGAGAATTTCACCCGCCAGTGCGAGATAGGCTATTGCGCCGCGCGACGACCGGTCGTGCAACAGCACCGGGCGGCCGAAACTCGGCGCCTCGGCGAGGCGTATATTGCGCGGCACGCAGGTACGAAAAACCTTCTTGTCGAAGTGCTCGATCAGCTGCATCGAAACTTCGTTCGACAGGTTGATACGTGGATCGAACATGGTTCTGAGGATGCCGTAGACCTCGAGTTGCGGGTTGACGCTTTCCCGTACCTGCTCGATCGTATTCACCAGCGCACTGAGTCCCTCCAGCGCATAGTACTCGCACTGCATCGGTATCAGCACGCCGTCAGCCGCCGTCAGGGCATTGATCGTCAGCATATTGATCGAGGGTGGGCAGTCGATGAGGATGAAGTCATAGAGCCCCGCCACCGGCGCGAGTGCCTTCTTGAGCTTCATCTCGCGACCGATCTTCTGCAGCAAGGACACCTCCGCGAGCGTCAGGTCCTCGTTGCCGGGAAGCACGGCAAACCCGCCCTCCGGCGCCGACACGATCGTATCTGCGGCGGTTGCATCACCCAGCAGGACGTCGCAGGCGGAATAGTCGACTTCTCTCTTGTCGATACCGCAGCCCATCGTCGCGTTGCCCTGGGGGTCCATGTCGACCAGCAGCACCCGCCTCTGCGTTGCCGCAAGCGACGCGGAAAGATTCACGCAAGTCGTGGTCTTTCCGACACCGCCTTTCTGGTTTGCAACCGCAATGATGCGCGCCATGGTCAAGCCCTTCGCAAAAGCACAGCGTGCCGCGAGCCCGCATCGAGCCC
>JAACFJ010000159.1 GCA_009937505.1 Gammaproteobacteria bacterium
CTTCTCGAGGTGTATGCGTACCTGCGCCGTAAAGCGCTGTCTTCGGCAATTACCAACCGCGACTGATTTGCCACCAACCCCCTGAACCGCTGTTCATACGGCTTGCACGGCCGTTCGTTGTGATCCCAGGTAAAAGTAATGATACGGATTCTACGTATTGTGGAGGCGTCTGCAGGTACGTATCCATATACCCGGGGGGCAAACTCAAAAAGCATTTTTTTTAATTTCGCAGCCCTGTCTGTTCGGGGGGGAGAAGCGAAGATGAAATGGCACGTCCTACGCCCGCTGTGGCTGGCTATCGGATTGGTAGTTGTAATCCTTATAGCCCGACAGTTCATGGTCCCTGAAGACTTTGGGGTTCACGGCGATAGTTTTACCTACAACTTCTATCGGCTGAGCAACGTACAGGAATGGAAGGACTTTCCCGTCAAGCACCAGGGGCGCGAGAGCTGCGTCGAATGTCACGAGGAAAATGTCACGACGCTCAACGCATCGCCACACGCACCCATCGAGTGCGAGAATTGTCACGGCCCCTCGGTCGGTCACCCTGATGATGTTGAGTTACTGCCGATTGAGCGGGCGCGGGAACATTGCCTGCGCTGCCACGCTTCTCTCGATTATCCGAACCACGCTCGTTCCGAGCTTCCGAACGTCCGGGACCGGACCCACAAGCGGCGCAGGGAGTGCGTGACCTGTCACTATCCGCACGATCCCAGGGAGAAACCAGAATGAGCTGTTCACGAAGAGACTTCCTGAAGCAGGCCTGCGGCGGAACGCTGGCGAGCGTATTGCCCGTCAGCGCATTTACGTTCCTGAGTCCCGAGGAAGCCCGGGCGGCGGTAGAAAATGCAAACGTCCGTTGGGCGTTCCTGGTCGATACCCGCAAATGCGTTGGCTGTGGATTGTGTGTCAAGGCATGCAAGAACGAGAACGAAATACCGTACGACGCGCCGGTCACACGGACCTGGGTCGAGCGGATGGGTGGTCGCGACGGATTTATCGACAACGTCATCAATGGCGAAGAAATCGATCCGGACAACATCGCGAAGGCCTTTTTCGTGCCGAAGCTGTGCAACCAGTGCGACAATCCGCCGTGCGTGCAGGTGTGCCCGGTTGGCGCCACCTACCAGACTGATGACGGGGTCGTCCTCGTTGACCGGGACTGGTGCATCGGGTGTGGCTACTGCATCATGGCGTGTCCCTACGGCGTCCGTTTCTTCCATCCGGTTCACAAGGTCGCCGACAAGTGCAACTTCTGCTACCACCGGATAACCAAAGGCATGAATCCGGCGTGTGTCGAGTCCTGCGCATTCGATGCGCGTCGGATTGCAAATCTGCGGGATCCCGACGATCCCGTGACCAAGATCATTACGACCGAACGAGTGGCGGTGCTCAAGGACGAATACGGCACCAAGCCGCATGTGTTCTACATCGGTCTCGATGAAAACGTGAGGTGATGTCATGACGAGCGAAGCTGTCGTTCACGGCGTTGAGTGGACTGTAAAAGAACTGTTCGTCTACCCGAACGAATTTATCTACTGGAGCATCCAGATCGTCATGTATCCGTATATGACGGGCCTGGTTGCGGGCGCGTTCGTCTTGTCGTCGCTGTATCACGTGTTCGGACAGAAAGACCTCAAGGAGATTGCGCAGTTCTCGCTCGTATTCTCGCTGGCACTTCTGCCGGTGGCCGCGTTGCCGTTGCTGCTGCATTTGCAGCAGCCATTACGAGCGATGGAGCCGTTACTCACGCCGCACTTCACGTCGGCGATCTCTGCGTTCGGCATCGTCTTCACGGCGTATGCTCTCATCGTCATCAGCGAGATCTGGTTCGTATACCGCAGGTATTTCGTTGACCAGGTCCACGAACTCAAAGGCAAGGAAGGATTCGCGAACATGTTGCGGCTCAACGTCTACCGCGCGCTGACAATGGGTTCGTTCGATATCAGCGAGGAGGCGCTAAGAGTCGATCACAAGGCGGCCAAGATCCTGGCTGGCGTCGGCATTCCGGTCGCCTGTTTCCTGCACGGATATGCAGGCTTCATCTTCGGCTCGGTGAAAGCCAACGCCTTGTGGATGTCGCCCCTGATGCCCGTCATTTTCATCATGTCTGCGGTGGTATCCGGTATTGCGCTTTGCATGTTGACCTATATCGTCATCATGGAGTGGAAGGCGTTCAGGAAGCGTCGCACGGAAGGGGTGACTGCGGCGATCGAGATCAAGGGCGCCGAGACCGACATCATCAACACGGCAACGAAATACCTGCTGGGCTTCCTGGTTGCGGCGATCAGCCTCGAGATCCTCGATCTCATCTTCCGTGGCTACACGGCGATGAAATCCTGGGACATCCTGCGCTCTGTCATGTACGGCAAGGACTTCATCAATATCTTCGTGCTGCAGTACACGTTGGGTAACCTCGTGCCGTTCGTGCTGCTGCTGTTGCCCGGGCGAACGCTGAAGCGCACTGTAGTCGCGCTGTTGCTCGTTTTGTTCGGCGTCTTCATGATGCGTTGGAACGTGGTAATCGGCGGACAGGCGTTCTCCCTGTCTTTCTCGGGCTACATGCACTACCACATCCCGATCATTCCGCACAGTGTCGAGACCTTCAAAGAAGGCCTGTTCGGCGCGCTGACCGTGATCGTGACGCCGTTCGTACTGTTCTGGATGATCAACAAGTTCGTGCCATCGCTGGAGAGGGGCGAGGAAGCCAAGTACTGACGACGACCGAACACGATAAAGTCCTGTATCGAATACGTCGTCATGAAAGATCGGATTGCCAAACTCGAATCCCGGCTCGCGAAAGTCGAGGAACGACTCAGCATCCTGGAAGGAGAGAAGCCGGCAAAGGCGGCGGTGGATGAGCCGCTGCCGGAATCGACGGTCGCCGACCGCCTGGTTTCGAGCGCCCCGACGCATATCGGTCATACGCTGCTGATATTCGGCGGTGCGTATCTGCTGCGCGCGATCACCGATTTCCAGTTCGTTCCCACCGCCATCGGCATTTTCATGGGTGCGACGTATGCGGTGTTCTGGCTGTTCATGGCGTACCGCAAGAGCGCCGTCGAGGCGCAGCGCACCACTGCCGCGATCCTCGGTGGCCTGTCGATCGTGCTTATCATGCCGCTGCTCGTCGAAGCGACCCAGCATTTCAAGCTGCTGACGGGACCGCAGAGCGCGATAGCGCTGGCGATTTATTGTTCGTTCGCTCTCGGAGTTGCGCTGAAACGCAACCTGCGCACGCTCGCCTGGCTTACGACCGCTGGCGGCGTAGTAACGGGACTTGCGGTGATGGTCGTGTCGCACAGCGCGTACGTTGTGGCGACAATCTTGATCCTGCTCGGCCTCGCAACCTTGTGGATCGCCTATACGAAAGACTGGATTGGCCTGCAATGGCTCGGCGCAGCGGGCGCCAATGGCGTGGTGCTGGGACTCGTGGCGCTCAGTACGACGGAGCAGTGGTCGATCGAGCCGGTGACCGCGGCAGTATTTGCGACATTTCTGCTTCTGGGCTACCTGGTTAGCTTCGTGTACCGCACTCACCTCGGGGGACACAGCGTCGCGATGTTTGAACCGCTGCAGGCTCTGGCCGCGTCTGCCGTTGCGTTCACCGCCGCCGTCGTTGCGGCACAGGCCGGCCAGTTCGGGCTGGGGCTGATGGGCATCCTGAGCATCGTCGTCGGGGGCAGTGCCTATTCGCTTGCGTTCTCGCCGGAAACACGCCGGGTCCGCGGTCGCAACTTCTTCTTTTATTCGACGCTCGGCCTGCTGTATGTGCTCGTGGGGAGCGGCCTGATACTGCCGCACACCGCCGCTGCCACCCTGTGGTCGCTGCTTGCGATCACGATGGCGATCTTGAGCGGTCGTACCAGCCGTGTCGCGCTGAGCCTGCAATGTACGCTCCTGCTCCTCGCTGCCGGTATCTACTCCGGGATACTCTCGACAGGATTGCAGGCGCTCGCCGGCGATGCGGGGCCCGGCTGGCCCGGCCTGCAAGGCAACCATGTGGTCGTCGCGATTGCGACGGTTGTGTGCCTGTTCATCCCGGTGGCGCAGCGGTCCGAGCGCTGGGGCAAGCTGGCCGGAGTTCCGCAGCTCACGGTTCTGGCGTTGTCGGTGTGGGAGGTCGGCGGGCTGATCGTCGTCGTCATGGCTCCGCTACTTGCAGGAGCAGCGACTGAAGAGCCGAACCTTTCCGTGCTGGCGTCGGTGCGCACCGCGGTGCTGTCGGTAGCTTCGGTAACACTGGCTATATCGAGCCGGCACTGGCGATGGCCGGAGGCGCGCTGGCTCGCCTATCCACTGCTCATCCTCGTGGCTATCAAGTTGTTCGCCGAGGACTTCCCGCACGGCCACGCCGCGACACTGTTCGTCTCGCTGGCGTTCGTCGGCAGTGCCGTGCTGCTGGTGGCGAAGGTCATCAAGCGCGACAGGCCCGTTGAGTCGCCCTAGGGGGCATCCCTGCAGGGTTGCCTCGGTCGGGCGTTGCCCGTTTCAGTCTCCGGCAAGCTCGCGGAGGATGATGCTCCAGTGATCCAGCGCATCGTAAAACGTCTTTATCGGCACTCTCTCGTTGAGACCGTGCGCGTACATTTCGTCCGGATTCATGAAATGGCCACTGACCGCCCAGGTCGGAATACCTGCCCGGCGGAAGTGCATGCCGTCGGTGCCGCCCGATTCCATGTAGGCGACGATCGGAATGTCCGGATACCGGCCGTGGACCGCCTTGGCTACTGCAGCGGACACATCTTCCCGCAACTCTGATATCGGACTTTCGACGGCATCCGTCAGCAGCGTCCAACTCGCGGCGGGATTCCCGACGACGCTCTTGAGAGTTGCCTCGATCTCCGCAACCGAAACGCCCGGGAAGATGCGGCAATTGACACTTGCCGTAGCCGACTGAGGCAGGGCATTTTCAGCGTGCCCGGCCGAAAGCATGGTGACCACGCAAGTGGTTCTCGTGGTACCGACGTACGAGGATTCAACGGCCAGGCGATCGGCAGCTTCCCGGTCGTCGGGGTTGTCCGCAAAACGAATCATGGCTTCGCCCAGTTCGCCCCCGAGGTTGTTGCCCGTGACCCGGAAATACTCGCGCGTCATGTCGCTCCAGCGCACCGGGAACCGGTGCGCCTGTATCCTGTTGATGGCGTCCGAGAGATCGTAGATCGCATTGTCCGGCCGCGGCCTGGAACTGTGGCCGCCGGGATTCGTAAACGCCAGTTCCCATGTCGCGTAGGTCTTCTCTGCCGCCTGGATCCGGTAGGTAATTGCGTTGCCGTCTTTATCGAGCGCGCCGCCACCCGCGTCCGAGTTCAGCGCGAATTCGGCTTCGGCAAGGTCCGGGCGTTCATTGGCCAGCATGCGGGTAGTGGTCATTCCGCTTTCTTCGTCTCCGGAAAACGCAATGATCAGGTCCCGGTTCGGCACGAAGCCTTCCTTCTTCAGGCGAATGAACGTCGAGGTCAATTGGGCGATACCGAACTTGTTGTCGATGGTGCCGCGGGCATAGAAGTACTTGTCGTCCTGGGTGAGTTCGAACGGCGGTCGTTCCCAGTCCTCCGGATTGGCCTCTACAACGTCCATGTGCCCGAGAAGAAGGATAGGTTTCGTGCCGGAACTGAGGTTGCCCCGATACCGTGCCACCAGGGCCGCAAACGGCGGC
>JAACFJ010000046.1 GCA_009937505.1 Gammaproteobacteria bacterium
CGAAGACTATCGTGCGCTGTCAGTCAGCCTCTTTCAATACGGCCGCGACGCGTTCCCTGTAAGCAAAATGGCAGTCGAAACAGGCGGCAACCATGCCCTGGTAGGCGGCGACGGCCGTGCCGCGGTCACGCTCTTTGGCCGCCTTGTACATCTCGAGCGACAGCTCGTGTACCTGCACGTCGAAGTTTTTGAATACGGGCATTTCTGCGCCGAGTTCACCAGCAACCAGTTGCACCTGCTCGGGCGGGATCCTCGGGTGTTCTGCGATCGCCAGCGCGCCTTCAGCGACCTTGTCAAAGTCGTCGAGCAGGAAACCGTCGGAGACGTCGACAAAGTGCTGGCGAAGCTCCTGCATGATCGCCTTGAGCGTCGTTTCGTCCGTTATCGCCGTAATCGGCAACAAGATGATCGCCAGACCCGCAAGCAGCGGCACTCGTTTCTTCAGCATATCGGTGTCACCTCAATTGACTGTCTTTGCTGCCACGGCGGTTATAACCGCTCATGCTCTTGCTTTGCTTGTCGTGTTCCGCCTGGCAGGCTATACAGAGCCGGACACCCGGAACCGCTTTGCGCCGCGCGTCAGGAATCTCACATCCGCATTCCTCACAGTGCGCAAGACTCTCGCCCTGGGGAAGTTCGCTGCGGGCACGCGTGATGGCATCTTCGACGGTAGCGTCGATCTGCTCCTGAACCGCACCGTCTTTCGCAAATCCGCCGGCCATTGCGGAACCCTCGACAAAGTTCTGTTGACACAATTGTAGGCGAGATCGCTGCCCGCGTGATGCCCAATCGGTAATTGCCCTGATTCCGCGGGGCATGAATGGTGTGCTAGCGTGATGATATGGACACCGCCACGCAACAGGACATCGTCCGTTTGTTCCCCGGGATCGAGGACCACACCGTGGTCGAGATGCTCGATACAGATGCGACGCTCGGCGATATCGAGGCTGCACTGGCGTTAATGCAGAACGCCGATGAGGGCCTGATTGGCGTCAAGCAGCGCCACGGCGACCGCATCAACCGCGTACTCGATATCCTCGCCGCGTCCGGCTATCGTCCGGACGTCCTCGACGACCACTAGCCCGGGCTCGCTCGACGATCCTGTCCAGCCATTTGAGGCGTGAGCCTCGCCAATAGCTGCGCCCACGGCAATTGCAGCGTTTGAGCTCGCGGTAGACGAGGAATACCTGCAGCGGCACGGAGCGGGCCGCTTCTGTCCATCCCGATGTTATCAACACCGTAAATCAGGCGTCACTTATGCCATCAAATTACGGCCATGGCGCCGGCCGAAGAGTTCCGTTGCCCACGCCTGGCCGCGCAACGTATGGCTTGCCTGCACGCCCTGGAGTCCGTGTTGTTCGAGATGCCACCCCGGTTGCGCCGCACTCATCGGCGACTCCGCCGTGAACCACATCGCGGTCATTACCACGGTCAGGAAAACGGCCACTACAGCCGCAATCATTGAATTTCCCATTGCCAACCCTCTTTATTCTTTTTTTGGAGAGCACCTCGACCATACCGTCGCGATTCCTCTTCGGCAATCACTAAGCTGCTCCGGCCAGAAATCTCGAAGCTAAACCCTCCGCAATGCCGATTTCGACAGGATTTAGTCAAAAACGCTGCGCCCCAGCGAAACCGGCCGCGGTCAGCGGGTCCGGCGTAGCCTAAGTCTTATTTTTCAGTCACTTACGGGTGGGTATTGGAATTCGTTTTACATAAGGCACAAAAGCACATAGACTGCCTGAGTTCGATACACAATCAATAAGAGCCTTTAAGCCACTGTTTAAAAAGGGCCGAGCATATGAAATCTACCGTTGAACAACAAAACGTTCGTCACCGCCGCAAGGTGACGGTGAAAGACGCGCGCCTGGTGCCGGTCATCGGCCGCCACTGCCAATCTTCGCTCAAGCGCCTCGAACACGCGTATCGTGATTGCCGGCCGGCTGCGGTGCTTGTGAGCCGCAGCCGCTTTGCGCCGGGCTATGTCGTCGACAGCTTCCTTGCCACGATCGACAAGGAAGAGACCGTTATCCTTATCGCTCAGGCCCTTGATGATCCTACCGCGTTCATGGATGAAGTCGTGCGCGGTATCGGCTTCGAATGCAAGGACCTGAACCTCTCGAATCTCGAAGACATTGCGGGGCTGTTTCTCAGATACCAGAAAGTGCATCAGCGCCGAACCGTCCTCGTCGTCAGGGATATCGATGCTCACGGCGCGGAGGTGCGGGCCGCTATTCGTAAACTGATCGAGAAGGAAGTGGCAAACGAGTTCGGGCTGATGGTCATCCTCACGGGTCCCGCGAGCGATTCGCCCGATCCCCAGGATCCGAAGCTCGACGATGTCCTCCAACGGGCCGCCGTCCGGATCGTGCTGACGCCCTTTGCGATGGCGGAGACCCGGGAGTTCATTCGCGACCGGTTCGTACAGTCCGGATCGAACGGTCACAGCAACGATGACGTCAGGCCGAGTTTCGATTTCTATGCCGTCGGCCTGATCCACGAGTTGAGTTCAGGGGTGCCCGAGACGGTCGATCTTCTTTGCCGGAAGTCCATTGAACTTGCGGCGCATAACGATGAGACGGCAATTTCGACGACAACAGTCAAAGCCGTCGCACAGCTGCTAGGCCTGATGCCATCCACCCCGGTTGAAGAACCCGAGCCGCCGGTTCTGACGCCGGATGATTCCGACGAACCGGCGGGCCAGCTGATCGTGAAAGTAGGGGGTGAGGCGGAGAAAAGAATCCGCCTGAACGGCAGTAATTTACTGATCGGGCGCGATAAGCTTTGCGATATCTGCCTTCAGGACGTGCAGGTCAGCCGTCTTCATGGACTGTTCGCCAGGGCCGCCGATGGGGTGTACTACCTCGATCTCGGGAGCACGAACGGGTCTGCAGTCAATGGTGAGACGACTCGCCGCATGGTGCTTGAGAACAAAGATGTCATTGCGGTCGGCGATGTTCGCATTATCTATGCGGAGAAGGACGTTGAAGAAGCGGACGGCGTGGATCTCGATGCGACCGACACCTTCGAGATCCCGGAGCAGGAAGAGTTTTCGTCGATCAACTACGTCGGCAAAGGCGTCCTGAACCGGGACAAATCCTGAACCGATCCGGGCGAGCCATCACACCATACCGCGTGCGCTCTTGATCAGGTCATAAGCAGCGTTGATCTCGCGCGAGCGCTCCTCGGCGACCGCGCGCATGCTCTCGGGGAGGCCCCTCGAAGCTAGCTTGTCGGGATGATTCTGACTGATGAGCTTCCGATAGGCGCGTTTTATCTCGGCCGGGCTGGCTTCCGGTGATACGCCAAGCGCCGCATAGGCGTCGGCGAGGCGATCCCGGCTAGGCGGCGCGCCGCGTGCCGACGGGCCTGCCGCGCCGGCGCGCAACAGCGCTTCGAGCTGCGCAACATCGTGCTCGCTCAGGCCCAGCCGCCGGGCGATTCGAACCAGCATCTGGTGCTCGGCGGGGTCCACTTTGCCATCGGCGGCCACGGCCATCACCTGCAGCTGCAGGAACAGCTGTATGAGCGGAGCGCGCCGGCGGCTTATGCGCGCGAACCGGTCAACCGCAGCGTCGAGATCGAAGTCCGGCTGCTTGCCACGCTTAAAGGCTGCCTTGGCCTGGTTCCGCTGCTCGCCCTGCAGCCTGAGCATTGTGAAGATCTGTTCCACCGCATTGATCTCGTCACGGGTGACGACGCTGTCGGCCTTGCACAACGCCCCCATGATGGAGAAGGTCGAATCGACCAGCTGCGACTGCACGACCTGCAGTCCGCCAACAACGGTCTGCCGCAACACAGCGCCGGCCGCGTAGCCTAACGCTGCACCGATGAGCAGCCCGGTAAAGCCGCCAAATAGTGCGCCCAGCAAGGCGCCGATCACCACGAGAAACATGCGCTAAGTCTAACAGCGCAGCGCATAGGTATTTCTGCGCATTGATTTGCGACGGGTGCGCTCCCATTCAACGACAAGCGGTTAAGCTAACTCAATGCAAGGATGCCGAGCTGCCGGGGCAGGTGCGCTTGAGGCTGCTCTGAATCGCGAACGGAATCCGGAACAGGGGTTGGTTAAATTTCACCGCTTAATGAGAGGGCATGGCCATGTTAAGAAATAGATCCCTCGTTATTGGTGCCGCATTCGCCTTTCTCCTGACCTTCGGACTGCTACGCGCGGACCCGGTGCTTGCGCAGGATGACGACGAAGAGAAAGACGGAGCGCGGATCGAGGAAATACGCGTCGAGGCGCCGGTCATAAATCGAAAAGTGACTGCAAGGGGCCCCAACGGCTACACGACCGAGGTAATCCAGCTGCAGCGGCAGGTGATGTATGCTGACCTGGATTTGACCAAGGAAAGCGACGTCGAGGAACTCGAAAAACGCATAGAGATGAGCGCAAGGGAGGCCTGTGAAGCTCTGAAAGTGCTCTTCCCGAAAGGTCAAAAGAACGCAGGGGACGTATATCGCTGCACTAAGCATGCGATAGAGCATAGCGAACAGGATTTCGAATCCGTGGTCGCAATTGCAAACTGACGCAGCAAGTCGGCTCGGGCTATAGCGACTTAACGAAGTAGGCTGGTCGTGTCGGGGCCGGCCAAGGGATTCGGTTGTATGCCGGGCTCGCTCCCTGGGTGCCTGCGTCGTACACTAGCCACGGGAAGAACAACCGGAGACGATCGTCTTTACGGCAATGATACTGAAAAGACTGTTGACGACCCTTGCCGCACTCGGGGCTGCACTGCTTCTCGCCGGCTGTGAGCCCGAAGTGGGCAGCGACAGGTGGTGCGAAAAGATGGCGGACACTCCGAAGAGTGACTGGTCGGTGAACGACGCCAAAGCCTTTGCTCAGCACTGTATCTTCAAGGAATACGGTGACGATGAAGAGGCGGACGACGAGGAAGAAGATAAGAAATAGCCGGTTTCAGGTGCTGCTGCTGCGGCACTTTTTCGCGGTTTTCGTGTCTGAGCCGTCGTATGAACGCCCTGAAATCCCTCTACGTCACCTTGTACATGGTGGCCACGATGAGCATCGCCGTGCTGGCGGTGCAAATGCTCCTGGCGACCCAGGACTACCTGACCTGGGGCGGAGTGCTGCTTGTCTACGCGCCATTCGTGCTCGTGATCTCGTCGCTAATGATCTTCAGGAATGTGCCGCGCACGAGCGCCCGATTCCCGGTACTGATCGTGATGGGCCTGATCGGCGTCATCGCATCCCTGCGGGGCTATTCGCTCGGCGGCAGCGCGACTGCGCCGGTTCTCGCCGTGCTGGGGCTCGTCGGCTTTCTCGTCTACGACTACTGGTATTCGAGTTTTCGCAACCGTCACAGCCAGGCGCTCGAGGTCGGAAAGGCATTGCCCGGATTCGAGCTGACCGACACCCGGGGAGATACAGTCACGTCGGTGTCGCTGACAGACAAGCCCTGCGTCTGGATTTTCTATCGCGGCAACTGGTGCCCGCTGTGCATGGCACAGATCCGGGAGATCGCCGATGACTACAGGCGGCTCGAGGAACTCGGCGCACGCGTTGCATTGATCTCACCTCAGCCGCACCGCTACACCAGGAGCCTCGCGAGGAAATTCGACGTGTCCTTCGATTTCCTGACCGACGACGGCAATCGCGCCGCCGAAAAGCTGGGGATAGCCCATCGAAACGGGCTTCCCGCCGGCATGCAGGCACTCGGGTATGCCGGCGATACCGTGCTACCCACAGTGATCATCACTGCCAAAGGCGGCGAGATAATCTGGGTACACGAGACCGACAATTACCGCGTTCGTCCGGAGCCCGAGACGTATCTCAGCGTACTGCGCAAGCAAGAATCCCTGGCGTGAGCGGCAAAGACCCTGATCGCCGGCCCGTTGTTTTGTTTATCATGGCGCATCCATTGAATCATGGGGCGCAGCATGAACTATCGCCACCTTGGTAAGGCCGGCATTCAAGTAAGCGAACTTTCATTCGGGTCCTGGGTGACATTTCATACCCAGGTCGACGTAAAAGACACGGTCGAAATGATGGCGGCGGCCTACGATGCCGGGGTCAACTTCTTCGACAATGCCGAAGCGTATGCGAACGGAAGGTCCGAAGAGATCATGGGCGAGGCCCTGAAGCGCCTCGGCTGGCGCCGCGGCAGCTACCTCGTTTCTACGAAGCTGTTCTGGGGGCTGCACGATAACCCCAATGAGACCAACACGCTGAACCGAAAATATCTCCTCGAGTCCATCGACGGCTCGCTGCAGCGCCTCGACCTCGAGTACGTTGACCTGCTGTTCTGCCACCGCGCCGATCCGACGACACCGCTGGAAGAAACGGTCTGGGCGATGCACAACATCATCGAGCGTGGCAAGGCATTGTATTGGGGTACCTCAGAGTGGGAGGCGCCGGAGATACAGCACGCTATAGAAATCGCGGAACGGTATAACCTGCATAAACCCGTCGTCGAGCAGCCTGTCTACAATTTGTTCGAACAGCATCGCTTCAGCGAGGCGTACAAACACCTTTACGAAGATCATGGTTACGGCTCGACCACCTGGAGCCCGCTTGCCTCCGGCACGCTGACAGGGAAGTATCAGAAAGGAGTGCCCGCGGGCAGCCGCGGCTCGCTAGAGAGTCTGGCCTGGCTGCGGGATCAGATCACTGATGCTGACCGGCTCGCCAAAGTTGCCGCGCTGGAACCACTCGCGAAGCAAATGGGCGCGACGCTGGCGCAGTTTTCGCTTGCGTGGTGCCTGCAAAATCCCTGGGTGAGCACGGTCATCACGGGTGCTAGTCGCGTCGAGCAGGTTCACGAGAACATGAAAGCGGCCAAATTTGTTGATCGATTTACGCCTGACGTGGTCGAAGCCATCGACGCAATATTTTCCTGACGACAACATCAATCTGCGACGAGGGGGAAGCATGGGTACAACGCATCAGGAAGTGCAAATCAATGAGCCCGTGCATGATTTTTGCCACGGCATATACGTCGCCCTGTTCAACGATATGAAGAAGAGCCTCGAGTAGACAAAGGTTTCGCGGCCGACGTGCGGCCTCGCTAACGACTGCGCAGTACGGCCTCGATTTCGGCGACCTGGCCTTCGGTAACCGGGTAGAACTTGCCCATCGTGCAGGTCATGCCGGTGCTCCATGCGCCCCACTGCCATGGCCAGCGCGAGTACCACGGCCACTCGAACCAGTCATCGACGGCGAAGCGGTCCATATCGCAGATGCGCGAGTAGCTGAACGCACGCACGCGCAGCACGGAACCGTGCCGAAGGTCGTAGCAACGGTGCCGCAGCGCGTTGACCCAACGCTTGTCGCCCAGTCCTGTGAACAGGAGGTGTTTTTCGTCGAGTGCCCGGAAGCCCGTGTAACGGCTGTCCGACAGGCAGCGCAGTGGCTTGCCGTCCTCGCCGAGCGATAGACTCAGTATTTCCTGGATATCCGCCTCGATCGCCTGCCGCCGGCTTTCATCGTCAGGTGAGCTTGCGCAGCCGACGATGATTAACAGGGCAGCCGCCATGCAGACGGCCGATCGTCTTGCGTTCATGACGCGCTCCTGTTGTTGCCAACATAAACACGCTAGCACGCGTTACAGGGCGCGGATATACGGGATGTCTGCAGGTGCTACTTTGCTTCCATCAACACCTTCATGCTATCGGCAATGACCCCGTCCTCCGCGGCGGCGGCCTGGCCTTCATCCGATGACAGCATGTTGTGGAATGTCGCCATGTCCTTCACGGCGATGACGAGCCCGGTGAGGTTCGGGTTGTCACCACTCTGGAAGGTATGCACGTGCGCGGCGCCGTTGTCCTGGAACATCTGGTGGCGGCTGTCTTCGCCGCGCCAAGCCGCGAGCCAGCGTTCGGCGTCTTCAACTTCGTGCAGGATCATGACGTGCGGGTGGCCCATTCCCTTGCCCTGCTGGTGGTGCTTGGCATGCATCGGCCGCTCGGGTGGCGCGGGAGGATTGTCGCTGTTCCAGATGTCGTTCGAAATGCGCCACTTGCCGTCCTCACTCGTTTGCCAGGTCTCGATGAACTTGCCGGTGTCTATGACGGTGTCGCCGTCCATGATCTCGTAAGCGCCGATCTTGTGGGCGAGACCGCCGGACATCGATATCTCGACAATCGTCGTTTTCCCGGTGAGTCCTGCGTCCATCATGGCGCCGAAGGTCTCACGCACACCTTCTGCACCGCGCATCATCTTGCCGTTCGGCGGCATGATCCGCGCGTCGCTTTCATAGATCAACGTCAGCGTCTCGAGGTCCTTGGTGTTCAAGGCCTCCTCCCAGGCGATCGACATCTGTTCCAGTATCTTCGGGTTACCCGGTGGCGGCGACTGGTTGCAGGAGGCGATGATCAGGGCGATACCCAAAGGGATGATTGCGAGCAGTCTTTTCATGGCTTTACTCTCTCGTGTCGCCGGGGAGTGGCGAATTGTTGCAGACGGAGACGGGTCAGGGCTTTCTGAACAGTAGCGTGAAACGGTCCGTATTGCCGGTTACCGAGCGCCGGCCGACCTCGTACTCGAGTTCGTCATCGGGGCGGTAGTGCAGGTCGCTGTAATCGACAAATTCGAAACCGATGTCGAGCATCTCCTTGATGACAAGCACCGGGTCGATACGGCGGCGATTTTCCGGCGTTTCCGGTTCCATGTGCCGTTTCGTGTGGTCGACGACGCCATAAAAGCCGCCGGGCTTCAGCACATCGAGCACGGCGCGGTTGAGGCGGTCGCGGGACTCTGCGTCGAAGTTATGAACGTTCCGGAACGTAAGTACCATGTCGACGCCGGACTTGCCGAACGAGAAGTCATCGAGCGCGTAGTAACGGCTGCCTTCCGGCCGGCGGACGTTGGCATCGGTCTCTATGACCTGGACCTTGTCGAAGCCGGGCTCGGTAAGTACTTTCTCGGACACGGTGCGGGTGCCGAGTGCGACATAGAGCTTGCCATTCTCGGCGAGAACCGGCGCGAGAACGCGCGTGTACCAGCCGCCTCCCGGGAGTAGTTCCAGTACCGTCATGTCGTCCTCGAGGCCCAAGAACTTCAGCGTCTCGAGCGGCCTGCGATTACGATCTCGTTCAACGTGGGCTTCCGGGCGCGACTCGGCCGCCAGCGCAGCCTCGACCTTTGCATCGATTTCACCGGCCTGGGCGATGCCGGCCAGGATCATGAGGACAATCGGGAACGAAACTCTCACGGGCATGCTCCTTTAAACAAGTTATTGACGGTTCCGGCGCAGCGGGACGCCGCACCGCAAGGTTGCGCAAGACTAGCAGCTTGTGAAGGCTTCTGCCTACAGGGACGGCCGCGCTATTGCACTATCTTCCAGCTGCCGTCAGCCTGCAGGCAGGCCGTGCCGTTGACTGTCTGGTCGGGTTCGCCACCGACGGTCGCATCGAGCTCGAATTCCCGGCACGGACCGCCGGACTCCTCAAAGGTGCGCGTCGGCTTTACCGTGTATTCCTCGCCTGTGTCGGGATTGGTCCAGGTCGTCGGCTGGCCGGTGCGGTTGTTATTCAGCGCCTCGGCCGTCTTCATACGGTCCACGTCGTCCATCGTCTGGCCGATATGCCGGCCTATCATCGAGCCAGCCATCGTGCCTATGATGATCGCAGCAGTCTGTCCGCTGCCCTCACCAACCTGGGATCCCAGCACGCCCCCGAGGACGCCGCCGACTACCTCGCCCTGTTGCGCGTGCGTCGTCGTTTCACAGCCGGTCAATCCCGGCAGAGTGAACAGCGAGGCCGCGAACGGCAGGAGTATCGCCCAACCTCTGGTTTTTGCGTTGTTGTCTTTCATCGCTCATACACCTCCTTGTACTTTGACGAAATTCGCCTCCTTCTGGTTCCATCATCCTGTGCCTGCGGCGGATGTATTGCAAGACAGGGTGCCATTTCGAGGCGCCTGCAGACCATGGTAACCGGCAAAAAAAAGCCCCGCGCGGGGCGGGGCTCTGGCATCGCCTGGCACTTTTAGTCACTGTCCCCAATAGAAGCGGCCGAGGAGTGTGTAGGCCGTTACGTCGTCGCCCCATTCGCCGAACAGCCCGGCGGCAAACGCGGGTGTGAAGCTGTACAGCCCGCCGAGAATGAGCGCGGTCTCGTCGCCGGTGTCGTTGAGGTCGACGTACTTGATGGCGCCTTCCAGCTCGAGCTGTTCCGTGGCCGCGAAACGCATACCCACCCCGAATCCGAAACCGTTGTCATCCTGGCTTCCAAATCCTGATACGTCGACTTCGACATACTCATACGACAGGCGCGCATAGGCGTCGACGACATTCGACAATTCGGTGTTGTAGCCAACGCCGATGTTGAATGTGGTCCTGTCGATCCCAAAGTCGAGGTCTGCTGCGTCATATGACGCGAATGCGTGGAAGTCCTCGTGAAAGGCGAACGAGCCGTCGATACCAAGAGCATTTCCATCGGCATTGAAATCGTCAAAATCGATGGTGCCGTAGTTGATTCCCAACCAGTTGTAGTCAAAACCCTGCGCGTTGGCCGAGGCCGAAAACGCGAGGAGCATAATTAGTAGTGATGAACGCAACATGACGTTCTCCTTCATTTTGCCCAAGTGATTCGAATGCTAACGGGCTCTGACACCCGCATTGTGTTTCGGTTCACAGATTTGACTAATTGATCGAAACGGTCAATTAAGGGATTTTCCGTATACCTGAAAGCCGCATTCGACGGTGATCTGTTGCAGATAAGCAACGTCATTTTCATCGTGTAGACTGTCGGGATGGCCTCTCGCCGACCGTTTCTCTCCAAATCCCGCCTGATTTCGGCGTGGCAGTGCGCGAAGCGCGTGCATCTCGAAAAGAACCATCCGGAACTCGGCGAGATATCCGCGCAGACCGAATCACTCTGGGCGACGGGTCATCTCGTCGGCAAAATTTCGCAGCAACTCTACGGCATGCCCGGCTCGGTCGAGATCGCGTTCGACAAGCGAGTAGGGCTCATGCTCAACAAGACGCACGAGCTCATCGAGGGCGGCGCCGACTTTCCGATCTTCGAGGCGACATTCCGTTACGAGGGTGTACTGGTGAGGGCCGATGTGCTGATGCCCGACGCGGATGGCTGGCGCATTATCGAGATAAAGGCATCGACGTCGGTGAAGGAATATCACGTGCTTGATTGCGCAATCCAGGACTGGGTGCTGCGCAACTCCGGTATCAACGTGACGCGGGTCTCGCTGGCACACATCAATAATCGCTTCGTGTATCCGGGCAATGGTGATTATGACGGCTTGCTGGTCGAACACGATCTGACGGATGAAGTGCGTATGCTGGAGCCATCCGTTGTCGATCTCGTCGCGAGCGCGCGTGACGCAGTGACGGGACCGCGGCCCGATGTCAATGTCGGCGCCCACTGCAGCAGTCCATACGACTGCCAGTTCATTAAGCACTGCTGGCCGACGGACACCGAGTATCCGGTCTCCGGGCTCGGCGGCGGCAAGGCGAGACTCGGCGAATACGTAGCCCTCGGTTACCGCGATATCCGCGACGTCCCAGCGGATGTCATTTCAGCCGAGACGCAGCGGCGCATACACCGGGTTACGTGCAGCGGTAAAGCGGAACTACTCGATGGCGCGCGCCGCGCATTCGCGGCGTTGCCGTACCCGCGCTACTACCTCGACTTCGAAACCATCGCGCCCGCAGTGCCGTTCTGGGCCGGGACACGACCGTACAGTTCGCTCGCGATCCAGTGGTCCTGCCACATCGAAGAGACGCCGGGGCAGTTCCTGCACAAGGAATTTCTCGACATCTCGGGTGATCCGCCGATGCGGGCGCTGACACTGGAACTGATCGAGTGCCTGGGCGAGGATGGCCCGGTGCTTATGTGGACCCGCTACGAGGAGGGGGTCCTGAACAACCTGATCGAACTCTATCCGGATCTCAAGGCGCCACTCTCGAAGATCATCGATCGCCTGTACGACCTGCACCCGGTCGTAAAGGAAAATTACTATCACCCGAAGATGCTCGGTTCCTGGTCGATCAAGGCGGTGATGCCGGCGATCAATCCGGACATGGACTATGCGAAACTCGAAGGTATCAAGGAGGGGGCCGGCGCATCCGACGGCTTCATCGAGGCAATACAGGCGGATGTCAGCCCGGAGCGAAAGGCGGAGCTCGATGAGCAGCTAAGGCGCTACTGTCGCTTCGATACCGAGGCGATGGTGGAGATCGTACGATTCTTCACGCGTTGATTTTCCCCGTTTCATCGCTATTTCACGTATCGTCAACCCGATATTGATCTCAATGGACAGCCCGTGGCCAAGAAGCGCAAGAAGACGAGCAAAGTAACGAACGACAATGAGGTTGTAACACAAGGCAGCACGACGGGAGGATCAAAGTACGTGCTCGTCGATTTCGAGAACGTGCAACCGAAGAACCTGGAACTGCTTAAGGAACATCCGTTTCGGGTACTCGTGTTCATAGGCGCCAACCAGACGAAGTTCCCGCGGCACTTCGTCGTTGCCATGCAGGCTTTAGGGGAGCAGGCGGACTACGTCGAAATTGCAGGCAGCGGGCCAAACGCACTGGACTTTCACATTGCGTATTACGTCGGCGAACTCGCTGCGAAAGAACCGGACGCGCATTTCCACATCGTCAGCAAGGACCGGGGCTTCGATCCGCTGATCCAGCACCTCAAGGGCAGGAAGATCCGTATACGGCGGGAGACGGATCTCGCGGAGATCCCCGAGCTCAGGATTCCGGACACGACGAGCCGTGACGAGCAAATCGATGCGATCGTGAGAAACCTGCGCCAGCGCGGCCACTCGCGGCCGCGCAAGGTGAGAACCCTGCAGAACACGATCAACACGCTGTTCACGAAGAAGCTCGAACAAGAAGAGCTCGATGCCATCATCGAAGAACTGAAGAAGCGCAACCTGATAGTCGTCAAGCAGAACAACGTCAGCTATCGGCTAAAGAGATAGATGCCGTGCCCCGCAGGCGCGGGGCACGGCGTTTGACGAACACGATCCGCGTCAGGGCACGAGACAGATGGAATCGCTGCCTTCAAAAGGCGTGCCGTCGAGCAACGAACCCGAGAGCGCTGCTTCGTCGGAGCCCGCCGTCCAGGCGCTGCTGTCATCTTCGAATTGGCATACCAGGTCGAGGAAGACATCCTCGTTGACGAATTCGCCGGAGCATTGGGGGAACCGGTTGCCCCGCACACGAACACTCATGCCGCCGAAAGACAGGCTTGTCTGATCGATGTTTCCGACGTCGAGGTCTGCGCTTCCAAGTACCGCGACCGGGATGACACCGTGACCGTTTACGTTGAAGCAGTTCGGCTCACTTCCCGGCTTGACATCGATGTCGACCGTTTGCACAGCGTCGCCGAAGTCTACGTTAATCGTCAGGATGGATACGTTTTCTCCGGTATTGCTGTTGAAGAACGTGTACAGGCCAAGCGGCGCGCCGGCCCCGGCAGGTGGCAGCGAAGCGGGCAAGCTGTCGCCATCCTGAAAGCCGTCACCGACCCAGACAACCGAGGCATTCGTCGCGAGCCAGGGACCGACGCTGAATGACACGACGCCGTCTCCGCAAGGGGACCCGCACATGTTCACGTTGACCAGGTCCTGCCCCGGTGCATCCCGGACGATGACCTGGCCGACCTCGCCTGCATAGGTACCTACGACTCCTGTTGAATTGGAGAGCGTCGATACCCATGACTGGTTGGGCCCCTTGTAGCGTGTGAAATCGACTCCGGTGGGTGCCTGCGCTGCGTCCGAATCATAGGTGAACGTGCCGGCCATGGCACCGCGGACCCGCCAGCGAATGCCCACCGGCGTCGCAATCTCCTCGGCCGTTTCTCCCATGATTGCCTCGATCGCGGCCTTGTTGTCGCTGAACACGAAGCCCGTCGTCGATGACCATCCGTGGTGGGTCGGCTCGGCGTGCACGTTCGTTATGACCAAAAACATGCTCGAAACTAAGACGGCTTTCCTCAATATTTTCATAGCATTACTCCTTCCATTGCATGTGACTTGCATCCACTTCAGAAACGTAACCCTTCCCCCCTACTTGCGGATGCGCTCTGGCTTAACGCCAGGTTCGACGCTACCGGCAATGCCAGCCGGCGAACGGAAGAAGTCCTGATTAATCCCTGATGAAGAACTGTCGGTCGCTCAAGCGAAGGGCAGTAGAATGGCCGGAAAGCGCGCCTGCCCGGGAGAATGCTGATGCCGTTACGATTGCTTTTGTCGCTGTTTTGCCTGTTTACGTCTGTCGGTGCTGCAGAGCCGTCACTCGGCCCTGCCATCGAGGGATTCGGGCCAACCTATCCGATCGAGGACAGGGATGTGGCGCTCGATGACGGTTTCGTTTTTCGCGCCGTGTTCGATATCGAACACGATGGCGATGACGCGGGAGCACTGAATCCGAAACTCGTGAGCGTGGCACGCTACCTCAATATGCATGCGCGAAACGGTGTTCCAATGGCGAACATGGAGCTCGCGGTTGTTGTGCACGGCGGGGCAGTAAAGAATATTCTCGATGATGAGGCCTACCGGTCTCGTTACCGGATCGATAACCCGAACCTGGAACTCGTGAGTAAACTGCATGCGGCGGGTGTTCGCTTTTATGTCTGCGGACAGTCGCTTGCATTCGGAAACGTTGCAAAGAGTGAACTCGCGAGTCCCGCAGAGGTGGCTCTGTCCGCGATGACGATGCTTACCGTGCTGCAGTCGGAGGGCTACGCCCTGTTGCCGTAACTAGGGTGTCTGCAGGGTATCGATCCACTCGGTCAGCGCTTTCGCCTGATAGGCATAGAACGGGTTGTGGCGCGTGCGCAGGAAGAAGTCGGGGGTGAGCATCAGCACGCCCGCTTCGCCGCGAGGCGCAAGCGCACCAAGTTTGAGGTCGTCGTCATTGTTGGCGGTGCCATCGCCATACACGACGTCGTCCGGGCGAAACGGTATCGCAATGTGGGACAAGGAGTAGATGCCGGTGGGCCACGCGAGGCTGGTAGATTCGGCCGCGGCCCCGGCCTCACCGGCGGGCAGCGTATAAGCGTCGAGTTCGTTCGTTGAGCGATCCCTGTTGCGAAGCAAAGTGATCGAAAAATCGTGCGGTGCCGTCGACTCGAAGTACTCCATAACGTCTAGCGGCTGTGTCCTCATCAGGTGTAACGCGGTGCTGTTGCGATTGATATCGTAGACCACGAGCCTGCTGTTGTTCGCGGGGAGTCGGTCGTACAGCAGCGTTACAATGGCCCGCGCCGTAACCGTATTGTCGACCACTGACTGGAACGTCAGCATCGGGGGCAACTTCGCCACTTCCGCCGGGTTTGCCAGCTGTTTGTGGGTGCGCCTGGAGACGCGGTAGATCTCCCACGCGGCTCGTTTCGGAAACGACGTAAATTTGAACGGGTCGATCTCCGGCAGGATCGAAAGCCACTGGAACTGTTTGAAATATGGCATCCAGGAAAGAACCGGGTGCAGATTGGTGACGATGGCAGCCCCCGAAACGGCGATCGCCGGCGACATCAGCACGATGCCATCGGGGCAGGGCGCGTCGTCCAGATCATCACATTCGAGCGCATAGTCGATAGCGAGTAAACCGCCGTTCGAGTAGCCCGCGATCAGCAAGGACTGTTCCGCCCCCGGCATGCTGGCCGCATGGCGCATCGCAATGCGCACAGCGGCCGTCCAGTCTTCCCAGCGGGCCTGCAGCAGCCCGCCTACCGCGAAGCCGTGGCCGGGCATGCGCGGCACGACGACGTTGTATCCGGCACCCGCCAGTGTCTGCGCCGTGGCCAGCATCGAGTAGGGTGAGTCGGACAGCCCGTGCAGCAGCACGGCCACGCCACGCGCCGATGGCACCGTGGTCTGGTAGGAGCGATTCCAGTCCGCCGGGAAGCGCGCCGGATTACTCAGGCTGCCGGTCGAATAACGATCAACGAGGCTGTCCGGCCTGTCGATGTCGATGATCTTCTCTGCGAGCTCGGCAGCGAGGCGCTCCTCGATCTCGAGGTAACCGGCCCAGTCCGTCTCGTCTTCCTGGCTCGCGCGAAACTCGTGCTCGAGCTGAATGCGGTGCTCCGGACCAAGCTGAAGCATGTTGCGCGATTCGAAAGCCCAGCCAAAATAGATGGTTAGCAGTAATACGCCGACGACCGTGGCAATCGACCGCATGATGCGCATCGCGTGTTGCACGGGTGGAGTGGTATTCATTCCGCAATCAGCGTCCGGATTTCGTCATCCAGCCCCGTCATCTCCCAGCGTGCCAGGGAGATGGGGATGCTGTCGATACGGTTGAGCGTGTCGAAAAAGTCCTTCAGCTGGAACGCCTCGCCGCGATCCTCGGCCTGCTTCGCGTAATCGGCGAGCGTGCGTTCGAGCAGATACTTGCCCGTGACGTAGCTGGTGCCGTAACCCGGCTGGCGCAGGTAAAGATGCTGTTCGAAGATCAGCAGTTCCTTCTCGGTCTTCATCCAGCCGCGGGGCGTCCATTCCATGTGCACGCCGCCGGCTTCTTCCATCGTCATCTGATTGGCGTGCGCATACAGTGAGCCGAGGCCGCGCGCGGCGCGCTGCGCGAGCAGTATCCAGACGAGTTCCCGGGAACGCGGGCTGTCCTCGTAAAGGCCCGCGTGCATGAACATTTCCTCGACGCCGGTCGCCGTGCCTTCGTTGCGGCTGTCGAAGATGTTGTAGAGCAGGGCGCCCTGGCGGATCGGGCTCGGGTGCGGCTCGGTGTCCATGCGCGCGAGTTCGAACCAGTGGTAGAAATGCGTGAACAGCGGCGCCGGGTCATAGTGGGCGGTGATCCAGAAGAAGTGGCGGGTCTCCTCGGGTACATAAGCGCCCAGGTGCGCGAGCAACGCTGGTCTCATGTAGTCGGCGACCGTGACGATTTCCTTCTCAGCCAGGAAGCGCATGATGCGATCGACGGCCTCGAGCGCCTGCGCGTCGTATTCTTCAGGGGAATCCGCGGCCACCATAGGCGGAAGATCGCGGTTCCGCTGCTCCTCGAGTTTCAGCGAGGACCACGCACGGTCGAGTTCCCTTTGCAGCAGACGAACCTCGTCTTCCCAGGTGAGCGGTACGAGATGCACGTTCTGCTGGTACCAGGTGTAGTTGTCTTTGCCGATACCGGACGGCCCGGTCTTCTTCGGCGATTCGGTTTCCAGCCACGCGACGAGTTCTTCGGCAGCCGCGAAGGCCAGCGCCATCGCCCTCTGCAGGTCCGTACTTACATCGTTGCCGACCCTGTCGTTTAGCGCCTTGAGGTTCTCGATGTCCTGGCGAATGTCGCGGATACCGGTCACCCACAAATCGCGCGCATTACCGGTGAGGTTTTTCTTTGCCTGTTTGAAAAGGGGCGGGATGACGCTGAGTTCATCGATGAGACGATCTTGCTCGGAATCCGACAATGGAAATTCGTAGGTCCAGAGCTCGACGACGGCATGGTGGGTCGGTCCCTCGTGCGCCGGTACATCGCTGCGGTAGGTCCACAGGGTCTTGTAGAACGCGGGGTCGCGTTCCCACGGTTTCAAGACCTGCCGATTGAAGTCGTAGCCGTTCATCTCGGCGCGAACGAGATGCCAGTCGACCTGCTCGGGCGCCAGGAACTCGGGCTGGCGCGCCTCGAAGCGTTCGGCCGTGTAATCCGGGGCGCCGTCGAGCAGCGGCGGCGATTCGAAGGCTCGCCAGTCTTTGAAGAGATCGACGAGATCGTCGTGAGTCGATGCCTTGGCGGTGCCCGAGGCAAGAATCAGACAAGAGACGGAGAGCGCGATTGCGCTCTGGAACGAGCGGTTTTGGGCAGCCATGATTCTGCTTGTTCGAATGGGCCAGCCGCTACTATACCGCGACTCGGGGTCGGTCTCAGTACGGCCGATAGGGCCGACTGAAATGAACCACGAGCCCGGTTAGCAGCAGCGCCAGGGAAATCCACATCGAGATGCGCCAGTAGCTGGTTGCCGGCCTGACAATCTTGAACTGCTCGACATAGATGGTCTCGCAGGCGCCGTCGCCGGTATCGGTACGCGTCGTGCTGGTGCCCCGCTTGCCGCCGCCTTCGCCACCGTAGCTCGCAAGATACCCCTTGATGCGTACCTGGTCCCCCACTTTGATCTTGCGCGCCTGCTTGCGAATGAATTCGTCGTCCGAGACCAGGTGATTGTTCGACAGTTGTGTCATGTCGAACGCGTCCCAGGCCTGCTGGTCACGGGTTTTAACGTTGCAGGTGAAGATGCCGTTCCAGAAGCTGATCTTGTGCAGGCGCTCATTCTTCGGGTTGTCGCCCCAGATGACGCAGACGTCGAGCATGTTCAGGTGATCGTTGGCGCGGGAATGCATGCGGCTGTTGCCGTCGTGATGCCGGTAGGACACGATCATGCCGGTGATGTCGTAGGCATACTCGGGCGCGACGCTGTAGTTGACGCCGTTGAATTCGACATCGAAAGGCCGTTTGCTCGTGCTCGGCAACTCGTTGCGATGCCAGAACGAGACCAGCAGCCAGACGAAACTCACGCCGATGATGATGCGATTGACCTGCATGGATAAGCCCGTGGAACCTGCGCCTACGGTACTCGTTTGCGGCCATTGCGTTTACCGACGCAGGTCGCATTTTCGAGGAAAATCAGCAATTTCCCGCCAAAACGTGCCAATCCACCTTCAGCTCGCGTTCACGTAAATTTCAGGGGCCGTTAAGCGGCCCGGTATTAAGCTGTACGCGACACTAGGGAAATGGCCAGGAAAGGCCGGTTAAGGAGAACGTCATGAACATCGTAATCGCCGCTGAAAAGTCCAGCATCGCTACGTTGTTGAGTGATTTCGTGAAACGCCGCGTTAACCCGGACGAGATCAAGATCACCGAGAACCCTGACGAGACGGGCAGCTTTTTCGTCGGGCTGCAATGCGAGCGCTTCGTACTGTCGCCGAATGGCGAGATCGCCGCCGACAGGCTCCGGCTCCTTCGCTAATCGACGAGCATGGCTACCGGTTCGACACCGGTCTGCGACGGGTCAACATCGCTGTCGGATTCGCCGGTGACGG
>JAACFJ010000047.1 GCA_009937505.1 Gammaproteobacteria bacterium
ATTTTTGTTATCAGCCTGCGCGACGTAACGGAGCGCAAGGAAGCGGATATCGCGCTGCGGGAAAACGAAGAGCGCTACCGGGCGCTTGTCGAGAATGCGCCCGAGGCAATAGTCGTCTTCGACGTCGATGATAACCGTTTCGTCGACGCGAACGAGAACGCGTGCATGCTGTTCAACCTGTCGCGAGCACGATTGCTCGCGGTAGGCCCGGAAGCCATCAGCCCGAAAATGCAGCCTGACGGTACGCCGTCTTTCGGTGTGCGTCGCGGCCACATCGACGCTGCCCTGGATGGCAGGCACCCCATCTTCGAGTGGATGCACAAGGACTCGAAGGGCAAGCAGATTCCGTGCGAAGTGCGCTTCAGCCGCCTGCCGGCGGGCAAGCGGCGCCTGATCCGAGTCAGCATCACCGACATTACCGAACGCAAACGCGCCGAAGGCATTGCTTTCGCGCAGAACAAGATCCTCGAGATGATTGCCTCGAGCATGCCCTACGATCGTACCCTGCGCGCTATCTGCCGATTCGTCGAGCGCTTCGACGATGGCCTTTACGCGGCGATCATGCGCCTCGACGAGGGCGGCGCGAAAATGACGCTGGAACAGGCGCCGAGCATGCCGGAGCCGTTGAAGCTGATGCTGGACTTCGTGCCGGTCGCGGAAAACGGCATTACCTGCAGCTCGGCCGTTCACCACGCGAGTGACAGCATCAGTGACGACATCGCGAAGGACTCGGGATGGGTGCCGTTGTTGAAAGAAGCCGAAGAACACGGCATCGGCGCCGCCTGGTCGTTCCTGCTGCACGGCGCGGCCGGCCGCGTCATCGGTACGCTGGATATTTACCTTGCCGAGCCGCGCGGTCCCACGACGGATGAGCTCGACAAATTCAGCCGCATGGCGCGCCTTGCAGGTATCGCGATCAAGCGGCAACTGGACGAAGATCGTCTCCGCAGTTCCGAGGCCCGCTATCGGGGCCTGTTCGAAAACGTCGTCGACGGGGTGTATATCGCCTCGCGCGACGGCGAACTCATCACCGCGAATCCCGCGCTCGTCGAAATGCTCGGTTTCGACAGTGTGGAGGACCTCAAGGCAGCAGGCCGCACCACGATGCTGTATGTCAACCCCATCGACCGCGAGCGCGTATTTGCGCGTCTCGAGGCCCAGGGGTACGTGAAGAACTTCGAGTATCGGCTGCGGCGCAAAGGGGGCCAGGAAATCGTCGTGCTGGAGAACGCACGCGCCGTCTACGACGACGACGGCAACGTCGTGGCCCAAGAAGGCACGATCACCGACATCACCGATCGCAAGCATGCCGAGACGCGCATTTTCGAGGAGAAGGAACGCGCCCAGGTTACCCTGCAATCGATCGGCGATGGCGTGATCACGACCGATGCCGAGGGCTGCGTCGATTACATCAACCCCGTGGCGCAGGACCTGGCGGGTTGGGATATGCGCGCCGCGCGCGGCAAGCCCGTCACCGATATCATGACGATCATCAACGAGCACACGCGCGCAACCGTCGAGAACCCGGTCGTGCGATGCCTCAAGGAAGGCCGCGTTATTACGCTCGCCGAAAACTCGGTGCTTATTACCAAGGGTGGCGACGAAGTGCCGATCCAGGACTCGGCCGCGCCGATTCGCGACCGGATCGGCAACATCATCGGCTCGGTGATGGTCTTCCACGACACGAGCAAGGAATCCCGTCTTTTCCGGCAGCTCAGTTACCAGGCCTCTCACGATTCCGTGACGGGACTGATCAACCGGCGCGAGTTCGAAAACCGCCTCGTCGGGTCGCTCGACAAACTCAATGCGAACGCGGACGCGTCGCACGCGCTGCTGTACATCGACCTCGACCAGTTCAAGGTCGTCAACGATACCTTCGGGCATACGGCAGGCGACGAACTGCTGCGTCAGCTCTCCGATCTCATCCAGGCCAACATTCGCTCGACGGATATGCTGGCCCGGCTGGGCGGCGACGAATTCGCGATATTGCTCGAGCGCTGTAGCGAGCAACGTGCGTTGGAGGTCGCGGAGACTATCCGCGGCTCGATCGAGGGCTATCGCTTCGAATGGCAGGACTCGTTCACGACGGTGCGCTGTTCGATCGGTCTGGTCATGATCAGCGGCGACACTGCCGACGTTGCGAGCGTCATGAGTTCTGCCGACGTGGCCTGCTATTCCGCAAAGGACATGGGCCGCAACCAGGTGCATCTCTACAAGGACAGCGACGCATCGCTGCGGCACGAGGAGATGAAATGGGTCTCGCGGATTACCAGCGCGGTCGAAGAGAATCGATTCGAGCTGTATTTCCAGCCGATCATCGGCATAAACAAGACCGATGGCGAACGCCGTGGTCACTATGAGCTGTTGCTGCGGATGCGCGATGAGAGCGGCGAGCTGGTCGGGCCGGACCAATTCATCCCGGCGGCGGAACGTTACAACCTGATGTCGACGCTGGATCGCTGGGTCATTCACAAGGCACTCTCCGAGCTGGCCGATCGCAGCAGTGAGGGCGAGGCGCGCTATACGATCGCAATCAATCTCTCGGGAACCTCACTGAGCGAGGATCGATTCCTCGAGTACGTGATCAACGAGCTCGAAACACAGAAGCTGCCGAAGGGCGCCATCTGTTTCGAAATCACGGAAACCGCGGCGATATCGAACCTGTCGCGCGTCGTACATTTCATGCAGACCCTGAAGAAACTCGGTTGCAAGTTCTCCCTCGACGATTTCGGCAGCGGCTTGTCTTCGTTTACCTACCTCAAGAACCTGCCAGTCGACTACCTCAAGATCGACGGCCAGTTCATCCGTAACGTCGTGGACGACACGGTCGACGAGAGCATGGTCCGCGCGATCAGCGAGGTCGGTCAGGCAATGGGCATCGAGACGATCGCAGAGCGTGTCGAGACCCGCCAGGTCCTGGAAAAGCTCGGGTCGCTGGGCGTCGAATTCGCCCAGGGCTACTACATCGCGAGACCCGCATCAGTGCAGAGTTTCGAGCCGTGGAACACTGCACGAGCGATGCGGGCATAGAAACGGGAATGCCGCGACCGCAATACCGCCCGCGACAAAACCAGGCGAAATCGTGACCTCGTTCGGGCAATCGAGTTACTCACGCGAGGCAGGACTGCAGCCATTGCACTGCCGCCGGTGATAAAACCAGGCGAAATCGTGACCTCGTTCGGGCAATCGAGTTACTCACGCGAGGCAGGACTGCAGCCATTGCACTGCCGTTGCGGTAAACTGAACCCATGCCCGAGGGTCCCGATAACAAGCCAGAACTGCTGAGCCCCCAGGAGCCTACGCCGTACCGAGTCATCAACCCGCTCGCGGAAACGCCCACTCTGCTGGTATGCGACCATGCCAGCAGCCGCTTTCCCGAAGCGCTCGGTGACATGGGTCTCGATCCTTTTGCACGCCGCTGCCATCTGGCCATCGATATCGGTGCCGGCGCCCTGACCGAGCGGCTGTCAGAGAGCCTCGGCGTAACCGCGGTACTCGCCCAGTACTCCAGGCTCGTCGTGGACTGTAACCGCCAGTTACTCGATCCGAGCGCCTTTCTCGTATTCGGCGACGGCATCTTTGTTCCCGGGAACAACAACCTGAGTGACGCCGCCAGGAAGCAGCGCAGTGACGCTATTTACTGGCCGTACCATAAGGTGATCAGCGACCAGGTCGGACGGCTCCGGAATATCGGCCCGCCACCGCTGTTCGTATCGATCCACAGTTTTACGCCGGTCCTGAATGGCGTCTCCAGATCCTGGGAAATGGGCGTGCTTTGGGATGCGGACGAGGAGGTCGCGAAAATCGTCATCGAGGAGCTTCGACATGCGGGCTACAAAGTCGGCGACAACGAGCCCTATTCGGGCAAGGCGCCGCAGGACTTTACGGTCGATCATCACGCGGAAGGCGGGAGTTTGCGCCATGCCGCCATAGAAATCCGTCAGGACCTGATCGATGACGACCGTGGCGTCGATGAGGTCGCAGAGGTATTGCACCGGGTTTTCGACCTTGCCGCAGAGCGAATCGGGTTGCGAGGCCAAGCGAAGACCGCCTGACCAGACGGGCGGCAGGAGAAGAAAGTCGATGAGCAGTGGTAGTCCCCCGTTTACAATTGGCATAGAGGAAGAGTACCTGCTGGTCGACAAAGAGACCCGCAGCCTGGTCGTCGATCCGCCGCAGAGTCTCATGACCGAATGCGAGGAGCGCTGCGGCGCCCAGGTGACGTCCGAATTGTTGCGCTCGCAGATCGAAATCGGAACCAAGGTCTGCGACAACATCAAGGAAGCCAAAGTCGAACTTCGGCGGCTGCGGCGGATCATCATCGACGTCGCCGCCAACTACGGCATGGCGCCGATCGCGTCGTCTACGCACCCCTTCAGCCGCTGGTCCGAACAGAAGCAGACCGAGAAGGACCGTTACAACGCCCTGACCGTCGAAATGCAGGCGGCTGCGAGACGCCTGCTCATTTGCGGCATGCACGTCCACGTCGGCATCAACGACGACGAATTGCGTATCGACCTCATGAACCAGATGTCGTATTTCCTGCCGCACTTGCTTGCCCTGTCCTGCTCGTCACCGTTCTGGGAGGGCCGCGATACAGGACTCAAGAGCTACCGGCTCACCGTCTTCGACGCCCTGCCGCGTACGGGCCTGCCTGAACGGTTCGCGAGCTACGCTGAGTACGAGCGTCATATCAACATCCTCATGAACGCCGGGCTGATCGAAGACGCGACACGCATCTGGTGGGACCTGAGGCCGAGCGCGCGTTATCCGACGCTCGAGACGCGCGTGATGGACGTATGTACGCGGCTGGATGACACGATATCCCTGGCGGCGCTGCTCGTGTGCATCATGCGCATGCTCTACCGGCTGCGGGTGTCGAACCAGCGCTGGCGCATGTACACGCCCATGCTCATTCGGGAAAATCGCTGGCGGGCAATGCGTTACAGCTTCGACGAGGGACTCATCGACCTCGGCAAGGGCGGGGTTGTCGAGTTTGAAAACCTGCTCGACGAGATTCTCAGCAGGGTGTCGGACGACGCCGAGGCGCTGGGCTGCGTCGAGGAAGTCGCCAGGACCCGAAATATTCTCACCCGCGGCACAAGTGCGCACCGGCAGCTGAAGTGCTACGAGCTCGAGCAGGCGGACGGCAAGGAAGATGCTGAGTGTCTGCGCGCGGTCGTCGATATGCTTATCGCAGACACCGCCAGGGGCGTTTAGCACCTGATTCTTCACGAACGGTAAAACCCTGAAACTGTGATGTGACGCGCTTTTCAGCGCCACAAATGCGGCACAGGTCGCAGCCCGTGAGGGCGCGTGCGGATAGCATTGCCCGATGTTGTGTAAAACTGACATAGTCATGTCCGGAGCAGGCAGCTGATGCCCGGCCCGGAGACCATGTTGCCGCCGATCTTCGGATTCGCGAGTGTCATCTATCTGGGCCTCGCGGTCTATGTTTCGCGTTCCTCACCGCAGAACGTCGTCGGCTTCCTGATGTTCCTGATGGGCGTCATGGTCGCCGGCACGGCCTTCACTTTCGGGGCAACGGACATCACGCTGTTCAATATCGGGCGGGTGCTGAACTTTGCCGCTGCGGCCCTTCTTCCGGTCGCCTTCTACGCTGTCTACCGCCAGTTTACGGGCAGGCCGCCGAATCCGTTCATCCTGGCGCTGCTGCTCGTCATTCCGTTGTGCACCACCATCCTGACTCTGACCAATACATGGCACGGCCTGATCTGGACCGTTACCGAAACAGGCAGCGGACTGCAGTTCAGCAAGACGACGGAAAGCCTCTGGTTCAGGCGCGTGCATGCACCCTTTTCGTACGGCCTGTTCGGATTCGCCGCGATCGCCCTGATGAGCCGGCTGTCCAGTATTGCACCGGCGCAGCGCAAGACGGTCGTACTGATGCTCGTCTGCGCGTTACTGCCGTTTTCGCTGAGCTTTGCGAACAACTTCTTCGGTTTCGGATCGCCGAACTTTCCCTACACGTCGGGGGGCATCCTGGTAATGCTGCCCCTCATCGCCTATGTCGCCCTGTCGCTGCGCGTGTACGAATTCAGCCCCGTCGCCTATCAAATGTTGTTCGACCACGTGCGCGATCCGATTATCGTTCTCGATAACAGTGGCCGCATTATCTGTGCGAACAAGAAGGCAAGCGAGATGCTGGGCCATTCCGAGCGCGAGTTGCTCGGGCAGAAGCTCTGGGAAGACTTTCCGGAAGCGCGTGCGATACTGGAGCAGGCCAAGGATCTTGATCTTACGCAGACGCTGACGATGAAAGCGGACCAGGTCTACGAACTCAGCGTTGCGCCGTTGATGGATTTGCACGACAGAAAGCAGGGACTCGTGGTTGTATGCCGTGACGTCACCGAGCGCCGCCGGGCACTGAGCCGGTTGGCGGATAGCGAACACCTCATCAGAACGCTGATCGAGACTTCTTCAAACGGCATCCTGCGTTTCGCCCGCGACAGCAACGACCCGCAGCATCGCTTCCGTTGCGTCTTTGCGAATCGGGCCGCCGAATCCTATCTCTCGGGTGACACGGGCACGCTGGTCGGAATGCCGCTGCAGAAGCTGCAGCAACTTGAACCCGAAAAGCTGCTCGCTCACTTTTCGGACCCACGCCACGCAAAAATGCCGATCAGTCTCGAGACCAGGAACGAGTCGACGAATGTCGAGGGTTGGCTGCGCATCGTCGGCGAACCGGTCGGCGAGGATTTCTCGGTGACGCTCATCGATATCACGCAGCGCAAGCGCCACGAACGAAAGATGCTTGCGGACGCACTGAGCGACCCGCTGACGGGGGTCCTGAACCGCCGCGGATTCGAGAAAGAGGGTAAGGCATGTGTACGAAATTGCTCGTCTGGCGCCGTCCTGTACCTGGACCTCAACGGCTTCAAGAGCATCAACGATCGCTTTGGTCACCAGGCCGGCGACGCCTTGCTGAAAGCATTCGGTCACCGACTCGGCTTCTGCCTGCGGCCCGAGGACATACTCGGCCGATTGGGTGGCGACGAATTTGCAATCGTCCTGCCGGGCGTGACGGTAGAGGATACGAAACACGTCGCCGAACGCCTGGTTGCGACGGCATCCGAGGCGTATATCATCCAGGGTCAGGAAATTCGTTGCACGGCGAGCGTCGGCATTGCACTGTTACCCGAGCACGGTGAAGAGCTTTGGCATCTCATCAGCGTCGCGGATCACGCAATGTATAACGCCAAGTCGGTGCAGAAAGATGCCGCCAACGACACGGCAGCCTACATCGAGGCTGCCGTCGCCTCATAGTGATCCACGGTTTCAGTTTCAGGTTGGCCGGCGTTATAGCGGCGGAAACAGCTTGAATTCCGCGAGCGAAGGGTCGACCCGGTCGAGCAAAACGGCTTCGAATACGTCGCCAAGCGCCACTTCGAGGCTGACAGGTCCGTCGAGAATCGTCTTTTCCCCTGCGGTCGTAACGTAAATCTCGTAGCTGCCTGCATCCAGCCTGATCTCCGACGCCTGCAGGCCGTACGTCGCCGTGATCAGGCGCGGAAAAACGTCATCGATCGTCGTGCCAGCATCGACTACGTAAAGGTCGACGAGTTCATGGTTGATCGCAGAATGGAAAAATGTCAGGCGAGCGATCGTCTCGACAGGGCGTCGATCGACGAATACCTGCGATCCCACGACCTCGTCGGACAATACCGTCAAGTAGTAGTTGAGACGTGATCCGGCGAATGTCGTCAACGTGTCCTCGAGCAGAATTGCCCCTACGTTTCCTGGTGCAGTCGCGGTAATCGGTACTTCGCCCACGGCCACGTCTATGTCGCCCGTAATGTCACCAAACGCGAGATCAGCGACGATACGGTTTTGAAGCGCGGCATCGTCATAGACGTCCGATGTGCCGAGATCGCTGGTCGCATGGATGAGGCGGGCGGTCGGCGGGAAACGCGCATCGGTAACCGCGGACGAGGCGCCCAACTGGTTGAACAGTCTTACCGTCACGGGCGCCGTGTCGTTTGCATCACCTGCAAATGCGGTCACGATTACGGACTGATTTGCAAGAATTCTCGTCGGCACGGACTGGAACAGTATGTTGGCCGGGTCGCCTGCCGCCGTTATGGTAACGACATAGACATCCTCTTCGATGTCCGTCGGCGCCGATACCTCTCCCGGTGCCAGCGACGCGACTTGCGCGCCGAGTACCGGATCGACGCCTTCGAGGCCAACGTAAACGTCGACGAGGCCGAGTGCATCGGCGGCGTTCCCGACGCGCATCTCGAAGATCGTCTCTGAACCGCTGAAGCTGCGCTCGGGGATCTGCCAGACGTCGACGACGGCGGCGTCGAGTGAGCCGCGCACGAGGAACGTGTATTCGATTTCTCGCGTGACATCGAGGAACTGGCTGGCGATGCGCGTCAATTCGTCCTCGAAAGGCCGGATGATCTCGAAATTGAAGGTGTACTCGAGATCGTCCCAGCTCTCGGGCGACGAATTACTCTTGTAACGGACCGCGTCAAGTGCGCGCTCCTCGATCAGGAACCCGATCTCGGGTGACGTCGGGATCGCATTGATCATCCGGATGCTGGCCTTGCCCGTCGCTACCGGCAAGCTGCTGTCGGACCCGCAAGCGCCGATGGCGAAGGCGACGATGATCGCGGCGAGTACTCGTGAAATTCGTGCCATCAAGACGCCCCGAATCCGTAAATTGACTTCACTTCAAGAAATTCCCCGATGCCGTGAGGCCCCCATTCGCGGCCGTTGCCGGAATGCTTGTAGCCGCCGAATGGCGCCATCGAATCGAGGTTCGCGCCGTTGATGTGCACCATCCCGGTGCGCAGGCGCGCCGCGACCCTGCGGGCTCGGTCCAGGTTGCCGGACGAAACATAGCCCGAGAGCCCGTAAGGTGTGTCGTTTGCGATCTCGACGGCTTCGTCCTCGTCGTCGTAGGGAATGATCGACAGCACCGGACCAAAGATCTCCTCGCGAGCGATGATCATGTCGTTCGACACGTTCGCAAACACGGTCGGCCTGGCATACCAGCCCTTCTTCAGTCCCTCAGGGTGCCCGGTTCCGCCGGCAACGAGCGTGGCGCCCTCATCAATACCTTTCTGAATGAGATCCTGGACCTTGGTCCACTGCTGCCCCGAGACGAGCGGTCCGACCTCGATGCCTTCGGTGCGTGGATCCCCGACGCGAATGCGGGTCGCCACTTCGGCGGCGATCGACGCCGCTTCCTCCATTCGATCGCGGGGCACCAGCATGCGCGTCGGCGCGTTGCAGGACTGTCCCGTGTTGTCAAAGCACTCCTGGGCGCCCTCGCGCACGGCTTTGCCGAAGTCGGCGTCGTCAAGCAGGATGTTGGCAGATTTTCCACCCAGTTCCTGCGCGATCCGCTTGACCGTCGGCGCCGCATTCTGTGCGACGGCAACGCCCGCGCGTGTCGAGCCCGTGAAGGAGACCATTGCCACATCGGGGTGCTGCGACAGGGCAGTGCCCACACCAGGCCCGTCGCCGTTGACGAGGTTGAAAACTCCGGCAGGGACGCCCGCCGCGTCCAGCACCTCGGCAAAAATCATCGCATCGAACGGCGCGATCTCGCTCGGCTTGAGGACCATCGTGCAGCCGGCCGCGAGCGCCGGCGCAACCTTGCACGCGACCTGGTTGACGGGCCAGTTCCACGGGGTGATCAGGGCGCAGACGCCGATCGGTTCCTTGACGATCAACGTGGTGCGGTTCGTTTCTTCGAATTCGAATGTCTTGAGCGCGCGGATGGTCGCCTTGATGTGCTGCGGGCCGCTGCCAGCCTGCGCGCCCTTCGCGAGTCCCCACGGAGCGCCCATTTCGTCCATGATGGCTTCGGCAATGTCGTCGTGGCGCTTTGCAAACTCTGCGAGTACCGACTCCAGCAGCTCTATACGCTGCTCGCGCGTCGTCGCTGCGTAGCCGGCCGCGGCCCGATTGGCGGCTGCCACGGCAAGATCGACGTCGGCCGCAGACCCCAGGCTGATACGGCCGCAAGGCTCTTCGGTCGCCGGATTGATGACGTCCACGGGGTTCGCCGTGACCGGATCGACCCACTCGCCATCAATATAGAATTTCAGCATCTCTCGCATGATTGCTCCTCACTCACGCAGCCGCGAATCATAACGTAAATTGCCGTAGCGGACCCGGCACGGCCTACTTCGAATTACGGACCCCGGGCGAGTGCGGTTGTTCCGGCTAGAAAGCGAGGAATTTCTGCCGGTACTTGGCCGGCGGCATGTCGTACCAGGACTTGAAGGCGGTCGTGAACGAACTGAAGTTGCTATAGCCGAGCAGCATGGCCACTTCGAGCGCTTTGAGCCGCCGGTCGCTCAGGTAACGCACCGCGAGTTCCGCCCGGACTTCCTGCAGGACCTTCTGGAAACTCGTTTTCTCGGCCTTGAGACGGCGCTGCAGCGTGCGCCTCGATAATTTCATGGCGCGGCAGGCGTAGTCGGCGTTGGCTTCGCCGCGCGCCAGCAAGTCCGCGAGTCGACCCTTGAGTTGCTCGGCAACATTATCCTTATTATTCAAGGATTTGAGGTACTTTTCTACTTGATCTGTTAAGTGACGGCGCATACGACTACCGGGAGAATTCTCATACTTGTTGCGAACCCGGGTAACATACCGCTTGTGACGGCGATTGCCAATCGGTGCGCGTCGCCACAGCGCTCCCCGATCACCCGATTAAAGGACCACAATGACTTCGCCCGTCAGTTACGAGCTCGTCGATGATATCGGCGTTATTTCCATCGACAATCCCCCGGTCAACGCTCTGTCGCAGGCTGTTCGGCAGGGCATCCACGACGCAATCGCGGCGGCGCAACAGGACGCCTCGAAGGCCGTGCTGATCATCTGCGACGGGAGAACGTTCATCGCTGGCGCCGATATCACCGAATTCGGCAAGCCACCGCAGGAACCCTATCTTCCTGATCTCTGTAACACCATTGAGGATTCGTCGAAGCTGGTTGTCGCGGCTATCCACGGCACGGCGCTCGGCGGGGGCCTCGAAGTCGCCATGTCGAGCCACTATCGTTGCGCAGTGTCCGGCGCAAAGGTCGGGCTGCCTGAAGTCAAGCTTGGGTTGCTCCCGGGGGCCGGAGGCACGCAGCGCCTGCCGCGACTGGCCGGGGCCACGGCAGCGCTGGATATCATGACCGGTGGCAATCCGATCGATATGGAAAAAGCCGCAACGCTCGGCATCATCGATCACATCGCCGACGGCAAGCTGCGGGAAGCAGCTCTCGCCTGGTGCCGGGAACTGGTGCAGAAAGATGCGGGACGTCGCAAGACCCGCGAGTTGCCCGTCGCTACCGTCGCCGACGGTGTTCTTGCCGAGTATCGGAGCACATTGGCCAAACGGGCCCGGGGCCAGATCGCGCCGCAAAAAATCGTCGACTGCGTCGAAGCGGCGCTGACGCGGCCCTTCGCCGAGGGCCTGCGGATCGAGCGTGAGAAATTCCTCGAATGCATGCAGAGCCCGCAATCGGCCGCTTTGCGGCACATGTTTTTCGCGGAGCGCGAAGCGGCGAAGGTCCGCGGACTGTCGAAGGATACGCCGCAGCGTGATGTGAACAAGGTCGGGGTCATCGGTGCGGGCACTATGGGCAGCGGCATCGCGATGAACTTCGCCAATGCGGGCATGCAGGTGGTGCTGCTCGAAGTCAATGACGAAGCGCTCGGCAAGGGTCTCAGTATCATCGATCGCAATTATCAGGGGGGCGTGAAGCGCGGCAAGATGAGCGCGGAACACGCGCTTGCGTGTCGCGGGCGCATCAGCGGGACGACCGACTACGAATCGCTGTCAGACGCCGACCTCGTCATCGAGGCCGTGTTCGAGAATCTCGAAATCAAACAGGAGGTTTTCGCGACACTCGACGCAATCTGCAGACAGGGTGCGATACTCGCGACAAATACGTCGTACCAGGATGTCGATCGTATCGCGGCGGCAACGACGCGGCCGCAGGACGTCATCGGTCTGCACTTCTTCAGTCCCGCGCACATCATGAAGTTGCTCGAGGTCGTGCGTGCTTCGAAGACCGCGGACGACGTACTGGCAACCTGCATGGCGTTGGCAAAGAAGATCCGCAAGACACCTGTCGTGTCCGGTGTCTGCTATGGCTTCATCGGCAATCGTATGCTTGGCCATTACGGGCGGGAGGCGCAACTTTGCGTCATCGAAGGCGCGACGCCGGAGCAGTTGGATGGCGCGATGGAAGAGTGGGGGATGGCCATGGGGCCCCTCGCGGTGTTCGACCTTGCCGGCCTCGACGTCGGTTACAAGGCGAGACAGGGACTGCCCGAGTCGGAGCGCGGTGATCCGCGAGCATCTCGTGTCGCGGACGCACTCGTCGAGATGAACCGTCTCGGCCAGAAGACCGGCGCCGGATTTTACCGATACGATCCCGAGACCCGGCGGCGCTCGAGCGACCCGGAGGTACAGGCGCTGATCGAGCGCGAGGCTGCGGCGCTCGGCGTCGAGCGACGGGAGATCGACGCCGGCGAGATTGTCGACCGCCTGTTATTCGCGCTGGTCAACGAAGGCATGAACATCCTCGACGAGGGCATTGCACAGCGGCCCGGCGATATCGACGTCGTCTACGTTTACGGTTACGGCTTCCCGGCCTGGCGCGGCGGCCCCATGCATTACGCCGACGCGGTGGGGCTCGCACACGTGCTGGAGCGTGTCCGCGAGTTCGAGCAACGATTCGGGTCCGAAAACTGGACACCGGCACCGCTGCTGGAGAAACTTGTCGCCACTGGCAATACGCTTGCGGAGTGGGCGAAATCGAGCAGCAAATAGCGACATAATGCAAGTATCGTGAACCGCGTCACAAGCGCGGCGGCGCCGTTGCGCTATATCTGAATAGACGATTGCTGAGGCCGGATCTTATGGTTGGTCAAAGCCGCAATGACAGAGTAGTGCGGGTCCGGAACCTGGCGGACTACTTTCGCACCTCGATCGACGGTGTCATTTCACGACACGGCGTCGACGTGGACCCTCATGCCGCGCATTACGTGGTCAATCTTCTCACGCTGTTTTCCCGCTCCGAGGAACTCTACGAGGATCACGGCGAAAGCTATGGATTGCGTCCCCTGGCGCTCATGATGGCCGATGCGGCGGAAGCGCGGACGGCAGAGGCCAGGAATTACGCGCTGCAGCGAATCGGCGACGTAGCGCTCTTCATCAGCGGTTTTTTCGCCGACAGCCTGGCCAACAAGCCAGTCGACGTCGATTACTACATCCACATGGGCGGAAATGCCTATGGCTCGCTATCCGAAGAAGTCCGCGGGACTTTTCGCGGCAATGCATTCGCAGACATCTACCGCGAGCTGGCCATCAAGTTTCAGGTCCTCGTAGACGTTCTGAACGAAGTCCGCGACGAGGCGAGAGGGGAATCGGACCGCGACCTCTTGCGCACCTACGAGATCTGGCTGAAGACCGGCAGCCGCCGTGCGAGGAAGTTGCTGGCTGACAATGGCGTTGTGCCGATCTCAGATGCGAGGCACAAAGGCCGACACTGATGATCGATCGCCTGCAGCAGCACCTGAGCGACATATACCAGGTGGGCGGGGTGCACGACGTCCGCGATTTTCTCATCACCGACCCACGGCTTGCGCAGTGTATCGGCGCCGGATCGATGCTGTCCGACACCAGCGAGACCTTGTTACTGGCGGAAGACGAGGAAGGCCTGGCGCTGTCGCTATTCCTCGACGGCGAACTCCTTGCGCGCCTCGAATCCGCCGATCCTCTGAGCCGGCTGCATGCCAATCAGCTGGACGATCTCTGGAAGGTCTTCGAGGGCCTGAGTCATTTCAACTGCGTTGTCTGGAAGGCATCCCGGGACCGTAGCGTGTCATTGCTCGAACTCGAGCTCCAGGCCGAGATCGACAAGTTCGTCGGTACGACCCTGTTGGCGTTGAGCCAGGGACGGACGGAGATGCTCAACCATCTCCATGGCTGGCTGTTCGACAAGGTCAGTTTTCACGGCGACCTCGATGAAGAGCAACTCGCGCGATATCGGGCCGCCAACGAGTACGCGGCACGGTTTTGCCACGCGCTGCGAGGCCGACTCATCGAGGACGGTGGCGCCGTCCTCTCCGAACTCAGGCGGTTTTTCCGTCTGCCGATGACGGACAAGATCAGCCACATCCACTCGCAAACCCTGTAAAGCCGTTTAAACCGGTTCCGCACTTCGAGCGTCTAACTGGAAACTCAGCGACGAGCGCTGGTTATCCCGGTGCCGCAGGGGGTGGGGAATTGAGAATTTCGGATACATCGGCGCAGGACACGCGCATCAAACCAGCAAAGCCGCATAAGCGCCGAATCCTCGTGGGCAGTGCGGGCGTCGTCGTCATTGCATCGCTCGTGTTTGCGGCGCCGTGGGTCGAGCGCTGGGCAAATGCGACAGTCAGCGTGCCCTTCGATCGTGTGCGTACTGCAACGGTCGCCCGCGGCGACCTCGTGCGAGACGTATCCATTCAGGGCCGGGTGGTGGCGGCCGTGAGCCCGACGCTTTACGCCACGGAGACAGGAACGATCACTCTGCACGCGGAGGCGGGCGAGCAGGTTGTAGCGGGGCAGGTCCTTGCTACTGTCGATAGCCCGGATCTCGCGAGCGCACTGCAGCAGGCCGAGTCGGCACTCGAGCAACGCAAAATGGAACTCGAGCGTCAGCGCATCGAGTCCAAGCAACAGGCGCTGGAAAAGCGCAAGGAAGCTGACCTCGCCGATGTAGCGTTGGTTGCCGCCAGTCGGGAGAAGCGCCGTGCAGACGACGCCCATGAGCGCGGTGTCATACCTGTCATCGATTACGAAAAAGCACAGGATGAATTGCGTAACGCGGAGCTCGCGTACGAGCACGCAGTCGCCGACGCCAGTCTGTTCGAGGAGCGGCTTGCATTCGAACTACGCGCGAGTGAATTCGATGTTGATCGCCAGGAGATGGTCGTCAGGGACCTGCGGCGCCAGGTCGGGGAACTTTCGATCAAGTCACCCGTCGACGGCATCGTCGGTGACCTGCTTGTCGACCAAAAGGCTGCCGTGGCCGTCGATATGCCCGTCATGGCGGTCGTCGACCTGTCGCGCTTCGAAATTGATGCCCAGGTTCCGGAAAGCTATGCCGACGACCTTGTCGCCGGCATGCAGGCGGAAATACTGGTTGCAGGACGTGCTTTCCCTGCGCGGCTGGTCGCTGTTTCCCCGGAGATTGTCGGCAACCAGGTGGCAAGCCGCATCCGTTTCGACGGGGAAATGCCGGCCAACCTGCGCCAGAACCAGCGGCTCACGACCCGTATCCTGCTGGCTGAACATCCCGACGTGGTCCTGGTGCAGCGCGGGCAGTTCCTTGATAGCGGCGCGGGTCGCATCGCTTACGTCGTCAGTGAAGACCGTATTGCGGAGCGCCGCCGGATCCAGACAGGCGCTCGCAGCCTGGGCGCCGTCGAAGTCATTTCGGGACTCGAGCCGGGCGACACCATCGTTATTTCCAACCTCGACCCGTTCCGCGGCGCGGACACGGTCCTGCTAACCAACTAATTACGCGCAGCGAAGCGGAGATCACAGCCATGTTGCAAATGAAAAACGTATCCAAGATATACCGGACTGACACTGTCGAGACTCACGCACTCAGGGAGTTTTCGCTGAGCGTTGAGGAAGGCGAATTCGTCTCCGTCACGGGTCCCTCGGGTTCGGGAAAGACGACGTTCCTGAATATCGCCGGATTGCTGGAAGAGCTGACGTCCGGCACTTACGAGCTTGACGGTCGCGACATTTCCTCTTTGAACGACAAGGAACGCTCGCGGGTCCGTAACGAGAAGATCGGTTTCATCTTCCAAAGCTTCAACCTGATCCCGGAGCTGGATGTTTTCGATAATGTCGACGTGCCGCTGCGCTACCGCGGATATAAGGCGGCCGAGCGACGGCGCCGAATCGAGCGTTGCCTCGACATGGTCGGGCTCGCGTCGCGCATGAAGCACCTGCCGGCACAGTTATCAGGCGGACAACAGCAACGCGTGGCGATCGCCCGCGCGCTGGCCGGTGAGCCGCGGTTCCTGCTGGCTGACGAGCCCACCGGCAACCTGGATACACAGATGGCAGACAGCGTCATGGAGTTGCTTGCGGAAATAAACGTGGGCGGCACGACGATCATCATGGTTACCCACGAACTGACTCTCGCGGATCGAGCGAGGCGCAACATCTTCGTGCGCGATGGCAACGTGAGCGATGGCTACGACAGCGATCAATCGACCGAACCGCATTTCGCCGAAGCGGCAAACGCCTGAACGGAGATGAGCATGTTTCGTTATTACCTGAAACTTGGTGCGTTGAGCATACGTGCGAACCCGGCACTCAGCGTGCTCATGGTGCTCGCAATAGCCATCGGCATCGGTGCCTGTATGACCATTGTCACGGTAAAGCACGTGATGAGCGACAATCCCATCGCGCACAAGAATGACGTGCTTTATCACGTGCAGGTCGACAACTGGAGCCCTGCGGAACCCTATCAAGACCCGGACAAGCCCCCCGAGCAGTTGACCTATCTCGATGCCAAGGCGCTGTACGACGCCGGCAAAGCATACCGCCAGGTCACCAGTTACAAGACGAGCCGCGTCGTGCAGCCCGAGGGCGACGATGCCCGGCCGTTCCAGCTCGAGGCCAGGGCGACGACGGCGGATTTCTTTCCCATGTTCGACGTCCCGTTCCTGTATGGCGTGCCCTGGGATCGGTCATCGGACGACGCAGAAGAGCGGGTGACGGTTCTGTCGCAGGAGCTCAACGAGCAGCTGTTCGGCGGCGAAGACTCGACCGGACGCATGCTGACGATAAATGGCGAGGAATACCGAATTGCGGGCGTGCTCGACGAATGGACACCGGTGCCCAAGTTCTATGACCTGAACAACAACCCGTACGAAGCACCCGAGGCGCTGTACCTGCCGTTCTCGCTCGCAGCGACCAACGGCTTCAGCCGTTCCGGCAACACCAGTTGCTGGAAGCCCGTGGCCGACGGCGGTTTCGAGGAATTCCTTGCGTCTGAATGCATCTGGATCCAGATGTGGATCGAATTGCGCGACGCGTCGGAAAAGAACGACTACCTGCAGTTTCTCGATGCCTATGCTGAAGAACAAAAAGCCCTCGGGCGCTTTCAGAGGCCGCTCAACAACCGCCTCAATACGCCGTCCGAATGGCTCGCCGACCAGGAAGTGGTCGACGACAACGTTAATGTGCTGCTGAGTATCGCGGTCCTGTTTCTCGTGGTCTGCCTCCTGAACACCATCGGCCTGCTGCTGGCGAAAATCATGCGTCGTGCGAAGGACATCAGTCTTCGACGTGCGCTGGGCGCCAGCAAGAGAACGCTTTTTGTCCAGTACATTATCGAGGCCGGAATGATCGGCACCGCGGGCGGACTGCTCGGCGTCGGCGCGACGTGGCTGGGGTTGCGCGGCATCGAAAACCTGTGGTCGGACTACGATTTCAT
>JAACFJ010000160.1 GCA_009937505.1 Gammaproteobacteria bacterium
GCCAGCCCGGCGCTAAGGATGCGCGGGAATTCCTCCAGGATCTTCTCGGCCACGGCAGGGTCGCCGTGGAACCATTTGGGAATCCAGTTCAGAGATCCCATGATCGCGTTTCCCGTCATTCTCACGTCGCAGGGCGCGATGCTGCCGTCCGCAATGCCGCGCTCGAGCAGCGCCTCGAACGCAGCGCTGTGTTCGCGCGACAACTCCAGGACTTCCTCGCGGTGCTGCGGTTTGAGCGACGGGATCTCACTCATGATCGCGACAGGGCCCTGGTCGCCCACCATGTATTCGATGTGATAGCGGAGGTAGCGCCGCACCGTCTCGAGCCCGTCTTCGCCTTCATCGCTGGCGCGCTGCATGGCGTCACGCCCGACATCGGCCGCCCGTACATAGCAGAGATAGACGAGCTCCTGCTTGTTGCGTACGTAATAGTAGAGGGCAGCATCCGTCAGGCCGAGCAGGTCTGCAACGTCTTTCAGCGAGGTGCCGCTGTAGCCCTTGAGATTGAAACAGCGTGCGGCCGCCCTGAGCATACGGTCGCGTTTGACGCGAAAGCGGGTATCGATGGCGTTTTCGCTCCCGGATCTCTGGGATTGCATGAGCTGTGCACTTGAGTTCTGGCTGAATGTGCATTATTTTAATCATCATTAAAATTATTGCAATAGACGAAGCGTTTGATTTAAAAAGCATTTCCGCCTTCCCGGCGGAGCATTGCGCCGTCTTTGCACCGGAGGAAGGTCATCCATGAGCACGGTAGCGAGCGATCTGCGTGGCGCGTCCCGCAAGGTCAGCGAAGCCCCTTTGCGCTTCGTTACAGCGGCGTCACTGTTCGACGGGCATGACGCAGCGATAAACATTATGCGGCGCCTGATACAGGCGCAGGGTGCCGAGGTGATTCATCTCGGCCACAACCGCAGCGTGGATGACATCGTGCGTGCGGCGGTCCAGGAAGACGCCGATGGAATCGCGGTGAGTTCCTACCAGGGCGGTCACATCGAGTTCTTCCGCTACATGATCGATCGTCTGAAAGAACTGGACGCAAGCCACATACGCGTGTTCGGTGGTGGTGGCGGCACCATCACGCCCGAGGAAATACGGGAACTTATGGAGTACGGCGTCGAGCGCGTCTACCATCCGCACGACGGCATGGAACTCGGCCTGGACGCGATGATACGCGACCTGATCGAGCGCACTGTGGCTGCGCGGCGGGAAACCACGATGCCGCCCGGTGCCGATCGGGACCATACGATCGACATCGCCGGGACGATTTCCGCGATCGAGGAAGGCATGCTGGACGAAGCCACGCTTTCGAAGTTGCGCAAGGAATGGCAGGTAAAGGCAGACAGTGCGCCCGTTGTCGGAATCACCGGCACCGGCGGTGCCGGCAAGAGCAGCGTCACCGACGAGATTCTCAATCGATTTCTCGGCAGCTATCCCGACATGCATATCGCCGTGCTTGCGGTGGATCCAACCCGGCGGCGCACGGGCGGTGCTTTGCTGGGCGACCGCATCCGGATGAATACGCAGCACCTTGCGACAAGCGAGATGCTGGGCGATCACATCCTGTTCCTGAAGTCGCTGGGCTTCGACCTTATCATCGTGGAAACGGCGGGCATCGGGCAGAGCGACAGCGAGATCGTTGACCTCGTGGATTTTTCCGTCTACGTGATGACGAGCGACTACGGGGCCGCCAGCCAGCTCGAGAAGATCGACATGCTCGACTTCGCGGATCTGATCGTGCTCAACAAGTTCGACAAGCGTGGTGCAGAGGACGCCTTGCGCGACATTCGCAAGCAATGGAAACGCAACCACGTGGCGTTCGACGCGCGCGACGACGAGGTGCCCGTCTATCCGACGATAGCGAGCCAGTTCAATGACCCGGGTGTCAGCTGGATGTTTACCGAACTATGCCGGCGGGTTGCAGAAAAGCTCGGACTCGATCCCGCCATGTGGTCGCCCGACATCGATACTTCAATCCGGGAGCCGCGCGCCACAGCGATGATTCCCGGCAGCCGGGTCCGCTACCTTGCGGAAATCGCCGAACAGGGACGCGACATCAACCGGCACGTGGACGGTCAGGCCGAGCTCGCAAGCCGCCTGCAGCATCTGTATGAATCGCTGAAGTCGCTCGAGGACGACGCGTTGCCCGCTGAATTGGATCCGTACGCACAGGATGCACTGACGGCAGGCGGCGACCGGACACTACTGGTGCTGCGGCAGCGGTACCAGGAAACGCTGGACGAACTATCGGCAGAATCGATAAAACTGCTGCGCGAATGGCCGCAGCGCCGGCAATCCGTCACCAACGACACCTATAGCTACGAAGTCCGCGGCCGCGAGATTTCGGGCGAGAACTACCGCGAGTCATTGAGTCACCAGAGGATTCCCAAGATCGCTGCGCCGCACTATCGGGACTGGGGCGAGCTTCTGAGCTTCCTTTCCCGCGAAAACCTGCCGGGCGGCTATCCCTACACCGGCGGCGTGTATCCCTACCGTCGCCTCGGCGAGGACCCGACTCGCATGTTTGCCGGAGAGGGCACGCCGGAGCGCACCAACCGTCGTTTCCATTATTTGTCGCAAGGACAGCATGCTGCGCGGCTGTCCACGGCGTTCGACTCCGTCACGCTGTACGGCGAAGACCCGCACGAGCGCCCCGACATTTACGGCAAGGTCGGCAACTCGGGTGTGTCGATCGCGACCGTCGACGACATGAAGAAGCTCTATTCCGGTTTCGACCTCTGCTCGCCAAAAACCTCGGTATCGATGACTATCAACGGTCCCGCGCCCATGATGCTGGCCTTCTTCATGAATACGGCTATCGACCAGCAGGTCGAAAAGCACCTGCGCGAATCCGGTGAGTGGGAAAAGGCTAGCAAGAAGATCGATGCGTACTTCGAAGGCCGTGAGCGGCCGCGGTACGCGGGCGAGCTGCCCCCTGGCAACGATGAACTCGGGCTCGGCCTGCTGGGAATTTCCGGTGACAAGGTCGTCGATGCCGAAACCTACGGCCGCATTCGCGAGGCAACCATGTCTTCGGTACGCGGTACGGTCCAGGCCGATATCCTGAAAGAAGACCAGGCGCAGAACACCTGCATCTTCTCGACGGAATTTGCGATGAAGATGATGGGCGACGTACAACAGTTCTTCATCGACAATAACGTGCGCAACTACTACAGCGTGTCGATCAGCGGCTACCACATCGCCGAAGCAGGCGCGAATCCGATCAGCCAGCTTGCGTTCACGCTCGCGAACGGCTTTACGATCGTCGAGTACTACCTCGCCAGAGGAATGGACATCAACGCGTTCGCGCCTAACCTGAGTTTCTTCTTCTCCAACGGCATGGACCCCGAGTACACGGTGATCGGTCGGGTCGCACGGCGTATCTGGGCGCGCGCCATGCGCGAGCGTTATGGGGCCGGCGCCCGGTCGCAGATGCTCAAGTACCATATCCAGACATCCGGCCGCAGCCTGCACGCCCAGGAGATCAGTTTCAACGATATCCGCACCACGTTGCAGGCGCTCTACGCGCTGTTCGACAACTGCAACAGCCTGCATACGAACGCGTTCGACGAAGCAATCACGACCCCGACGGAACAGTCGGTGCGGCGTGCGGTCGCGATCCAGATGATCATTTCGCGTGAGCTCGGCCTGAACTACTGCGAAAACCCCTGGCAGGGCTCGTTCATCATCAACGAGTTGACGGACCTCGTCGAAGAGGCCGTCTACGAGGAGTTCGAGCGGATTTCCGAACGCGGCGGCGTGCTCGGCGCGATGGACACGATGTATCAGCGCAGCAAGATCCAGGAAGAGAGCCTCTATTACGAAAGCAAGAAGCACGACGGTTCGCTGCCGCTGATCGGTGTCAATACCTTCCTGCCCAAGGAGGGCCAGGAAGACGAAGTGCAGGAACAGGAACTTATTCGTTCCAGCGAGGATGAAAAGAACGACCAGATAGGCAACGTGCGTGCTTTCCAGGATACGCATCGCGAGGAGAGCGGCAAGGCCCTGGACAGGCTGCAGGGCGTCGCGCGCGAGCGCGGCAACATCTTCGCCGAACTCATGGAGACTGTGAAGAGCAGCTCGCTCGGCCAGGTCTCCGCCGCGCTTTACGACGTAGGCGGCGAGTATCGGCGCAACATGTAGGCATCAGCAGGGGCAGATAAATGAGCGATATCGTCAGGTACGAAAAAAAGGATGGCGTGGCCGTCATCACTCTCAATCGGCCCGACGCGATGAACTCGTTCACGTCGCAGCTCAGTTTCGATCTGCTCGATGCCCTCGAGAAGGCCCATCACGACGATTCTGTGCACGTGGTATTGCTGACGGGCGAAGGCCGCTGTTTCAGCGCCGGCGCTGATCTGAAGACAGGGCTCGAAGGGCGGCGCGTTTATGGCAAGCTGCAGTACGAGTATCGCCCGGTCATGATGGCGGTCACCACGATGCCCAAACCCGTCATCGCCGCGGTGCCCGGATCCGCTGCCGGGATAGGCTTGTCGCTGGCACTGACCTGCGATCTTCTGATCATGGCCGACAACGCATTCGTACTGTCGCCGTTTACGACCATCTCCCTGGTTCCGGATGGCGGCCTGAACTGGTTGCTGGTGCGGCAGCTGGGCTATCGCCGGGCATTCCAGTTGAGTATCGAATCGGAGCGCATCGACGCGGAGCATTGCGTGCAGCTCGGACTCGCTAACAAGGCCGTACCCGCGGAAGAGCTGCAGAGCGCGGCGCTTGAATGGGCGATGGCGCTCGTAAAACGCGCCCCATTGTCCCTCGCCGCCACGAAGAAAGTGATGCGGCTTGCGCTGGATCATGACTGGGAGAGCTGCTTCAACGCGGAAGCGGAGCTGCAGCAGTCACTCGTCGGATGCCCCGACAATCTCGAGGGCGTGAAGGCGTTTTTCGAGAAACGCGAGCCCGAATTCAAGGGAAAGCAGGACTAACCCGCAATGAAACGTCTAATCTTCGAAGAAGAACACGAGATGTTCCGCGATTCCGTGCGGAGCTTCTTCATCAATGAAATCCAGCCGCACCGGGAGCGCTGGCGCGAACAGGGCATCGTGGATCGCGAGGCCTTCCAGAGAGCCGGCGAGCAGGGCCTGCTGATGATGTGGGCCGACGAGAAATACGGCGGCGCCGGCGTAGCGGACTTTCGCTACGAGCAGATCCTCATGGAGGAGAATTCGCGCCACGGTGACAACGGCTTCTTTCTCTGGCTGCACAGTCGCCTGGTGGGGCCGTACATCGGCGAGCTGGCGACCGAGGAACAGAAGGATCGCTGGCTCCCCGGGTGCGTGACCGGCGAGCACATCCTCGCCGTCGCGATTACCGAACCCGGTGCCGGCAGCGACGTGGCCGGTATTCGCACGCGCGCCGAAGACAAGGGGGATCACTTCCTGCTCAACGGCTCCAAGACCTATATATCGAACGGCATCAATGCCGATCTCGTGGTCGTCGTCGCGCGCACTGACCCGGAGAAGCGCCACGGCATGAGCCTCTTCGTGGTCGAAGAGGGCATGGACGGTTTCGAGCGCGGCCGCAACCTGGGCAAGATGGGCTTGAAAAGCCAGGACACCGCCGAGCTTTTCTTTAACAACGTCAAGGTGCCCAGGGAAAACCTTCTCGGCGAGCTGCACCGGGGTTTCTACAGCCTCATGCATTTCCTCGCAGAGGAACGCCTGATCGGCGCCGTTGGTTACCTCGCGAACGCGGAAGCGGCGTTCGAGGAGACCATGGAATACATCACCGATCGTCATGCGTTCGGCCAGCCCATTGCCAATTTCCAGAATACGCGGTTCACCATGGCAGACATGCGTATGCAGCTCGACGTGGCGCAGGCATTCGTAGACCAGTGCGTAATGCAGCATAACGACGGCAAACTCAGCGCGGAGGACGCGGCGAAGGCCAAGTTGCATTGCAGCGAGGTTGAAGCGAAGGTCGTCGACGACTGCGTGCAGCTGCACGGCGGCGCAGGTTACATGGACGAGTACGCGGTGAGCCGCCGTTACGCGGATGCGCGGGTTTCGCGAATATACGCGGGCAGTTCCGAGATCATGCGCGAAATCATCGCGCGCTCGATCGGGCTGGACCCGCGCAAGGCCGGGTCATGAAGACGGCGTTCATCGGCCTGGGCGTCATGGGTTT
>JAACFJ010000161.1 GCA_009937505.1 Gammaproteobacteria bacterium
CAAACCTGAGCAGCCAGTAGTCAGCGGTCTCCTCGACCAGTTGCAGCGAACCCGGGTCGACCATCCTGTCGATCTCGCCGTCGTCTTCGTGATTGTCGCCATGTTGCTCGCTGCGCTTGCGTTCTGCATATTGCCGCGACTCATCTTCTGTAGGGTCGCGGCCGCCGATTGATAACAAGGTCCAGCGTTCTTCCTCCGGCAGGCGCGGATCGTAACGGCCCACGAAGTCGCCATCGCTTCCCGACGCGGCCTCGGTGAATGCCCAGCGTTCATGGGCGTCCCACGCGACCGACTCGAGCGCCTGCTCGAACAGCGCCTCGTAACCGTCCTGCGCGGTTTCCGCGCCGGCAGGCAGTGCGATGGCCAGGAACAGGGCGGTGAGTGCCGCGCGGCCCGCGAATTTCGATGTCATGGTATCCGGATTCCTTCGCCTGTCCCGTACTTATAGGCGGCGCCGAGGCGAATGGTTACAGCGAGCTAATTTGCGCGCAGGTGATAGTCGAACGAGGGACGCTTGCCGCCGAAGCGATTATTGATCCAGAGAATCAACATGCCTTCCACCCAGCGAGCATCGCGCAGCGGGCCGACGTCAATCGGTTCGAGGCCCATACCGGTGACGAGTTCGGCCACTTTGTCTTTTGCGCGGCCATTATCGCCCACGAGAGGGATCGACACCGGACCGCCGGCGGACGCAGGATCCACCATCGTTTTCCAGTTGAGCGTATTGAATGCTTTGACGACATAGGCGCCGGGGGCGGCCGCCTGGATGATTTCCGCGTTGGATGTATCGACTGCGTGTTCGAGGCGGTTCATGCGCCGCTCCAGCGGATTGGTAGGATCGATGATGATCTTGCCCGACAGGTCGCCGAGACTCTTCGTGATCTCCTCGACCAGCAAGCCGGGTACCGCGAGAACCACAATGTCCGCCTGAGCCGCAGCTTCGGCCGGGGTCGTGGCGGAGGCGAGTTCGCCGGTCCTGTCGACCAGTTCGATTACCTTGCTGCGGCCCGGATCACGCGAGCCGTAAACGATCGTATGACCCTGCCCGGCAAATTCCGGACCGAGCGCGCCGCCCACGTCGCCTGTACCGATGACGGCGATCGTGTCGGCGAACACGGGTCCCCCGAAGACGAGGGCAATTGCGGCGACTGCGTATCGAAAGGACATGGCGCGGACTCCCCGGCGGTAAAGTTCGCGATTATACGCCGCGCCGGCAGGTGGTGCCGATCAATACCAGATGGCCATGTCGAACCCGCGCGCGTCGTAGACGGGCATGCTCGGCAACCTTTCTGCACGGCTCGTGGCGATACGCTTTGCGGACCAGAGCATCGCGAACGCGTCGAGGACATCGTGCCGCGATGCCTCTGCATGCCGGAACGCCGTCAGCGCCTGGTACAGGGCCTCCGACGGGTAGACGTCGCACAGGTAGCTCAACTGGTCACGAAAGCGTGGCTTGCGGCCGTTGCGTGCTGGCTCCGTTATTCCGCCGCGCAGCTCGAGGAAACTGAGATGCGGATGTACCTCGTACAGGAAATGGCCGGTCCCGGGATTGACCCGCATGAATTCATGCACTTCGCGGATCTTCTCTTCAGGACGCCGGTAGCGATCACGAATTCCGGTCGCGTTATCGTCCGATAGCGCCGGATACTCCGCAAGACTCAACGGTGCATCGACCGCTACGACCTCATAACCGTCCAGGCGCCGCATGGCCTCCTCGAAAGTCTTTGTCACGAACCAGCTCCACGGGCCCGGTAACGGCGTTTCCCGCAACACGAACCAGCCTGCCTTGGAACCTACAACGGATGCGATTCTGCTCATCGTGCTTACCTCGTGATGGGATTCATCATGCAGGTAGCTTATTGAGTGCGTTAGCGAGGGTATTGTCCGATTCCGTCAGCCTTCCGGCTTTCGAGGTCATTCCGCCACTGCCCGGAAAGCCTATAATGGCGACCATGAAGACCTTTTACGCCGCAATCGTGTTGCTGATATTACTGCTGTCCGCCTGCGCGGAGAGAGGGGATAACGTCTACAGGACCTGGGTCGGGCCTGACAGACCGAACATGGCGATCGTCACGCTGAATCTCGGTGACGATGTCAGGGACGTGACCGTTCGCGAGCGTACCCTGGCCCGGTCGGACTACGGGACGATCCTGCTGGTGCCCGGCAAGTACACGCTCCGCGAGCGAGACGACGCGAGTATCGGGATTACCATTCGTCCGGTCCTCGTAAACACGGAACAGGCGAGGGCAAGCGGCGAGCTGATTCTCGGTCACACATACGTATTGCACGCTGGCAAGTCGAAGGAGTCCGGCGAGCGCGCGCTGTGGATCGTGGATGCCCGCAGCGGCGATGTGTTCATCGATACACGCTGACCGTGTTGACCCCGATGACTGCCGGCATGCGTTCTACGTGGTTGGTGTTAATTGATTGGGAATCTGCCAATGAAAAAAATTACCTGGATGTCTGTTCTGGTCATATTGCTCGGCGCAGCCGGATGTGCACCGGACGAGGCGGGCGTCGCGGAAACGCCCACGGCAGCCGCTCCGGCGGCAGAGAACATCAAACCTGACGTGACGCTAACGAACACCTACTGGAAGCTGATCGAGCTGAACGGCGCGGCTGTGAGCCCGGGCGAGGGCAAGGAGCTGCACATGATCCTCAGGGGCGCGGACCAGGTCGGCGGTTACGCAGGCTGCAACCAGTTCACGGGTTCAATGACCGTAACGGGCGACGGGCTGTCGGTAGGGCCTATCGCGAGCACCCGTCGCATGTGTCAGGACGTCATGGAGCAGGAATCCGCCTTCCTGCAGGCGCTCGAAAACGCGCAGCGCTACTCGATATCGGGCGAGGACCTTGCCATCGAGAACGCAAGCGGCGAGGTCACGATGCGCTTTGTCGCCGTCTACATGGAATGACCCTTCTCCAGGGCGCTAGACCATGTCCGTGGCGCTGTCGGACAGTATGTAGAGGCCGACGAGGATCATCATCCAGGGCGCCAGCCGGGGACCCAGCCTTCTGAGTGTCTCCGAACGGGCAACTCGTTGCGAGATAGTGAGTATCAGGAACAGCCACACGGCCGCAATCAGGACGAAGCCGACGGCAAGGCCGAGGCGCGCATTGCTGCCACTCTCTGCGAATAAGGGGCCGACCGCGAAGATGGTGTCGCCGCTGTTGGCAAACAGCAGTCCGGCGACGGCGGGCCACGCCGCTGAACCGGAGGCCGGTCCTTCCGCCTGCGTTCGGGTGAACAAGAGCAGGTAAAGGCCGATGCTGAGCGGCACGAAGCCAAGGTAACCGAGAACTTCGGGCGGCACGACGCGCTCGATGAAAGTCGCCAGCGACGCGATGATCAGCACGCCGAAACTGGCTGCGAGGAAACCGCCGACCAGGTTGCCGCGGTTGTTCGCATTGGCGCCGAGGGCCGCCATGATGAGCAGGTTGTCGACGTTCGTTGCCGCGTATGCGATCGGCACTAGCACGAGCGCCGTGAAGAAAATCTGTGGCTGGTCAATGACCACGGCGCTCAGACGCCCTCGTAGGGATATGGGAAATCCTGCGGCGGCGGCAAATCGTCTTCGACCCAGCTTCGAATACCGGCGTCGCAGAGCGCATAACCCCAGTTGATGAGGCGTCGTTGCGTCACCGTGTCCTTGGCCTCGAGATCGGTCCGGATGCTCGCGAGTTCCTGGGTCCGGCCAAAGGGGCAGGGCAGCCGGTCCTTTGCCGGGTACTTTCGAACGTCGGTTCGCATGCTCCAGTAGGTGCCGTGACGCTCATGTTCGACGAAGGAGGTCAGGAGGATACGCTTGCGCAGGCTGCGGACCTGGTTGTTCATCGTCCTGACCACGCGATAAGTCTGCAGGATCCAGTCACCGGAGACCCGCTTCTTCGCGGGCAGGTCGCTGCCGGCGTCGGAGCAGATGACGGTCTTGTAGTTCTTGAACACGGTTTCGAGCCCGAGGTTGTCGTAGACGCCGCCGTCGGTCAGAAGTGGCCGCGTAGTAAACGGCGGGCCCTGTAGCCCGTCGCCGCTGCCGGGCGTAAATTCCTCATCGCGATATTTGAACCGTGCCGGCGACAGGAATGGCGGGAATGCCGAAGATGCCCCCACGACTTTCGCTATCGTATCGGTCGGTTCCTCTATACGACCCACGCGCCAGTCCCGAGCCGCACGTTTGGAAAAACTCCAGAGCGCGCCGGACTGCAGGTTGGTGGTGTTGAAAACGAAATCCGGCGTCTCCGGCAAATTCTGCAGCGTCAAATCGTCGAACAGGCGCTTGCGGTAGATTCGCACGACACGCTTGTTGACCGTGCTGAATATGATGGCCGGCAATCCTGACAGTATCGTCACCGTCGAGCGGCTCGCGAATGCCTGGATGGGTTCGGCGACATACTCGCGGAATCTTTCTGACACGCCAGGGGAATCCACGTCCAGCTTGTTCCAGGCAAGGCCGAGCACGCCGGCGGTGATCGATCCGCCGGACACGGACGAGACGCGCTGCAGCGAACCGAGTTCGCCGTGCTTGCCCCAGCGATGCTCGGTGCCCAGGTAGCCGAGTTCGGCGAGCCGCCAGACGACGCCGAGGTGGAATAGCATGGCACGGTAGCCGCCGCCGGACAGGCACAGGCCGATGCCCTTACGGAGCACCGGCTCCATCGGCGCTTCGGTACTGACCGGTGTGAGATCGAAGTCCGTCATGGTGAAGCACTATTATGAACCAAAAAAAACGGGCCCTCGATGAGGGCCCGTTTCGAGCCCCAGGTACGCGGCTGGTTCGGATAGCCGCTGTAGCTGAACGGCTGCGCCAGGTTCTGGAACGTCGTCGGGAATGCGCTCTGCAGGAACTCGTCGTCGTTCAGGTTGCGTCCCCAAAGCATCACTTCGAAACCGTTGTCCCAGCGCAAGCCGGCACTCGCGTTGATCATGCCGACCTCGCGCGACGCAACGTCTTCGGGTACGTTCGAGATGACCTGTACTTTACTCTCGTAGTAGTACTCGGCGCGCACGAAGCCGGACATAGTCGCACCGATATCGAACGACCAGCGCGCCCAGGTATTGATGCTGGTCTCGCTGACACCGGGAACCTTGGTGCCACTCAGGTCCGTCGGACCGCCCACGCCCGGTGCGTTCTGGTAGTCGTCGTAGACCGGATCCATGAAGGTGCCCGCAATGAACCAGTCGAAGTTGTCGGTCAGCGCCCACAGCACGTCGAGCTCCACGCCCGTGGTCGATTGCTTGCCCGCATTGACCAGGACGAAGCCCGTGCCCTGGAAAACGTTCTCCTGGAAGCCCTCGATTTCCTGGTCGAAGATGGCCAGGTTGAATGACCAGTTATCGAAGGCGCCCTTGATGCCCGCTTCGTAAATCGTGGAGTCCTCGGGTGCGGCGAAGCGCGTACCGGACTGCAGGTTCGGCACGCCGAGGTCCGCGTCAATGAGCGTCTGGGCGTCGAACGGCAGGGAGTCGCGGGACAGGTTCCAGGACGTGGCCTTGAAGCCGGTGCCGGCGCTGAGATAGCCATTCAGCTGGTCGGTGATGTCGTAGGCAAAGCGTGCGGTCCACGTCGTCTGGTCATCCTTCGAGGTGCCCGGCTCGACCGCGTTCGGGAAAGCGGCGAAGGGCGGCAGGATCTGCACCGCCTGCAGGGGCAGGAACGGGTTGCAGATTTCGTCGGGCGCACCGGTGACGCACGGTGCGCCCCCGAATTGCTGAGCAACATCCAGCGCAGCGGCCTGGCAGGCTGGCAGTCCTATGAGACCGCAGGTGCCGTCGTTGATCAGGCTGTTCAGCGTGGCGCCAAAGATCAGCGGCTCACCGATATCCGAAACGAGATCGACATGGGAGAACACGTTGTCGTTCACTGTGCTGACGGCAACGTTCTTCTCGTCCTCGGTGTAGTTGATGCCGAGCGTAACGGTCGCGCGGTCCGTCAGGGCAAAATCGACCTGCGCAAACAGCGAGAGTGCCTCGTTGGTCAGCGTGCCGGTCTCGATCGTACCCTGGCCGGTCGCGAGGAAGCTGCCGGGGCCGATGGGACCGACACCCAGGCTTTCACCGAGGCCAGGTACGAGGCCGAAGCCGGCAATCGTCTGTTCGAGCAGGAGCACCGGCGAGGGCACGGCCGGATTGGCGGCGTCCTGCAGGGTATAGGCGCCTGACGGAACACCGGCCAGTTTGGTCATCGCGTCGACGTAGGGCCGTGCGCCCGAATCGAACAGCACGCCGCTGTTCTGCTCGACGTCCTCGTCGAACCAGAATGCGCCGACCAGCCAGTCCATCTTTTCAGTGGAGCCGGACAGCCTGAATTCCTGGGTGAAGGTTTCGAGCGTCGTATCGGTGAGGTTTGCCGCAATTGGGTTCAGGAGTGCGGCCGTCGTGAAGTCGCCGTCAGAATTGTCGAAGCGCTCCAGGTCTCGGAATGCCGTGATCGACGTCAGCATGACAGCATCGCTCAGATCCCAATCGAATTGCAGCGATACGCCGCTGTTTTCGATCTCGTTAACCGCATCGAAATTGAAGAGACCGTTATAGGAGAACGGTTCTTGGGCGAGATAGTCACCGCCGGCGCCCAGGCGGATACCAAAATCTGCGACGCCGACAGCGAGATTCGCCACGCCGCAACAGTTCTCGTCGATCTTGTCGTAATCGGCGATGAAACGAGCTTCGAACGTGTCCGAAGGCGCCCACAACAGCTGGCCGCGAACTCCGTAGCGATTGAGCTCGTTGAAATCGGTGCCCGTTTCCAGGTTGGTGAAATAGCCTTCGCGCTGGTTGTAGTTACCGGACAGGCTCCAGCCGAAGGTGTCGGACAGCGGGCCGCTGACATCGCCCTTCACGATGATCTGATCGTAGTCGCCATAAGTCAACGACGCGGACCCGGAGTACCCGTCGAGATCCGGTTTCGCCGTCACGACGTTGATGACGCCGGCAGACGCGTTCTTACCGAACAGCGTGCTTTGCGGCCCCTTGATGACCTCGATGCGCTCGAGATTCGGGAAGTCGGCGAGGCTGGCTGCCGAGCGTGACCGGTAGACGCCGTCTACGAAGACGCCCACAGAGGGTTCGACGCCGGCGTTGTTTGCACCGTTGCCGAAGCCACGGATCAGGAATGTGGCGTTGGCGCTCGACTGCAGCTGACTGACGCGCAGCGACGGCACGAGGAACTGCAGGTCCTTGATGTCCAGCACCTGCGCTTCGTTCATGACGTCCGCCGAGACAACTGAAACCGCTACCGGGACTTCCTGGAGCGTCTGTTCACGCTTGGTCGCCGTAACGAGTATCTCTTCGAAGATTTCCACGTCCGGTTGCTGCTGAGCGAAGACGGGCATGGCGATGGTTGTGGCGATCAGGGTAATCCCCCACCAGAGGTTGGCAAAAGCCTATAGATTTCGTGAGGATATGCGATCTAATTCAGGTAAGCAATAGCACGATCCACAGTCTGAGAGGCGCCAATCTCGGTCAGATTTACGTGGCTCAAAAACCACAATTACAGGCGGGTAAACGATGCGTCGTCATTTCCCCTGATCTTGGTATTCTTCCAGCCTGAATCAGAATAACAATAAGCATTTATCTCGATGACGACACGCAGACAATACATCGGCGCAAGCGCGGCCGTCTTTTAGATGGCCTGCCTGTTCTCAGCCCAGGGTGTTACGCCGATATTGTCGACCAGGAAGCGTGCGACAGCCTTGCACGAGTGCTGTCGTCTCCATGCGCCGCGTTGGAGTTCGGCCCCGTTGCGGCTGGTCAGCGAGCGTTCCAGGGCAGCCAGCTGTGCATGGTCGCCGAGGTTCTCGCACTGGCGTCGTGCAAGGTCGAACAGCTGCTCGACGATCTGCATCATCGGCGCGGTATCGCCGTCCCCGGAGACGATCGCTTGAGCGTCGAGACCGGATTTGCAGGCACGGAAATGATTGTCGATTTCCATCCAGTGCGGGAGCCGTGCAGGGAACGCCGAGTCCGGCAACTGCGGATCGGCAGCGACGACGACCAGCGCCCTCACCAGTGACGCGATCTGTGCAATGCGCTGCGCATCGACCTGGGCGTCGAGGACACGAATCTCGAGCGTGCCCAGGTCACCGTGAGGGCGGATATCCCAGTGCAGGTCGCGAAACGACTCTATCGTCCGAGAGCGTATGCCGGCTTCGACCATACGGCAGACAGCAGACGCTGGCGGAAGCATGCGTAGCCCGTGTCGATGCCGTGCCAGTATGGTGAGTTCGCTCCGATCGCGAGCAGGGCGGGCAGGCAAGGCGCTATCCGGCGCATTGCGCGGATCGCCGAGTCGCCGTCACGACAAGCGACGTGAACGTGCGTGGCGAAGGTAACCGGATGGATGGCCGGGGCGCCCGAGCGTTCGTCCGCAAGCCGCAGGTATCGTTCGGACGGCGTTACGATCGCTGGCTTGCGGTCGAAGGGATGTGTGCCAGCCGCCGCCAGCCGGAGGCCCAACGGTCGTGCATGGGCATCGATGTGCGCGAGGACCGAGTTCAGCGCCGGTTCGAGATCAGCGGCTGTCTCGACGGGCGGCGTATTGATTTCTATGCAGCACTGCAGGAACTCTGGCTTGATCAGTGCGTACTCGCTGAGTTCGTCGGAGAACGCCAGGATGCCGTCGGCAAGTTCGAGCGAGTCTTCTCGAAGTAGCTGGAGTTCCCATTCGCAGCCCAGTGTCGGATCCGCCTGGGGAACGAACTTCATGACGTGGGCGACCCGTAATGGCGCAACGCGGAGCGCGCAATCGCATCGAAGAATTCGGCGCCGATCGGCAGTACGCCTTCATCAATGTCGAAGCGTGGACTATGCAGGGGTATCGGCTCCCAATCCGGCCGCCGCGCACCGAAGCGGAAGAAAGCCCCCGGCACGTGCTCCAGGTAGTAGGAAAAGTCCTCGGATCCCATGCTCGGGTGTGGTGAGGTTCTGAGCGCGTCCTGACCGTAAAGGCTGCGAACGCATTCCCTGACAAGTTCGACTTCCCCGTCCGTATTGATGACCGGCGGATAGCCTTGCGTGAGTTCGAGCTGTATTTCCGCATCGTGCAATTCGCCCATGGCCTCCACCATGCGCCGGATGCCTTTGTGGATGTGGTCGCGCGTGTCGGGGAAGGTCGTGCGAATCGTGCCCTCGAGCCTGGCCGATTCCGCAATGACATTGGGCGCTGTACCTGCCTCGATCTTGCCGACCGTAATGACCGACGGATGCACGGGGTTGGTCTGGCGCGAAACCAGCGTCTGCAGCGTCGTTATCAACAGCGCCGCGATTACGACCGCATCGATCGCCTCGTGTGGACGTGCACCGTGTCCGCCTTTGCCACGGATGGTGATGTAGAAACGGTCGGACTGGGCCGTCATCGCGCCTTTGCGGATCATGATCTTGCCGGTCGGCCATTCGTGGGTGACGTGGCCACCGAAAATGGCGCAGACGCCCTCGAGCGCACCGGCGTCTATCATTACCCGTGAGCCGCCGCCGCGTTCCTCGGCGGGCTGGAATATGAAGACCACATTGCCGTCGGGCGGGTTCTGCGCCAGCATCGCCGCGGCGCCCAGGACCATGGTCATGTGCGCATCGTGGCCGCAGGCGTGCATACGGTCCGAGTAGATCGATCGATACGCCGGATCAGCGTGGTCGCTGCCGGGGAGCGCGTCCAGTTCGGCCCGCAATGCTATCGCGGGTAATGCCGGGTCTGTCGTGATGCGGCCGATCACGCCGCCGCCGGGACCGGGATAAGTGTAGGGAATACCAAGATGCTCGAGTTCGCTGACCACCCGGGCGGCCGTTTCGGCTTCACTAAACGACAGTTCCGGATGCCTGTGCAGCCAGCGTCTCAGTTCGACGGCGTGCTGTCGCCGGGCATCGACGTCAGCCGGCAATTTTTGAGCCAATTCAGCCACTTGAGCCTCTCTGCCGGCATATGTGAACGTATCAGATAGCAGCAGTTTTGCCTATACGAGCTTGTGCCTAGTATCTTGCTATTAGTGTACTAATAACACTAGATATAGTGTATAAACGATACTAAGATAGGTTCATGGCCTATGCATATGATTATCCCCATCCGGCCGTCACGGTCGATGTCGCGGTCTTCACGGTCAGCGGCGGTCGGCTTGCCGTCGTCCTGATCCGGCGAAACGAATGGCCGCATGCCGGCAAATGGGCAATTCCCGGAGGCTTCGTCGGCATTGACGAGAGCCTGAAGCGCGCAGCCTGGCGAGAGCTGCGCGAGGAAACCGGGCTCAAGGCCGGTAACCTGGAGCAACTCGGCGCGTTCGGCCGTCCGGACCGTGATCCTCGCGAACGCGTGATTACCGTTGTCTACATTTCGCTCGTGACTTTCGACCGGCTGCACCTCGAGGCAGGTAGCGATGCCAGTGATGCGCGGCTGTTCTTTGTCGACGACCTGCCCGAGCTGGCGTTCGACCACTCCAGGATCCTGGGACACGCAGTCGAACGCTTGCAGGAGAGGCTCGATACGGAGGGCGTAGCGCGGCGATTGATGCCGGCAAGTTTCACGCTGACGGATTTGCAGCAGGCTTGCGAGGCGGTCAGCGGCGCGGCAATCGACAAGCGCAATTTCCGCAAGAAGCTCAAGGCGCTCGATGTCGTGGAACGGACGGGCGAGGTCAAGCGCGACGGCCCGCATCGGCCTGCGCAGCTTTACCGCGTAAAGACGAATTGGAATGACGGGCGAGCCCGCCGGTAACGACAGGCTCGCGCGCCGGAAGCGTTAGCCTTCCAGTTCGACGACCTTGGCGTCGGGTGCATTCCTGGCGACGCTGCCGATGCCGTTGTCGCGCCCGGATTCCGAGTCGTAATTCTGACTGACGCCGATAACCTGGCCGTTCGAGGCCTTCAGGTTGAAGCGGAACTTGCCGCCTTCCGTCTGCGTCTTTTCGAAACGCTCCGAAATGGCGGAATTCTTGCGAACGGATTCGATTCCATTGTCGCAGCTCGCCTTGCTGCTGTAGCCTTCGCTCGAAAGGATGGTTTCGCCGTTACCTGCTTTCAGTCGAAAGCGATGTTCACCAGCCTTGTCTTTATAGCATTCGAATTTACCTGCCATATCTATGTCGCTCCTCGTTGTTATTCTGTTGATTCGGCAGTTCGCAGACGATAGTCATCTGCACCGCAAACGGCACGCTGTTTTTTTTACCTGCCAGATGCTACCAAAGAAATTCGACAGAATTTGTTTCACTTCGTAACCGGGCACGAGCTCAGTTGGTTATTGGCAGAAAGCTGTATTTCTCTTCGGACTCCAGCATCCAGTCGACAAAATTTTCCATAGGCTCGATTTTGACGTCAACGATTTCACCGTCCTGTTCGATTGCGACCAGTCGTGGCTGAATGAAGCCCTTGTACGGCGCAATATTGAGGGGCTCGACCCGCGCCAGCACTTCCTCGTGCATGTCGCGGTCCACCTTGACACCGTAGGTCTCGACCAGCGCTTTACCTGCCTCGTAGTCGCCCTCCGACTTGATGCGCTGAATCTCGCGCAGCTGGTTCGCAAAAATGCCGCGCAACGCTTCGTAGTCATTGATGACGTAATAGTGCTTGCCGTCCTTTTCGATCTTCTCGATGACCTTGTCTTCCAGGCCCATCTCGTAAGCCCAGCCCGCGATGAGCTGGCGGTTGCGCAT
>JAACFJ010000162.1 GCA_009937505.1 Gammaproteobacteria bacterium
TGCGCACCACGGTGGCTTCCGCCGACATCGGCGACATGAGCTTGAGCTTGTTCAGCTCTGAAGTCGCCTTCTCCTTGGCCTCCTTGGACATGCCGGCTTTCTCGATCTTCTGTTCGAGGTCGGCGATCTCGTTAGGCGCGTCTTCCATCTCGCCGAGTTCTTTCTGGATGGCCTTCATCTGCTCATTCAGATAGTACTCGCGCTGGCTCTTTTCCATCTGCTGCTTGACGCGGCCGCGGATGCGCTTCTCGATCTGCAGCACGTCGATCTCGCCCTCGATGATGCCGAGAATCTGTTCGAGTCGCGTCTTGATGTCCTGGATTTCCAGGATGCGCTGCTTTTCGGAGAGCTTCAGCGACATGTGCGCAGCGACGGTGTCTGCGAGGCGTCCCGGCTCGTCGATGCCCGACAGTGACGTCAGGATCTCGGGCGGCACCTTCTTGTTGAGTTTCACGTACTGCTCGAACTGCGCAATGATCGAGCGCACGAGCACATCGATCTCGCGTTCGTCGTGGCGGTCTTCCTCATCGAGGATGGTGATGTCCGCGGCGAAATGATCACCCACGGCGATGTTATCGATACTGGCGCGCTCGCCGCCCTCGACGAGCACCTTGACGGTGCCGTCCGGCAGTTTTAGAAGCTGCAGGATCGTCGCCAGCGTGCCGACATCGTAGAGGTCCTCCGGCTGCGGATCGTCGAGATCCGCCGTCTTCTGCGCGACCAGCAGGATGCGCTTGCCGACGTTCATTGCACGATCGAGCGCCACGATCGAGCGCTCGCGACCCACGAATAGCGGGATCACCATGTGCGGATAGACCACGACGTCGCGGAGCGGCAGTACCGGGATTCCGCTATCGTCCGTCTCTTGTACCTCGGCCATCAAATTTTCTTCAGACACAAAAAATACCTCTACCAGGGATTGAGTCGAGATAAGGCTGGAAGCCGGAAATTAAAGGGGTCAACGCGCAATTAATGCGCCAAAGCGGCCTGCAGCCGGATGTGATCGGCGTGATGCAGGGCGCTGCCCCTTTGTCTGACCTTGCAGCTTCTTTCAAGTGCCCCCCTTCCCAAGCGACAGGGGCGTGAATAAAGCGTTACGCGCCGTCGGAACCCGTCGGTCGCGGCGATTGCTGTTCGATGTTTGCGGTCGGGGTCTCGTCCGACTCGTAAATGACATAGGGCTTGGTCTCACCCGTGACAACGGCTTCGTCGACCACGACTTTCTTCGCGCTGGCTGCCGAGGGCAGGTCGTACATCGTGTCGAGTAGCACGTTTTCGAGAATCGTCCTCAAGCCGCGGGCGCCGGTCTTGCGCTCCATGGCCTTCTTCGCAACGGCGCGCAGGGCATCGTCGCGGAATTCGAGCTCCACGCCTTCCATGTCAAACAGCTTCTTGTACTGCTTGGTCAACGCGTTCTTCGGCTCGATGAGAATGGTAATGAGTGCCTCCTGGTCGAGCTCCTCGAGCGTTGCCACGACGGGCAAGCGGCCCACGAACTCGGGGATGAGGCCGTAACGAATCAGGTCTTCGGGTTCGACGTCCGTCAGGAGTTCCCCGATGCTCTGTTCATCCTCATCGCTCTTCACCTCGGCGATGAAGCCGATGCCGGCTTTCGAGGAGCGATTCAGAATGATCTTGTCGAGGCCCGCGAATGCACCGCCGCAGATGAACAGGATATTCCCCGTGTCTACCTGCAGGAATTCCTGCTGCGGGTGCTTGCGTCCGCCTTGCGGCGGCACCGAGGCGATTGTGCCCTCGATGAGCTTCAGCAGCGCCTGCTGCACGCCCTCGCCGGACACGTCGCGGGTGATCGACGGGTTGTCCGACTTGCGCGAGATCTTGTCGATTTCGTCGATATAGACGATGCCCGTCTGCGCCTTGTCGACGTCGTAGTCGCATTTCTGCAGGAGCTTCTGGATGATGTTCTCGACGTCTTCGCCGACGTAGCCCGCCTCGGTGAGCGTCGTGGCGTCGGCGATCGTGAACGGCACGTTCAGCAGCCGGGCCAGCGTCTCCGCCAGCAACGTCTTGCCGCAACCCGTCGGGCCGATCAGCAGGATGTTCGACTTTGCAAGCTCGATATCGTCCTTGCTGCGGTCGTCCAGCCTGTCATTAAGACGCTTGTAGTGGTTGTAAACGGCGACCGACAGGACCTTCTTGGCCCGGGCCTGGCCGATTACGTATTCGTCGAGAATCGCGTTGATCTCCTGCGGCTTCGGCAGCTTGTCGCGGCCGGCATCGCCGGAGTCTTCGAGTTCTTCACGAATGATGTCGTTACACAACTCGACGCATTCGTCGCAAATGAAAACAGAGGGACCCGCAATCAGCTTGCGTACTTCGTGCTGGCTCTTGCCGCAAAAAGAACAGTAGAGGAGCTTTCCGTCTTCGCTCTTACCGCGGGTCTCATCGCTCATGCAGGATCGGCCTCTGTGACTCGATAATCAGTCTGTTACGACTGGGACTGTATATAACATGCGACATTTCGGGGTGCAAAGCGGCACGTCTCATCTGCGACGAAAGGCACCTTAAGTGATTGATTTTTATGTGGTCAATCCTTCTTCTTGTCCTTCATCTCGCTGCGCTGGGCCAGCACGGTGTCGATGAGCCCGTATTTGACCGCCGCCTCGGCGCCCATGAAGTTGTCGCGCTCCAGGTCTTTCTCGATCGTCTCGATCGTCTGCCCCGTGTGTTTCGCCATAATCTCGTTCAGGCGATGCTTCAGCTCGAGGACCTCGTTCGCGTGGATGCTGATGTCCGTGGCCTGCCCCTGAAATCCCGCGCTCGGCTGATGCACCATCACACGGGAGTGTGGCAGTGCCGCTCGCTTGCCGTGCGAGCCGCCGGCCAGCAGCAAGGCGCCCATGCTCGCCGCCTGTCCGATGCATATAGTGGAAATATCGCAGTTGATGAATTGCATCGTGTCGTAGATCGACAGCCCGGACGTTACCGAGCCGCCCGGCGAGTTGATGTAGAGATGGATGTCCTTGTTCGGGTTCTCCGACTCGAGGAACAACAGCTGCGCGACCACGAGGTTCGCCATGTGGTCTTCCACCGGCCCCACGATGAAAACGACGCGCTCCTTCAGGAGACGCGAATAGATGTCATACGCTCGCTCGCCGCGTGCCGTTTGTTCGACGACCATGGGGACGAGATTCAGTGCCGTTGCGCTCATGTGTGTGCCTGCTGCTGCTCTGAAGTGCCTATTTTCTCACGAATCCGTGCGTTCATGTATTCCAATATGAACATCAGCCGTTCATGAAGTCCTTGAAATCAACCTTCTTCGTTTTCACCTTGCCGTGCTCCAGCAGCCAGTCGAACGCCATCTGTTCGAGCACCATCGGCTCGACCTGCTGACGCACCTGTGGCGTGCTCATGTACATGTTGACCATCTCGTCGGAGTTTTCGTAGCCGGAGCACATGTCCTCGACATGCGCCCGAACGAGATCTTCGTTGAGCGTAAGGTCCTGGTCCGTAATCAACTGCCGGATGAGCAGCCCGAGGCGCACCCGCTTCTCGGCGGATTCGGCGAAGTTCTCCAGTGGCGGGGCCTGGTCGTGATCCTCGATGCCGAGGCGCTGCATCGCTTCGTGCTGCATCGAATGCATTTCCTGGTGCTTGAGCGCCTGCGGGATGTCGATCGCGTTCGCCCCCAGCAGTTCGTCCATGAGCTGTTCCCGCACCAGCGCCTTCACTTTCTGGTCGGCCTCATGGCGCATATTGTCGATGACGTCGGCTTTGAATCTATCGAGACCGCCCTCCTGGACGTTGAACATCTCCGCCAGCTTGTCATCGACGGGCGGCAGGGTTTCTTCCTCGACGCGGTGCGTCTGGATCGTGAAAACGACCTTCTGGCCCTGCAGGTCTTCGGCGTTGTAGTCCTTCGGGAACTTGACCTTGAAGGTCTTCTCTTCACCGGCCTTGACCCCGGTAAGTCCTTTTTCGAAATCCGCCAGCATCTGGCCCTGGCCGAGAATCACGGGCACTTCCTTGCCCTGGCCACCCTCGATGGGTTCGCCCTTGAGCTTGCCGTCGAAGTCGACGATCACCCGATCGCCGGTCGCGCTCGCCCTGTCGACCTCTGTCCACGTCGATTTCTGCTTCCTCAGGTTCTCGATCATGTCATCGAGGTCACTGTCCCCGATCTCGACTTCGGGCTTTTCGACCTTGATCTTGTCGAGCCCCTTGAGCTCGATTTCCGGCATGATTTCGAACGTCGCGACGTAGGTGAAACCATTGCTGTCGCTACCGGCTTCCGTCTCGATCTGCGGCCCGCCCGCCGGGTTCAGATTTTCCTGCTGTACGGCGTCGGAATAGCTTTGCTGCATCAGATCCGACAGGACCTCCTGGCGGATCTGCGCGCCGTAGCGTTGCTTCACAACCTTCGGCGGGACCTTGCCCGGGCGAAAACCCTTGATCTTGACGTTCTTGCCGACCGACTTCAGGCGGCTATCGACCTCTTTCTCAATGCGCTCGGCGGGCAGTTCGACGCGCATGCGCCGCTCCAGCGTTCCCGTCGATTCGACAGTGACCTGCATGATTTCAATCCTTTCCGGCATCAAGCGTGCCCGCGGCACGACTGATGAATAATTAATTTCTAAAATTCAATGGGTTAGACAACGAGAGCTGGTGCGAAAGGAGAGACTCGAACTCTCACGGGTTGCCCCACTGGCACCTAAAGCCAGCGCGTCTACCAATTCCGCCACTTTCGCTTAGCCGGACATTATAGCGGAGATTCGGCATTTGTTGGGCCTTCTCTGAGCAGTACGGCGTACGGGCAATAACGACTGCCATTCGGCCCGGCAATCGTACTACGATACCGACTCGAACCCATTCAGGGCCCAGCTGTGGACTCCAGTAACCGCGACGATTCCTTGCCCAGTTCCGCCATGGACGTGTCCGACCTGCGCCGGTCGGCAACCGGACCGACGCTCGAGCGCTCGGATCTCGACGAAGATCCAATCATTCAGTTCGGACACTGGTTTCGGGAGGCATGCGACTCGGACCGGATGGACCCGAATGCGATGACGCTTTCTACCGTGGATGCCGAGAACCGGCCTGCCTCGCGGACGGTGTTGCTGAAATACTTCGACGAACGCGGTTTCGTATTTTTCACCAATCTCGAAAGCGGCAAAGCCGGCCACATTGCCGCCAACGGCAATGTCGCCCTGTTGTTTTTCTGGCGCGAACTCGGGCGGCAGATCTCGATCCGCGGCAGCGCCGAGAAGGTCCCGATGAGCGAGACGCTCAGGTATTATGCGACCCGGCCGCGCGGCAGCCAGATCGGCGCCTGGGTGTCGTCGCAAAGCAGCATCATCTCGACGCGCTCATTGCTCGAAGCGAAGTTCGAGGAACTCAAACAGAAGTTCCGCGACAAGGAAGTGCCGCTGCCCTCGTTCTGGGGCGGCTACCGGGTGACCCCGACGGAAATAGAATTCTGGCAGGGACGCGCGAACCGTTTGCACGATCGTTTTCTTTACACGAGACAGGATGATGACCGCTGGCGAATCGACCGCCTCGCCCCCTAGCCCGGAGGCGTTGCACGGCGACCTGGAGTCGCTCTGGCAGCAACTGCAGCGCATTCGAGAGCGCGCGGAGGCGCTGGAGGCACGCTTCGAACCGGAGTTGCAGCAGGTCCACCCGAATTTCGCGGCCAGCGCGCGCAACCTGTTGCATTACTTCGCGCTTCGCCAGTACGACATCGGTGAACTGCAGGAGCGGCTTAGCGAGCTAGGCCTGTCCTCGCTGGGACGTGCGGAGCATCACGTGCTGGCGAGCATTCATGCCGTTCAGCATGCGTTGCTCAGGCTTTGCTCCGACGACGCGGCGGATAGCGACGCCGGCCACCTGCCCTTCCCGCCCGGCGAAAAGCGCCTGCAGTTGCATGCGCGGGCACTGCTCGGCGAACCCCCGGCGGAGCGCGCCGTACCGATCATGGTGACGCTGCCCACCGCAGCGGCCGACGACTACGACTACGTGCGCGGTCTCATGTCGGCCGGCATGGACCTGGCGCGGATCAACTGCGCACACGATACGCAGGAGGCCTGGCTGGGCATGATCCGCAATGTGCGAATGGCGAGTGACAAGCTCGGCAGGCCCTGTCGGATCATGATGGACCTCGGCGGACCCAAGTTCCGCACCGGGCAGTTGCAGCCCGGTCCCAAAGTTTCGAGGCTGCGGCCAAGGCGCGACGCGCTCGGCCAGGTGCTCGCTCCGCGGCGGGTGCGCTGCGTTCCGGACGACGAACCCTGGACCGGCACCAAATCCGCTGTCGTTCCGGTGCCGCGTCGGTCTATCGAGCTGGCGGAGATCGGCGACCTGCTGCGCTTCAAAGATACGCGCGGCCGACGCCGCAAGCTCGAGGTAGTACTCAAGGACAATAAGGGGCTGGTGCTGGAGCTTTACAAGACGGCCTATATCGGCACGGACCTAAGCTTCCGGCTGGTGTCGCGCACGACGGGTGAAGAACTGGAATTTCGCTTTGGCGAGCTACCACCGGTGGAACAGCCCATTATGCTGCACGTCGGGGATCCGCTGATTCTGACGCGGGACGGAGCGCCGGGAGCACCTGCCGTGCTCGACAAGGACGACAGGGTAACGACGCCCGCTCGCGTCTCGTGCCGGCCGGTCGAAATATTCGAGCAGGTAGCGATCAACGATCCGGTAAGCCTCGACGACGGGCGCATCGAAGGAA
>JAACFJ010000048.1 GCA_009937505.1 Gammaproteobacteria bacterium
CGCGTCGCGTCAGAATCAGCATAGCTTCCTACTCCTGCCTTGCGGGATTATTTCCCGTTCTTGTACGCGTCGTACTTCCTAAACGCTTGTAATACTAGCCGATTCTGGGCACATATGCCCACAGGTACAAGCGAAACCTTCGTACCTGCTGTCCGATTTCGGACAAAGTTCAGGCCAACTGCTCGGCGACCCAGTCCGAAACGGACCCGAGCGCTTCATCCAGGGCCTCCGGCTTGTTCCCCCCGGCCTGGGCGAAATCGGGGCGCCCGCCGCCTTTACCGCCAACCTGCTCTGCCACGGGTTTGATCAGGTCGCCCGCACGGATCCGGTCGATATTGTTCTTGGTGACGCCCGCCGCAAGCAGCACTTTGCCGTCTTCTACGGTGCCCAGCACGATGACCGCGTTCTGCAACTTGTCCTTGGCTCGATCGACGGCCTCGCGGAGCAGACCGGCATCCACATCGTGCAATCGGGCCGCGAGTACCTTGATACCGGCGATCTCCTGGATTTCGTCCTCCTGGTCCGAGCCCTCTCCCGTCAGGAGCGCGTGCCTCGCTGTCGCAAGCCGTTTCTGGAGATCCTTGTTTTGCAGCAGAAGCTGTTCAACCCTGGCTGCGGCCTGGTCGGGATTGCTCTTCAACAGGCCGGCCACCTCGGCCAGGGTCTGCTCGCGAGCAGCGATCCACTCGAGCGCGCCCTTGCCCGTGACAGCCTCGATGCGACGCACGCCCGAGGCAATCCCCGTTTCGTTCGTGATCCTGAAAACGCCGATGTCGCCTGTACGATTGACGTGGGTGCCACCGCAGAGCTCGACCGAGAAATCGCCGAATCGCAACACACGCACCTCGTCACCGTACTTCTCGCCGAACAGCGCGACCGCGCCGGACTGCATTGCGTCGTCATAGCTCATTAGTCGCGTATCCGCCGCCACGTTGCTGCGGATTTCGTCGTTGACAAGCCGCTCGATCTCGGCGATTTGCTCCGGCGTCACCGGTTCGTAATGCGAGAAATCGAAGCGCAGCCGGTCCGGCGCGACCAGCGAACCTTTCTGCTGCACGTGCTCGCCGAGCACGGTTCGCAGCGCCGCGTGCATCAGGTGCGTGGCGGAGTGATTCAGCCGGATGGCCTGGCGACGCTCTTCGTCGACGATCGCGTCTAGCGAGTCGTTTGCCTTGAGTTCGCCCTCCTCGACCGCGCCGTAGTGCACGATAGCGTTACCGTTCTTCTGGGTATCGACGACCTGAAAGAGCTTTCCGGTTTCCGCCAGGATCCCGGTGTCACCAATCTGGCCGCCGCTCTCGGCGTAAAAAGGCGTCGACGAGAGGATGACGGCGCCTTCGTCGCCGGCGGATAAGGCCTCGACCTGCGCACCGTCCCTGAAGAGTGCGACGATAGTGCCCGAGCCTTCCGTGCCCTCGTATCCGCAGAACGCGCTTTCGGCCTCGGTAATGATCGCGCCCTCGGCGCTCGCGGCAAACTTGCTCGCGGCGCGGGCCCTGTCCCTTTGCTGGTCCATGGCCGCCTCGAATCCGTGCTCGTCGATCACGAGATCACGCTCGCGCGCGATGTCTCCCGTCAGGTCCACCGGGAAACCATAGGTATCGTAAAGCTTGAACACGACGTCGCCCGGAATTTGATTGCCGCTGAGATCCCTGATCGCGGTCTCGAGGATCTCCATGCCCTGGTCCAGCGTTTCGGCGAAGCGCAGCTCCTCCTTCTTCAGGACTTTCTCGACATGCGCCCTGGCCGCGGGCAGCTCGGGATAGGCATCGCCCATCTCCTCGGCCAGCGGGCCGACAAGCTTGTAGAAGAACGGCTCCTCGGTGCCGAGTTTCTTGCCGTGACGAATCGCCCTGCGAATGATCCGGCGCAGGACGTAACCGCGACCTTCGTTGCCGGGCAGCACGCCGTCGACAATAAGGAATGCGCAGGCCCGGATATGATCAGCGATGACATTCAGTGAACTGGAGCCGTCGTTCTCGACGCCGACCGTCTTCGCGGTCGCCTCGATCAGCTTCGCGAACAAGTCGATCTCGTAGTTGCTGTGCACGCCCTGCATGACGGCCGCGATTCGCTCGAGCCCCATGCCGGTATCGACAGATGGTTTCGGCAACGCCTTCATGGTGCCGTCAGCTGAGCGATCGAACTGCATGAAAACGAGGTTCCAGACCTCGACGTAGCGGTCGCCATCCTCATCCGGCGACCCCGGTGGGCCTCCCGGCACGTGCTCACCGTGGTCGTAGAAAATTTCGCTGCAGGGTCCACAAGGCCCGGTATCGCCCATCGCCCAGAAGTTGTCCTTTTCGCCCATGCGCGTGAAACGCTCGGGGTCGATTTTCATCTCCTCGAGCCAGATGTCCGCCGCTTCATCGTCGTCATTGAACACGGTAACCCAGAGTCTCTCGGGGGCCAGTTCCAGCGTCTGCGTCAGGAAGTCCCATGCGAACTGTATGGCTTCGCGCTTGAAGTAATCGCCAAAGCTGAAGTTGCCGAGCATCTCGAAAAACGTGTGATGGCGCGCCGTGTAGCCGACGTTCTCCAGATCGTTGTGCTTGCCGCCTGCCCGTACGCAGCGCTGCGACGTTACGGCGCGGTCGTAGCCTCGCTTCTCCATGCCGAGAAACACGTCCTTGAACTGCACCATGCCCGCATTGGTGAAGAGCAGCGTCGGGTCGTTGCCGGGCACGAGAGGTGAGCTCGCAACCACTTCGTGGCCCCGCTCGGCGAAAAAGTCCAGGAAGGCCTGGCGCAACTCATTGCTGGAAAGGCGTTTCATCGGGTTGATATCGGGATCAGGCGGCGATTTTCAAACCCGTAAGTGTACGGGACTTGTCTGGACGGATTAAGCGTTAATCGTCGAAAGACGAGACCGCGGCCTGGATTTGATCGGGCTCGAATCCCCGGTACTGCAGGAAACGCATCTGGCGCGCCTTGTCCCTGAACTCGGCCGGCCTCGATCGGCCGAATTTCTTCAACCGTGCGTCCCTTGCCAACGCATACCAGTCTTCGCCGGCCTCCTCCAGAACTTCGTCAATCAGGCCAGCGGCAATGCCCCGTTGGCCCAGATCGGCGTGAATACGCAGCGGACCCTTGCCCTGATTGATGCGGGACTGCACGAACGACTCGACGAAACGGCGATCGCTCTGCAGCCCTTCGTCGGCCAGCTGCCGCAGGGCATCGGCTGCGACGTCCTTGCCGAAGCCCCTGGCGACGAGCTTGCACTCGAGTTCGGCACGCCCGTGCTCACGGCGCGCAAGCAGGTCCATCGCTTTCTTGCGGGCTTCGGTGCGAACGTCGGACATGATCGTGTCTTCAAATCCTGCAGGAGCGGTTCTGGAACCGCGATCGGTCTCACACCGATCCCGCGCCGAGGCGCTCTCCTACAGCATCAGGCTTCCTGCGCCACGGCCTCCTCGTCGTCCGACGCGGACGGCTTCACGGTTTGTGGCAACAGCTTCTCGCGAATATTCTGCTCGACCTCGCTCGCTATGTCCGGGTTTGCCCTGAGGAACTCACGCACGTTTTCCTTACCCTGGCCGATGCGATCTTTGCCGTAGCTATACCAGGAACCGGCTTTGTCGATGAGGCCGTGCTGGACGCCGAGTTCAATGATCTCGCCTTCGCGCGATATGCCCTCGCCGTACAGGATCTCGAATTCGGCCATCTTGAACGGCGGCGACACCTTGTTCTTGACCACCTTGACGCGCGTCTGGTTACCAATCACCTCGTCGCCCTTCTTGATCGCGCCGATGCGGCGGATGTCGAGCCTCACCGAGGAATAGAACTTGAGCGCATTACCGCCTGTCGTCGTCTCGGGACTGCCGAACATGACGCCGATCTTCATGCGGATCTGGTTGATGAAGATCACCATGGCGTTGGATCGCTTGATGTTGCCCGTGAGCTTCCTGAGCGCCTGCGACATCAGTCGCGCCTGCAGGCCGACGTGGGTGTCACCCATCTCACCCTCGATCTCGGCTTTCGGCGTGAGCGCTGCAACCGAGTCCACCACGATCACGTCGACGGCGCCGGATCGGACCAGCATATCGGTGATTTCGAGCGCCTGCTCGCCCGTATCGGGCTGCGATACCAGCAGCTCGTCGACGTTGACGCCGAGCTTTTCAGCATATTGCGGGTCGAGCGCGTGTTCTGCGTCGACAAATGCCGCCGTACCACCCGTCTTCTGCGCCTCGGCAATCACCTGCAGGGTCAACGTCGTCTTGCCGGATGCTTCCGGCCCGTAAATCTCGACGACCCTGCCTTTCGGCACACCGCCGATGCCCAGCGCGACATCCAGGCCAATCGAACCCGTGGAAACCGCTTCGATGTTGCCAATCATGCTGCCGTCACCGAGCCGCATGACGGAACCCTTGCCGAACTGCTTTTCTATCTGTCCCAGTGCCTGGGCGAGTGCTTTTTTGCGGTTTTCATCCATTTTTTGCTGCCATCAGTATTTTGTCCGAAGCCCAATAGTGGCGCAGCCTCCAATTCCGGGCACTTTGGGTAAAAACGAGGTATCACACCGAAGCTATTGTTTCAGCGGGCGGTAAGTCGCACCGCCGGGCTGCGGCACCGATTCGACCAGCTCGAAGCCCGACCATTCAACCACGGCCGGTTGCGCCAGGCGCTGGGTCTCGAAGGGCCGCGCCCGCCGTACCACCGTTATGTGCGGCCGGTAGCTCCGGTCCTCGACCCGTACGCCGAAGTCTGCGAGCAGCAGGTTCTGCGCATCGACGAGGTTCTGCAACTCGGTCGGCACGATCGCGGCGACGAGGCTCGCCACTTTTGGCCGCGGCCAGAACTCAACGCGATCGAAACGCAGGCGAAACGGCTCAACGGCAATCTGCGCCGCCCTGGCCTGCAGTTCCGGCAGCCTGTTCTCGGCAAACTCGCCGATGAAAGCAGTCGTCACGTGCCAGCTGCCGCGGTAGACGTGTTGGCCCTCGACGAGCTTCGCGAGCGGGCTGATCTGGTCGCGCAGTCGTTCCCGTTGCCGGTCGTCCGGCCAGAGTGCAAAGAATACGCGTTTCATGCTCACGTCGGCAGGCGCGCCCGTACACCTTTGAGGCCGTGTAACACCGACTGCATGCGGATACTTTCGCGATTGCCCTCGAAACGCTGCAGGACCGTGTCGATAGATATACCCCTGGGCCCGCGCATCGCCCATGAAAACCAGACCGTTCCTACCGGTTTCTCGTCGCTGCCGCCATCCGGGCCGGCAACCCCGCTTACCGCGACGGAGATATCCGCGCCGCTGAGCCGTAACGTGCCCTCCGCCATTTCACGTACCACCGGCTCACTGACGGAGCCATGTTCGGCAAGCGTCCGGTTCCTTACCCCCAAGATCGATTCCTTCGCGCCGTTACTGTAACTGACGATGCCATAGCCGAAGCAGCCGGAACTGCCCGGCACATCGGTAAGCGCCTTGGCCAGCCAGCCCCCGGTACAGGACTCCGCGGTGGCCACGGCTTTCTTCTTTTCGTTAAGTTCCGCAACGAGCTTGGTTGCCAGCTCGTTAATGGCGGGATCCTCAGACATTAATCACGGACTCATATAGCGCTACGTGTTCTTCTGCCATCGTAGCGATCGAGAAGTCTTTCTGCATTCTTTTCTTGCCGGCCTGGCCGAGGCCAGCCCGCAAGCCCTCGTCATCCATCAACATGGCGATGGCATCTCGCAGGGCGTCGGCGTCTTCCGGCGGCACCAGGATTCCGGTCTCGCGATGTGTAACCGCTTCGACGAGCCCACCGGCCTCGAAGCCGACCACCGCTACCCCGGCGGCGGCCGCTTTCAGCGCCGCTACACCCAGCCCCTCCGCGAGCGAGGGATGCGCGAAGATGTCGAAGCAGCTGACGTAATCATCGAGGTCCTCACGGAACCCGGCAAGGGTGACGACGTCCGCGATCCCGAGCGACTCCGCCTGCGCCTGCAGCTGGTTGTGCAGATAGCCCTCACCGAAGACGAGTACCCTGTACTCGCCGTGTGCGGCCCCCAACTCGGCAGCCGCCTGCAACAGGTAGCGATGGCCCTTGCGCGGTATCAGCTGCCCCGCCGCCGCGATCACCAGCGCACCGTCCGGCACGCCGTATTCCTTGCGAAACCCTGCGCAGTCACCGCTCTGCCCGAAGCGGTCGACGTCCACCGCGCTGCGTATGATGGCAAGCCGCTCTTCCTCGACGCCTCGATCGCGCAACTCGCGCGCGATCGCTTCCGAGATCGCGATCACTTTTCTGAACGGCCGGTAGCGAAGCGCCGCGACGAGGCGCATTTCGGTGTTATCGACCCGTCTCGACACCACGGCCGGCACGTCTGCAAAGCTCGCGGCAAGGCCGCCGAGCACGTCCGCGCCGCGGCGGCTGTGGCAATGCACGATGTCCGGCTTCGACCGGCCGATGAACTGTGCGAGCCGATAGGCGAACGGCAGATCGAGATCGCCGGCGCAGAACAGGTTCCTCACAGGTATGGCCGCTTCGCGCGCCGCATTGTCGATGCCGGATCCGGGCGGGCAGACAATCAGGTTGTCGTGGCCCAGTTCGCGCAGCGCCTTGACAAGGTAGATCACCTGCTGGGGTCCGCCGTAAAGATGGCGCCCGGTTTCGACATGCAGTATTTTCATTGCCGAGAAGAATAATATGAAAGCCGAAGTCAGCCCAGCCCACACCCCGATGATGCGCCAATACCTGGCGATCAAGGCCGAGCATCCGGATATGCTCGTTTTCTACCGCATGGGGGACTTCTATGAGCTCTTCTACGACGACGCAAAGCGCGCTGCCTCGCTTCTTGATATCACCCTGACCTCGCGCGGCAAATCGGCCGGCAACCCGATTCCGATGGCGGGAGTGCCCTATCACGCCGCCGAGAGTTATCTCGCGAAGCTCGTCAGGAAAGGCGAGTCGGTTGCCATCTGCGAGCAGATCGGCGACCCGGCGACGAGCAAGGGCCCCGTTGAACGCAAGGTGACTCGCATCGTGACGCCGGGCACTCTCACCGACGAAGCGCTGCTGTCGGAGAGCCGGGACAACCTGGTCGCGGCGATGTTCGCCGACAGTGAGGGAATCGGTCTCGCATGGCTGGACCTCGCGGGCGGCCGTTTCCGGCTCACCGAAATGGCAGACGGAGAAGCAATTGCCGGCGAACTCGAACGGCTGCGGCCCGCGGAACTCATCGTCGACGAAGACCAGGTCGATGCACGCCGCTTTGGCGAGGGCGTGCGCGTAACGCGACGCCCCCCCTGGCACTTCGAACTCGACGCCGCAACTCGGCTCCTGTGCAGACAATTCGGCACCCGCGACCTGTCCGGTTTCGGTTGCGATGCATTTCCACGCGGCGTCGCGGCAGCCGGCGCGTTGCTGCAGTACGTCGGCGACACCCAGAAGGCTTCGTTGCCACACCTGCAGGCGATCACGGTGGAACGGCGCGAAGACGCGGTCGTCATGGACGGACCGACGCGCCGCAACCTGGAGCTCCACACGTCGCTCAGCGGGCACGACCAGCACACGCTGGCGGGCGTCATGGATCGCTGCCAGAGCCCCATGGGCAGCCGGCTGTTGCGGCGCTGGATTCAGCGGCCGCTGCGCGACCGAGCGACGCTCAAAGGACGTTACCAGGCCGTGGAGGCCATCATCACCGGCAGCGCTGTCGAATCGCTACAGCCGCTGCTGCAAGGCATAGGCGATGTCGAGCGCATCCTGTCCCGGGTCGCGCTGCGATCCGCCCGGCCGCGTGACCTGCGCCAGCTGTGCGAAGCGCTGTCCCGTCTGCCGGCGTTACGCACACAGCTGTCGGGCATCCAGTCACCGCAGCTCCAAGCCTTGCGCGAGCGTATCGTCCCTCATCACCGCGAGCAGCAACTGCTCGCAGACGCGATCATCGACAATCCGCCAATGCTCATCCGCGATGGCGGCGTGATCGCAGACGGCTACGACGACGATCTCGACGAACTTCGAGCCATCGCCGAAAACGCCGACCAGTTCCTGCTGGACCTCGAGGCGCGCGAGAAGCAGCGAACCGGCATCGCGACCCTGAAGCTCGGCTACAACCGCGTGCACGGCTACTACATAGAGATCAGCAAAGGGAAGGCAGACAAGGCGCCCGACGAGTACGTGCGCCGGCAAACGTTGAAGGCCGCCGAACGATACATCACGCCGGAGCTGAAAGAGTTCGAGGACAAGGTATTGAGTGCGCGGGAACGCGCACTCGCGAGAGAGAAGTATCTTTACGAGCAATTACTGGACCGCCTGCACGAGGCGCTTGCCGGCCTGCAGCTGACGGCCTTCGCCGTCGCCGAGCTGGACGTGCTGTTGTGTTTCGCCGAACGTGCCGAGAGCCTGCGCCTCTGTAAACCGGAGCTGAGCGACCAGCCGTGCATCGTGATCCGCGGCGGGCGCCACCTCGTGGTCGAACAGGTGATCGAGACGCCGTTCGTCGCCAACGACCTGACGCTGACCGACGAGCAACGGCTGATCGTCATTACCGGCCCCAATATGGGCGGCAAGTCGACCTACATGCGCCAGACAGCGCTCATCGCGATACTCGCGCACATCGGCAGTTTCGTGCCGGCCGATTCGCTACGTATCGGGCCGCTCGACCGGATCTTTACGCGCATCGGCGCCTCCGACGACATTGCGGGTGGCCGTTCGACGTTCATGGTCGAGATGACGGAGACCGCGACGATCCTGAATAACGCCACGCCGCAAAGCCTGGTACTGATGGACGAGATCGGGCGAGGCACCAGTACCTTCGACGGCCTGTCACTGGCATGGGCGGCGGCACACTGCATGGGCGAGAAGGCGCTCGCCTTCACGCTGTTCGCGACGCACTACTTCGAGCTGACCGCGCTTGCCGACGAGCTGCCGGCCTGCCGCAACGTACATCTCGATGCCACCGAACACGAGGGGCGGCTGGTGTTCCTGCACGCCGTAAAACCCGGGCCCGCCAACCAGAGCTACGGCCTGCAGGTCGCGGCGCTCGCGGGCGTGCCCAGACACGTCGTGCAGCGTGCCCGCGACTATCTCGCAACGCTGGAATCTCATCAGGTCGCGCTGACGCAAAGCCCCCAGGCGCAGCTGCCGCTGGGTCCGGCAGCCGACGATGAGGACGACGGGCTTCGCGATGCGCTGGAGGAACTGGATCCGGACGCAATGACGCCGCTACAAGCGCTCGAAGCCCTGTACAAATTGAAAGACCTGTAGGAGCGGTTCCGGAACCACGACCGGTCGCGCGCCGAGGCGCGCTCCTAGGACTCGCGCAGGAACTCTCCGCGGCGCAGGAACGTCCCGATCTGCTCCGCGACATTTCGCGATATCAGCATTCCCGTGTGAGTCGTCGGCATGACGATATGGTCTTTCGCGCCATCGAGCCGGGTTTCGGCGACCGTGACCGTACCGTCGTTCGGTTCCCCGAACGGCCCCGCGACGTGGCCGACACCGAACGGGACCGAGCCGGCGATAGAACCGATTTCGCGTCGGGCAGTTACCTCGCTCGCCCACTCGTTGGCGGAACCGTGGACCGTCCCCTGGGGCACCGCGGCGCCGAGCAGATGCTCACCCCAGCCCTTCGCATTGAGGATGGTGGCAGCGCGTGACCCGCGCAGCGGCGAGGCGACGCAAACGATACGGCCAGGAACATCGGAGTAGTGATTCGCCAGCATCCGCAAGATGACCAGGCCGCCCAGGCTGTGGCCAACAAGGTGCGCCTGCTCGATTTCATTCTCCTCGATGAAACGGGCCAGCCGACCGGCGTTTTCATCGAGTGTCTTGGTGACGGACGGGTAATTGAAAATGAACGCCTTCATACCGTACTCGCGCTCGAGATGCCGCTTGATCAGGTACATCCCGGTCCCGTGCGACCAGAGGCCGTGCGTGCACACAACGGTGCCAACCGCGTTCACGTTTTTGCCAGGGTCCACAATGCGTCCCGATTCGTCCACGACCAAACGGCTTCAGAGGCTTCGCACAAGGGCACCCAGCGGTAAGCGGAGTGTTCGCCCCCCTGCAGGGCGATGTCGGCCGTTTCGGCCAGCCGGTATTGCCACTCGAATTCCACGTTCTCTACGATGCCCGGAGCAAAGCGGTCGCGCCAGCGCGGATCGATGGCGAACTGCCGGCTGACCCCGGTGTATTGGAGCCGGCCTTCATCCGCGAGCCCGGTTTCCTCCATCAACTCCCGGCGCGCGGCCTCTTCGTGCGTCTCCCCGGGGAGCAGGCTGCCGGTGACGGACTGCCAGAATTCGAACGGACGCCGGCGGCGCAGCAGCAGTACCTGGCGGTCGTCGCTGCAAACGACGACGAGAACGGACTCGGGCCGGCGGAAGTCAGTCGGCACGCGGCGTGCGCAGGCGGATACCGACTTCCTTGAGCTGTTCCGCGGAGACGACGCCCGGCGCGTTGGTCAGCGGGTCGTGCGCCGACTGCGTCTTCGGGAAAGCGATCACGTCGCGAATACTCTCCGCGCCGGCCATCAGCATGACCACGCGATCCAGGCCGAACGCAATGCCGCCGTGCGGCGGCGCACCGTATTGCAGCGCCCGCAGCAGGAAGCCGAACTTCTCCTCGGCCTCGTCGGCACTGATGTCGAGAAGGTCAAATACGGCCGACTGCATGTCCTGGTCATGGATACGAATCGATCCACCGCCGATTTCCGAGCCGTTCAGCACCACGTCGTATGCCCGCGACAACGCATTGCCGGGATCCGCCCGCAACGCATCGGCGTCGTTGACGGCCGGCGCCGTGAACGGATGGTGCAGCGCGGTCCAGCGCGCGGACTGGGAGGCCCTCTCGAACATCGGGAAATCCACCACCCAGAGCGGTGCCCAGCCTTCCCTGATGAGACCTCGGTCCTCGCCGAGCTTCACGCGCAGGGCACCAAGCGCCTCGTTGACGATCCTCGCCTTGTCGGCGCCGAAGAAGATCACGTCGCCGGACGCGGCGGCGGTGCGCTCGAGGATGCCGTGTACGGCTTCATCGGGCAGGAACTTGAGTATCGGGGACTGCAATCCCTCGCGTCCCGCCGCGGCATCGTTGACTTTAATGTACGCGAGGCCTTTCGCGTCGTATTTACCGACGAACCCGGCGTAGTCGTCGAGTTCCTTGCGACTCAGGCCGGCCCCTCCCGGCAGGCACAGCGCCGCAACGCGTCCTTCGGGGTCGCTCGCCGGCCCGGAAAAGACCTTGAATTCGACACCGCCGAGGAGATCCGAGACGTCGACCAGTTCGAGATCGATGCGCAGATCGGGCTTGTCGGAGCCGTAACGCTGCATGGCTTCGGCGTAGCTCATACGCGGGAACGGATCGGGCAGGTCGACATCGAGCACCGCCTTGAAAACGTGCCGTATCAGCGACTCCATCTCGCCCGTAACGATCTCTTCGTTCACGAAGCTCATCTCTATATCGAGCTGCGTGAATTCCGGCTGCCGGTCGGCCCGCAGGTCCTCGTCGCGGAAACAACGCACGATCTGGTAGTAGCGATCCAGCCCGGACATCATCAGGAGCTGCTTGAAAAGCTGCGGCGATTGCGGCAGCGCGAAGAACTTGCCGGGGTGCGTGCGACTCGGGACGATATAGTCTCTTGCTCCTTCCGGCGTAGCGCGCGTGAGCATCGGCGTTTCGACGTCAACGAAGCCGGCGTCATCGAGGTATTTGCGCATTGCCCGCGTCACGTGGTGGCGCAGGCGCAGGTTGCCGAGCATGTCCTCGCGCCGCAGGTCGAGATAGCGATACTTGAGACGCAGCTCCTCGTTCGCCTGTTCGTCGTGATGAAACGGCGGCGTCTCGGAGCGGTTGAGAACCTCGAGTTCGTGCGCCAGCACCTCGACCTGGCCGGTAGCCATGTTGGGGTTGATCGTACCTTCCGGGCGCTCGCGAACCTTGCCCTTTACCGCCAGCACGAATTCGCCGCGAATCCGCTCTGCCTCGGCGAAGATATCGGCCCGGTCCGGATCGAAGACAACCTGCAGCAGGCCCTCCCGATCGCGTAAATCGACGAATATCACGCCGCCGTGGTCGCGACGGCGGTGCACCCAGCCGCACACCGACACCTGTTTGCCGATCATGGACTGGTCAACTTGTCCGCAATAGTGGCTGCGCATGGTATTGACGGCCCTGAAAAAAGAGGCGGAATGGTACGGCCTGAACGTCGGCCGCGCAAGGCGGGGCCGCTTTCCCGGGTCAGCTCCCCTCGCCGGGTCCCGCCGGTTTGCCCAGCGGCAGTTCCCGTGTCTTGTCATTGCGCCATGGCGGCACCACGACGCCCAGTGAGATAATCATCTTCAGCGCCTCGTCCACCTCCATGTCGAGCACGGTTATGTCCTTCCTGGGCACGATGATGATGAAGCCGGAAGTCGGGTTCGGCGTCGTCGGCACGAAACAGCAGGTTACGTCTTCGCCGGTCCTGCCCTGAACTTCGCCGAGTTCCGCGGAGGTTTGGAACGCGAGGCTGTATATGCCCTTACGCGGGTATTCGATGAGCAACACGCGCTTGAACGCGTGACTTGAGTCCGAGAACACGATCTCGGCAAAGTTCTTCGCGGCGGAATAGATCGATCTCACGACCGGGATCCGGTCCATCAGCGAATCCCAGCCGCCCATGAACGCGCGCCCCACGAAATTCGCCGCGAGCACGCCGGTGATCAACAGGAGAATCACCGTCAGTATTGCTCCCAGCCCGGGGATGTTGAAACCGAGGATGGCATCCGGCCGGTATTGCGGCGGCAGCAATAGCAACGAGCGGTCCATCAGCCGGACTGCAAAGCGAAGCAACAGTATGGTCAGCCCGAGCGGCAGCCAGACCAGGATTCCGGCAACGATATAGCGACGCAGGGCTTTCATACGCCGCGACTACCCGGTGCCGGACTTGCTGTCGGTGGCCGGCTTGGTGTTCGCCTTGTCAGCCGCCTTCGACGCGGGCTTGTCGTCTTTCTTCGCCTCGTCTTTCTTGGCCGGCTCCTTCTCGCCGTGGAGATTACGCTGCTTGTCCTTTTTGAAATCGGTCTCGTACCAGCCCGAGCCTTTCAGGCGAAACCGCGGCGCCGACAGCTGGCGCCTGAGTTGCGGTTCGCCGCACTCGGGACAGTCAACCAGCGGATCGTCCGAGATCTTTTGCAGAGCATCGAGCATATGCTCGCAGTTCTTGCAAACGTACCCGTAAATTGGCATCGGTGTGTGTCTCCGTGAACTTGCCGGATTATAGTAGGAGCGCGCGTCGGTGCGCGAATCTAACCTCGCAATTTCGCGCTTCCTGGAGGATTGGGAACCTAACTCAGTAGCGCGCCCCGGAGCGCGAATCATGCGGCATTCTGGAAGTCGAGCCGGTCGTGATCGACGCCGACCTCGATAACGTCACCCGGCTTGAATTTACCCTGCAGGATTTCCTGCGCGAGCGGATTTTCCACCTGCTGCTGGATGGCGCGCTTCAGGGGCCTTGCGCCGTAAACGGGATCGAATCCGGCTTCCGCAAGTTTGTCGCGCGCCGCATCGGACAAATGGATGCGCATGTCGCGATCCGCCAGCCGATCGAGCAGGTAGCCCAGCTGAATGTCGACGATCCTGCGGATGTGTTCCCGGCTGAGCGGATGGAACACAACCACGTCGTCCACGCGATTGATGAATTCGGGCCGGAAATGCTGTCCGACGACATCCATCACCGCATGTTTCATCGCGTCGTAGTTCTCCTCGCCCGCCATCTCCTGGATCATCTGTGACCCCAGATTCGACGTCATGACGATCACGGTATTGCGAAAATCGACCGTCCTCCCCTGCCCGTCCGTCAGGCGCCCGTCGTCGAGAACCTGCAGCAGCACATTGAACACGTCCGGATGCGCCTTCTCGACTTCGTCGAGCAGGATTACCGAGTACGGACGTCGCCGCACGGCTTCCGTCAGGTAGCCGCCTTCCTCGTAACCGACATAGCCCGGTGGTGCACCGATCAGGCGCGCAACCGAGTGCTTTTCCATGAACTCCGACATGTCGAGCCGCACCATCGCGTCATCGGTGTCGAACAGGAAATTCGCGAGCGCTTTGGTGAGCTCGGTCTTGCCGACACCGGTCGGACCCAGGAACAGGAAGGAGCCGATCGGACGGCGCGGATCGGAAAGCCCGGCACGCGACCGGCGGATCGCATTGGCGACAGCCGTCACCGCCTCTTCCTGGCCGACGACTCGCTCTTGCACGACAGACTCCATCTGCAGCAACTTTTCCTTCTCGCCTTCGAGCATCTTGGATACCGGTATCCCGGTCCACTTGGAGACGATCTCCGCGACTTCCTCTTCGGTGACGTTGTTACGTAGCAGTGTCGTTTCGAGTTGCTCCGCGCTTGCCGCTTCCGCGAGCTGCTTTTCGAGTTCGGGGATGCGGCCGTACTGCAGTTCCGACATTCGTGCCAGGTCGTTGGCACGATGTGCCGTTTCGAGTTCGAGGCGGGCGCGTTCAAGTTCCTCCTTGATGTGCGCCGTGCCCTGCATTGCGGCCTTTTCGGACTTCCAGATCTCGTCGAGGTCCGCATACTGGCGTTCGAGATCACTGAGCTGCTCTTCGAGGTCGTCCAGGCGTTTCCTGGACGCGTCGTCCGATTCCTTCTTGAGTGCTTCTCGCTCGATCTTCAGCTGGATGATGCGGCGCTCGAGTCGGTCCATGCTCTCGGGCTTCGAATCGATCTCGATTCGAATACGAGACGCTGCTTCGTCGACGAGGTCGATGGCCTTGTCCGGCAGCTGGCGATCACTGATGTAACGGTGCGACAGGGTCGCCGCAGCAACAATGGCGGGATCGGTTATCTCGACGCCATGATGAACCTCGTAGCGTTCCTTGAGTCCGCGCAGGATTGCAATAGTGTCCTCGACCGTCGGTTCCTTGACGAGCACCTTCTGGAAGCGTCGTTCCAGGGCCGCGTCCTTTTCGACGTATTTGCGATATTCGTCAAGCGTCGTAGCGCCAACGCAATGAAGCTCGCCGCGCGCAAGCGCCGGCTTGAGCATGTTGCCGGCGTCCATCGAGCCCTCGGCCTTGCCGGCGCCCACCATGGTATGCAGTTCGTCGATAAACAGGATGATCTGGCCTTCCTGCTTGGCGAGGTCGTTAAGAACGGCTTTCAGGCGTTCCTCGAATTCACCACGAAATTTCGCGCCTGCAATCAGGGTGCCCATATCCAGCGACAGGATGCGCTTGCCACGGAGCCCTTCGGGCACCTCGTTGTTGACGATGCGTTGCGCGAGCCCCTCGACGATCGCAGTCTTGCCGACGCCGGGCTCGCCGATCAGCACAGGATTGTTCTTGGTGCGCCGCTGCAGGATCTGGATCGTGCGCCGAATCTCCTCGTCGCGACCAACAATCGGATCGAGCTTGCCCTGCTCGGCCCGCTCCGTCAGGTCTATCGTGTAGCGTTCCAGCGCCTGGCGGGTGTCCTCGGCGTTCGGGTCATCGACCTGCTGCCCGCCGCGCAAGTCCTCGATCGCTTTTTCCACGGCGCCGCGCACTGCGCCAGCCTGCTCGAACAGGCTCTTCAGCGGCGAGCTGTCGTCGAGTGCCGCCAGTACAAACAGTTCGCTGGAGACGTACTGGTCGTCGCGCTTCTGGGCGAGCCTGTCGGTGATATTGAATAGCTTGCCGAGGTCGTTGCTGAAATGAACGTCGCCGCCCGCCCCCTCTACCTTGGGCAGCCGGTCGATCGCGTCGCCGAGCTGGGAGCGCAGCAGGTTCACGTTCGCGCCAGCCTTGGTCAGCAAGCCGCGGACGCTGCCGCCCTGCTGGTCAAGCAGCGCTACCATGACGTGGGCGGGCTCGATGAACTGGTGGTCCTGCCCGACTGCCAGTGATTGCGCATCCGCCAGCGCCATTTGAAATTTGCTTGTCAGTTTGTCCAGACGCATGTCTCGCCCCCGAAATCCGGGTTAGTCAAATCTGCCCCAGAAATTGAGCCTCGGCAGGCAAATTCAACGCCTGCGGGCGACAAAGCTTGCCATCCGGCCGCACTGGCCGTCGCGACGATACGAAAAGAACCGCTCGGCGTCGCCGAAGGTACACAGACCCCCGCCGTATACGGCGTCAACGCCTGCCGCGCCGAGCATACGCCCGGCGAGTGCATACAGGTCCGCCTGCCAGCGGCCGCGCTCATTGGGCAGGAAGCAGGCTTCCGCCCCGGCGTGCGCAGCGACGAACGCTGCCCGGACCTCGTCGCCAACCTCGAACGCAGGCTGCGAAATCGCGGGGCCGAGCCAGGCCAGGAGGCGCGCCGGCGGCGTATCCATCCTGGATAGGGTGGTGGTGACGATACCTGCCGCCAGCCCGCGCCAACCCGCATGGATGGCGGCAAACTCGTCGCCGCTATCGGCGCACAGCAGTATCGGCAGACAGTCTGCTGTCAGAACCGCGACGATCGCCCCGGGCTCACGCGCGATTGCTGCATCCGCTTCGACAGGAGCTGCGGCACCGGCCACTCGAACGGCGGTGCCGTGGACCTGTGTGAGCCAGTCGGGCTCCGTGGCCAGGTCGCAGTCGGCGACGAAGCGCCGCCGGTTCCCGGCGACTCGATCCGGCTCGTCCCCGACGTGCGCGCCCAGATTCATGGACCGATAGGCTCCGTCACTGACACCGCCGCGGCGGGTCGTGGTCCCGGCAATGATGCCGGCCGGCGAGGGCCAGTCGGCCTCGATCCAGTCCGTGCTCATGCGATGTCCTCGCGCAAGGATTCAAGCAGCTCCTGGAAGTCCCCCGGTGGCGGTGCCTCGAAGCTCAGGTCCTCGCCGGTCACCGGGTGTTTGAGTTCGAGCCGCACAGCGTGCAACGCCTGGCGCCTGAATGCCCGTAATGCATCCCGGAGCCTCTCCGACGCGCCGGCAGGCATGGCCAGCCGCCCTCCGTATACGGGGTCGCCGACGAGGGGATGACGGCGATGCGCGAAGTGCACGCGAATCTGATGGGTGCGGCCCGTTTCCAGGACAACTTTCACGAAGGTGTGGGCGCGGAACCGCTCGATGACCGTGTAGTGCGTCACAGCGGGTCTGCCCGTATCCCGCACGGCCATTCGGGTGCGATCGACGGGGTGGCGGTCAATGGCGGCATCGATCTTGCCTCCGCCGGTCAGGACCCCGGTGCAGATGGCCAGGTATTGGCGGGATATTGCGCGCTCGGCAAGCTCCCTGACCAGCGCTGTATGTGCCGGCAGAGACTTCGCAACGAGCAGAAGCCCACTGGTGTCCTTGTCGAGCCGATGGACAATGCCGGCACGAGGCAGGGTTTCCAGTTGCGGCGCATGCGCCAGCAAGCCGTTCATGAGCGTACCGCTCACGTTCCCCGCGCCCGGATGCACGACCAGACCGGCCGGTTTGTTGATGACCAGCAGATCGGTGTCCTCGAACACGGCGTCGAGCGCCATGGGTTCGGGCTCGGCACGCACGGCGACATCGGCGGTGACGGTCAGTACGACGGTTTCGCCGCCCTGCACCGGATCGCGGGGGCGCCGGGTTCCCCCATCGATGAGCACGGAGCCGCCGAGCAGCCACGCCTTGAGGCGGCTGCGTGAATAGTCGGGAAACATCCGGGCCAGGGCCTGGTCCAATCTTTGACCGGCCAGCTCATCGGGTATCCGAGCAGTGTGCTGGGTGCGTTCTTCAGTCATCGTCGAATTTGGAGTTTACGGTATACTCGCCGATTTGGTTCGGCCCGCGTAAATATGATCGATTTCCTCAACCCGCCGCGATCCCTCGAGCGCCTGCAACGGCAAGCGCGCCAGGTGATTCTGCTCACGGCGCTTGCCGTGCTGGCCGCCTGTGCCAGCAATGAAGAGCCCTACGATGCCGTGCAGGACCTGCAGGAAGCGTACGATAAGGCGCAGACGTCGATCCAGAACGGCAACTACAGCCGCGGCATCCAGATACTCGAGGCGATCCAGGCCCGCTACCCGTTCAGTGACGTGGCACGCCAGATTCAGCTCGACCTGATGTACGCCTATTACAAGAGCGGCGCCCCCGAACTCGCTGTCGAGGCCGCCGACACCTTCATGCGCGAGAACCCGATACACCCGAAGGTTGACTACGCCCTCTATATCAAGGGGTTGGCCTACTTCAGCGACGAGCCAGGTCTGCTCGAACGCTGGTTCCGCAAGGACACCAACAAGCGTCCGCCAAAGGACGTCGACCAGGCCTACCAGGCTTTCCGGCGGCTGGTGGAGCGATATCCGGCAAGTGAATACGCACCCGATGCCCGGCAGCGCATCATTTATCTCAAGAATCGCCTGGCCGCCTACGAAAACTGGGTGGCAGACTATTACCTGCGTCGCGGCGCCTATATCGCCGCGGCAAATCGCGCCAAGAATGCGCTCGAGTCATACAACGGCGCTGACAGTAACGAAGAGTCGCTGCGCATAATGATTGCCGCGTACGAGGAACTGGGCCTGAACGACCTTGCCGCGGACGCTCAGCGCGTGCTCGAACTGAACTACCCGGACTCCTAGCCGGGGAACCGGTACCAGGACGTGATCGGATAACGCCAGTCGCGGCCGAACGCCCGGCTGCTGATGCGAATACCCGGCGGCGCCTGGCGCCTCTTGTATTCATTGTGCTTGACCATCTGCAGAACGCGAACCACGGTCGCACGATCGAAACCGAGCCCGGTAATCTCATCCACCGACATGTCTTTTTCGACAAACGCCTCGAGTATTGGATCAAGGACCGCGTAATCGGGCAGCGAGTCGCTGTCTTTCTGGTCCGGCCGCAGCTCGGCGGACGGCTCGCGCGTTATAGCTCGCTCCGGGATGGCGTCGCCCAGCGTGTTGCGGTATCGCGCGAGTCGATAGACCAGCGTCTTGCCGCAATCCTTGATGGGCGCAAAACCACCTGCCATATCGCCGTACAGCGTCGCGTAACCGACTGCCAGCTCGCTCTTGTTACCGGTCGTCAGCAGCATTCGGCCGGTCTTGTTGGATATCGCCATCAGGATCATGCCACGGCACCGGGCCTGGATATTTTCCTCCGTAACGTCGGGTTCGCGGCCCGCGAAGATCGGTTCGAGCTGCTTCACAGTCGCATCGTAGATCGGCGCGATCGGCACGACGTCATAACGAAACCCCATGGTCTCGGCCTGCCTGGCGGCATCTTCCTGGCTGATCGTGCTGGTGTAGCGGAACGGCATCATGACCGTCCTGACCTTGTCGGCACCGATCGCGTCGCAGGCGATCGCGGTCACCAGCGCCGAATCGATACCGCCCGAAAGGCCGATGATGACCCCCGGAAAACCGTGCTTGCGCACGTAGTCCCGCGTGCCCGTAACGAGTGCGCGGTAGACGCTCGCTTCCAGCGACAGCGGCTCTGCAACTTCGCCCTGCTCGGGTTCGACCCCGCTGCCGGAGCCTCGCAGGACTACGCGATAGAGACCTTCTTCGAAGGGCGGCGCTCGAAAGCGGACATCGCCTCCGGCCGACATCGCGAACGATCCGCCATCGAACACGAGCTCGTCCTGGCCACCCACCATATTGAGGTACACGATCGGAATGCCGCTTTCATCGGCACGAGCCGCAGCGGCGTGTTCACGGTTCTCCTGGCTGCGAGTCTGGTAAGGCGAACCATTGATCGCAACGACAACCTCGGCCCCGGCCGCCCTGCTCGCCGAGATCGGCGCCTGGCGCCAGATATCCTCGCAAATATTCAGGCCGATGCGGATGCCGTTCAGCTTGAATACGGCCGCGGATTTGCCAGCCGTGAAGTAGCGCTCCTCGTCGAATACCGCGTAGTTCGGCAGACAGCGTTTACGGTAATGGCAGAGAAACTCGCCATTGGAGATTACCGCACAGCTGTTGAAAATTTCGTCACCCTGGTACTCGGGGAAACCGACGAGTACGGCGATACCCTTCACGCTGTCGCGGATTTCCTCGACGGAGTGTTCGACGGCGTGCCGCAGGCCGGCATGAAACAGCAGGTCCTCGGGCGGGTAGCCGCAGATACTCAGCTCCGGGAATACGACCAGGTCGGCATGCAGTTCATCGCGGGCTTCCGCGGCCGCGTCGAGAATCCGCGCGGTGTTGCCCTTAACGTCGCCGACGACGAGATCGAGCTGCGCAAGCGCGACGGTGACCGTGTTGTTCATCCCTGCCCTCGAGCAGTACTAGGCGCCGAGGATCTCCTGCATTCTACTGCCGAGTTCCGCGGGTGAACGAACCGTCGCCACGCCAGCCGCATCGAGTGCCTCGAACTTGGCATCCGCTGTACCCTTGCCACCAGCGATAATCGCGCCGGCGTGTCCCATACGCTTGCCGGGCGGCGCGGTGACGCCCGCGATGTACGCGACAACGGGCTTGGAGACGTTCGCCTTGATGTAATCGGCCGCGGCCTCTTCGTCGGAGCCGCCGATCTCACCAACCATCAAGACGCCATCCGTTTCCGGATCCGCCTCGAAAAGTTCCAGGCAATCTATGAAGTTCATGCCGCGCACCGGGTCGCCGCCGATACCGATACAGGTGCTTTGGCCCAGGCCGTTCTGGGTGGTCTGATACACGGCCTCATACGTCAGCGTGCCGGAACGAGAGACGATGCCGATGCGTCCTTTCTTGTGAATGAAGCCCGGCATGATGCCGATCTTGCACTCCTCCGGAGTGATGATGCCCGGGCAGTTCGGACCGATGACGCGGCAGTCGAAATCGCGCAGCGCGGACTTGACCTTGACCATGTCCATGACCGGGATGCCCTCGGTGATACAGACGACGAGCTTTACGCCGGCGTCCGCTGCCTCGAGAATGGCGTCGGCCGCAAACGGTGCCGGCACGTAAATCATGCTGACGTCGGCGCCGGTCTCGGCCACTGCGTCACGCATCGTGTTGAACACGGGCACGCCGAGGCATTCCTCGCCGCCCCGTCCCGGGGTTACACCGCCCACGACCTGGGTGCCGTAGGCTATGCACTGCTCCGTGTGAAACTGCCCCTGGTTGCCGGTGATTCCCTGGCAGATGATTTTGCTGTCTTTGTTGACCAGAATGCTCATTGTTCTATCCGTCAGGCTGCGGCGGCCACGGCTTTCTCTGCCGCATCCGCGAGGTCTCTTGCCGTAATGATGTCGAGGCCGCTGTCTTTCAGCAGTTCGCGACCCTTGTCGACGTTGGTGCCCTCGAGCCGGACCACGACCGGTACCTGGACGCCGACGTCCTTCACCGCAGCGACAATGCCCTGCGCGATAAGGTCGCAGCGGACGATGCCGCCGAAAATGTTGACCAGTATCGCCGCAACATTATCGTTCGAAAGGATCAGCTTGAAAGCCTCTGTCACCCGCTCGCTCGTGGCACCGCCACCGACGTCGAGGAAATTCGCCGGCTCGCCGCCATAAAGCTTGATGATATCCATGGTTGCCATTGCCAGTCCGGCACCATTCACCATGCAGGCGATGTTGCCGTCCAGCGATACGTAGCTGAGATCGTGTTCGGCCGCTTCGCGCTCGGCCTCGTCTTCCTGGGAGATGTCGCGCATCTTCACCAGCTCGGGTTGGCGATACAGCGCGTTGCCTTCGATATTGATCTTGGCGTCGAGCGCGATCACGTCGCCGGCACCCGTCGTTATCAGCGGATTGATTTCGACCAGGCTGGCATC
>JAACFJ010000049.1 GCA_009937505.1 Gammaproteobacteria bacterium
GTCGTGTCCGCTCCAGGTGAGCGGTGACGACACCCCGCAGGTTCCCCTCGAGCCTCTCTCGCATTGCGGCATCGGCCCCCGTATTCCCGCTGCCAACGAAGGGCAACCACTGGTCCCGAGTCTCGAGCATTCGAGCCAGGTAGCCGACAAAGAGGGACGTGTTGTTGTCGAGATGTAACAGTATCTGCTGAACGGCATCGCGCAGCGTGCCGGGCTCGGCCAGCCAGTCCAGCGTGGCGGCGGCAGCCGCGCGGTAAAGAGCTTTAACCTCGGCATCGTTGGCGACAGAGTTGCCGCTGGTCGCAGCACCCGTAAGCGGTTGCATTCTCGCGATCGATGCATTCAGCGAGTCGAGCGTCTGGATGCGCATGCGCCGCGGGTTGGCAATAATTTGCCAGCCTTTTTCCTGGTCGCGCTCGAGTGCTGCGGCGGCTGCCACGGCCGTGACGCGGTGGTGTGGCGCCTCCGGGACGTCGCCGCGCTGCGAACGTCGCAAGGCGTGCAGGACCCGGTACTGCATTTCCGCGGCTGCCTTGCGCGTAAACGTGATCGCAATGACTTCTTCGGGTGAATCGACTGTCGCAAGCAGGCGCAGATAGCGCTGTATAAGCAGTTCCGTTTTTCCGGAACCGGCGGGGGCCTGCACAATGAACGAACGCGTTACATCCAGCGCTTCCTTCCGCGCTTGTTCGTCGGCGGCGAGCAGTGCGGCATCATGAGTCACGCCGGAGCTCTCCGTATCTTGAAAGGATATTCAGAAGCCGCGCGTCGCGTAGCGTTTGCCAATGACGAATGCGGACGTCGCCGGCCACGAATTCACCGGCTGCCTTCTCGATGGCCTGCGTCCAGTGCATCAACGATCGCTGCCACTCTTCCGCGTCCATTGCATCGCGCCCACAGCCGTCAAGTGCTGTCTCGCGGCTGTCGATGTTGACGAAGCCGAGAGCCGCTACCGGCTCTTCCACGGCAGCCGCGTAGACAATCAACTGTGCGTCAGTGGGTTCGCCGCTTCGGTCCAGGAACTTCCTGGGACCGCCGGTCTTGTAATCAAGGATCGCAACGGCACCGTCGTCGTAGCGATCGATACGATCGACTCGCAGTCCCAATTGGATTCCACCGAGTATGAAGTCCATTGACAGTTCGACGGCGTGAACAACGAAGCCTTTGCGCTGCAGATCTACCGCGACAAGAGCATGCAGCAGGCGGGCTACTCGCTCGCGTTCCAGCGCAAGCAATTCTCGGAGCACACGATCCGCGTGACGCTCATAGCGGGAAAACGCACGGTTCGTCGCGGTGCTTATCCGTTGGTCGAGTTCTTTACCGCGCCAGCCGCGGATGTCAGCCTGGGATGGTCGCTCCTCGTAGAGGTGAAACGCCGCAGCGTGAATGAGGTTGCCGCGCAAAATCGGAGACAAGCCGGGTACGATCGGCCGCAGCGTCGAAGTGCCAAGGCGACCCAGTACGAATGCGCTGAAGGGTTCGCTCATTTGCCTTTGAATGTTGGCGGCACCGCCGGCTATCGATTCACCGGAGGACACGGGCGGAACGGGGTCGCTGGCCGTCCCGGTCGATGTGGCCAGGCCGCATAGCTGCAACGCGTGCCATCCCGGGTCTTCGGGTGCGCTGCCGGCCGGCGATTCCGGCAGCAGCGCGGTCGGCGTTTCGATCGAATCGCCGCTACGAGTCGGATAACTGCATACGCACGAAGCGGCGCTGCCCAGCAGACGATCAAAGACCCTTTGCGCATAAGCCGCGGTGTCGTCGGGATCCGCGTCCGGCATACCATAGTGCCGCTGCAGGCGCCGGGAAATGAGGGCCGTCGGCCGCCCGCCCGGTGGCCATTGGCTTGCCGTGAGACCGCCGATCCACAGCTCGTCGAATTCGAGCCCCGCAGCCTCCAGCGGCCCGAGGACCTGGACCTGGGCCCCCTCCAGTTCCGGCTGGAAGATCGTGTCTGCGGCCATCGCGCTCAATTGTCCGATCGCTTGCGCGAAAGTCATTTGCGGTATCACGAGTTCCAGCCTCGCGAGATCGTTCAAAAGGTCGCGCCACCGGTTGATGAGCTGGAAGTCAGCGCTCTCGAGCGCCGCGTCGCCCGGCCAGCGGAACTTTTCCAGCAGCAGGTCGGCGATTTCCGCCCAGTGCGCCGGCGAGGCTTCGCTGCGCTCCGTCCGTCGCATTTCGTCGAGTTCTCCGACACGTGCCAGCCAGTCAGCCGACTCGTCCGTCACCCTGCGGCCGCTGAACGCACGAAGAAATAGCTCCGGCGTCCAGCTGCGGTCGGGTATGCGGCGCAGTTCGAGTTCAAGGCGGGCGCGCGCATCGACGTCTCCCGCGCCCAGAAAGGGTGTTCGCATCAGCAGGCTGAGGTCCCTTCCGCCGATCGCGCCGTATGTCCAGCGCAGCAGGAGCAACGCGATTTCGACAGCCGGATAATCGTGCAGTCGGCGACCGAAAGACACGTTCACTGCTGCGCGCCGGGACCCCGACGCATATTGCCAGCCGGGCGCCATTCCCTCGCGTACCAGTCGACCTGCCCGGGCGGCGTCCTGCTCCAGGCTGGAGACCACAATACCGATACGCTGGCCGGCATCTTCCTGGAGTTGCTTGCGCGCCCATGCGCCGGCTGTGCGGAGCTCGGCATCGGGATCGTCGCAAGCGATAATGGCGGCATGACGCCTGGGTGCCTCGACGGCAGCGAACTCGATACGCGTACCGCACTCACGCAGTGCCGAGAGCAGTCCGTCAACCTCCGGCGTCAGCCGGTCGAAGCCTGCGAGAACGACCCTGTCCGGCGCCGACATTTCTCCTGCCCGGACGTTGGCGGCGACCGTACCGCCGAGCATGGCATCGTCTATCCAGTCTTGCGCCGCCAGTCGATCCCGGTATCGCGACGCGGCGTCGGCAAATACGCGCTGGTCACGACTGCTTGCGGCGGAGACGCATTCCTCGAACGGCACGTGCCACTCGTGCAGCCTTTTCCAGGCTTCGCGAGCATGACGCGTGAGGCTCGAAATATTGATCAGCGGATCGTCGATCACTTCGCGCAGGATGCTTTCCCAAAGGACGCGACTCTGATGTGCATTGAGCCGTGCCGGCTGCCGGCCAAATCCGGCGGACGCCAGGAGTCGGGACAGCCAGTCGGGCAAGGCGACGATAACGGGCGTCAGCCACGCGCGCTTGCCGCTTGCAAGTTGTTGCGCGTTGTATTCGGCGGTCAGTAGCCGGGCGAGGCGCCGGCTTGCGGTCACTACCTGTGACGCATCGTCGCAGTTCTCGGGCAGCCAGCCGTACATGACTCAGGCGTGTTGAACGAGTACATCGTCGATTCGATCGAACACCGTATGCAGCGTATCCGGATCGGGCAAGGTGGTTATCCGGAAGTGATCCGTGTAGGTCGTATTGAAACTGCTGCCCGGTGCAACGAGAATGTGGCGCTTTTCGAGCAATTCGAGGGCGAATTGCTGATCGTCCAGTTTTCCGGCAAATCGATTGTGAAGCCTTACGAATGCATACATGGCGCCCATGGGTGTAACCAGGCTGAGGTACGGACTTCCTGCAACGCGCTCGATGATGCACTGCCGGGACTGGTACAGGCGGCCGCCGGGCTGCACGAGTTCGGCAATACTCTGGAACCCGCCCAGCGCCGTTTGCACGGCCCACTGCCCCGGAACGTTGCTGCAGAGCCGCAGCGCTGCCAGCAGTTCCATGCCGTGTATGTAGTCACGCGCACGTTCGATATCCCCACCGAAAACGCACCAGCCGACGCGATAACCGCAGGCCCTGTAAACCTTTGACAAGCCGGAATACGTCAGGCAAACGACGCCATCGCCCGCCAGGGTCGCGAACGGGATGTATTCGGCATCGTCGTACACCATCTGGTCGTAGATTTCGTCGGCCAGCACGACGACGCCCGTTTCGGCAGCTATGTCAGCTACCTGTTCGAGGATTGCGCGGTCATAAACCGCGCCGCTCGGATTATTCGGATTGATCAGTACGATGGCGCGGGTTCGATCCGTAATCAGCTCGCGGATTTTTGCCGGGTCCGGCATGAAGTCGTTTTCCGGCAGGCAGTCGTAATAGCGCGGCACGCCACCGTTCAAGCCGACGGCGGCTGACCACAAGGGATAATCCGGGCTCGGGATCAGGACTTCATCGCCCGGGTCCAGCAAGGCGCGCAGCGACAGGTCGATCAGCTCGCTGACACCGTTGCCGATGAATACTTCCTCGGCGCTGACATTGTGGATGCCACGGTTTTGCTGCTGCATCACCACCGCCTCGCGCGCGGGGAAGATTCCTTTTTGGTGGCTATAGGCTTCCGCCTGGCCGAGGTTCTCGATCATCGCGAGTCGCATCGTCTCCGGCGTCCTGAAACCGAACAGGCCGGGGTTGCCGATATTCAGCGAGATAATTTCGTAACCTCGCTTTTCCAGTTCGTTCGCATGATTGGCGAGCTGGCCGCGAATTTCGTATTTGACTTCGCCGAGCGCGCTGCTCGCGGCGATGGGGCCGGCTGTTCCCGAGCCCTCTCTCAAAGTTGTAACGCTCAAATCGTTCCCGCTTTTCTCAGCTGTGAAATTGATTCTGCAGAATAGCCCAACCAGTCCGCCAATACCGCCCCGGAATGTTCCCCGAGCAACGGCGGCGCCGAACGGTATTTGACTTCCTGAGATGAAAACCTGACAGGATTGGCGACCGTCGGCAGCTTCTCGTCGTAGGGGTGGCGCAAGCTCCGGACGAGACCACACTCGGCCGCGTAGGCGCTGGAAAATACCTCGCCAATGTCGCTTATCGGGCTGCACGGCACGCCGGCCTCCTTCAGTCTGCGCAGCCAGTGATCGGACGATTCGTGCTCGATAGCGGCGCTCATGAGAGCCACGAGTTCACCGCGGTTGGCCAGTCGGTCCTCATTGCGCTCAAATCGGGGATCTTCGGCAAGTCCGGACATGCCGCAGCAACGCATACAGTCGCCGAATTGCCGGTCGTTTCCCACCGCGATCATGATGAAACCGTCAGCGGTCCTGAATGCCTGGTATGGGACGATGTTCGGGTGAGCCGTGCCGAGGCGGCCCGGAACCGTGCCGCCAACCAGGAAATTCATGGCCTGGTTTGCGAGCCACGCGACCTGGCTGTCATAAAGCGGCACTTCGATTGATTGACCCCGGCCGCTGCTCGAGCGTTCGTGCAGCGCCGCAATGATCGCCGTCGCCGCGTACATCCCGCACATGATGTCCGCAATTGCGACGCCGACCTTTTGCGGCTCGCCGCCGTCTTCATCGGGGGTACCGGTAATGCTCATCAGCCCGCCGGCAGCCTGGACCATTGCATCGTAGCCAGGTTCGCGGGCGCGTGAACTCTCGCGCGCAAACGCCGAGATCGTGCACACGATAAGGCCGGGGTTCTCTCGCTGCAGGCTTTCGGAACCCAGGCCCCAGCGCTCGAGTGTGCCAGCCTTGAAGTTCTCCACGACGACGTCGGCTTTGGCGGCAAGTTCCCGGACAAGCGCCTGGCCGGCCGTTGTCGCCAGATCGACACTGAGGGAGCGTTTGTTGCGATTCGTTGCAAGGAAATAGGCGGACTCACGTCCGGCCTCACCGGCCTTGCCCTGCAGCCAGGGCGGACCCCACTGCCGGGTGTCATCGCCACAATCGGGACGCTCGATCTTAACCACGTCGGCGCCGTAATCGCCAAGCAACTGGGTTGCCCATGGCCCCGCCAAAACCCGCGAGAGATCGAGCACCCGGATTGCCGACAAAGGACCGCTCATGCGCTAACTCCAGGCAACAAAAACCCGGCCAGCTTTACGGCTGGCCGGGCGGGTCCGCACGGAGATTGCGGATTGCGTGACCAACATGTCCATCTGTATTCGGACAAGTCAGTCCAGCTCTTCCACCTCGGCGCTCTCGACACTCTTTGTCGCCGGGGCTGGTTCGGTGGCCGGTTCCTTTTTTCCGAACCGGACCAGTAATGCGTCGTATTCTTCGGGCGTCAACTCCCTGATACCCGCAATGCGGATGCGTTCAGGGCCGAAGCCATCATCGACGAGAATTTCGTCGAAGCCGCCACAAATCCTGCCGCTCGTGGACCGGAATCCAATCTTCCAGGATGCCGTCAGGCCAGTTGCCCGGCGGCTGAGCGAGACATGGTGCTTTCGGTTACCGTTCGCCGTGACCACGAGGTTCGCATCGTCCAGTACCCGGTAGTCTCGGATAGTCCTTGTCGAGATGCAATCCGGACGCGCCGGAACGACATCCGTATCGTCCCCGAGCGAAGGCTCTGATGAGCCCGCGCAAGCCGCTAAAGTACTTGAAATAAAACAAATAACTAATTGTTTTAAAATCATTTAGTACTGATCACTATATGCATTTCAGGGAATTCTGCCCGCTCTTCCAGGGACCCTCCGGAGCCCCCGGTCGATCGCTGGATCGGGCGTTAAGTTTACGCCGGTTCCGCAGAATTCGCGGCTGCATTTCTACCTACACGGCGGCCCCGAGCCGGACCGGCCGCGACGCGTCCCGGATCCACTCGCTCCAGGAGCCGATATACACGCGAGGCTCGCTGTACCCCGCCAGGAGCCCCGAAATCGCCAGGTGACAGGCGGTTACCCCGGAACCGCACATTACGGCCCACGAAGCCCTCTCGTCGTCACCAAGCACCCGCTCGAGCAGATGACGCAGTGAGTCACCGTCCTGCCAGGTACCGTCTTCGCGCAGGCACGCGGTAAAGGGCAAATTTCGGGATCCCGGTATGTGCCCTGCCCGGGTATCAATCGGTTCCACCTCACCACGAAATCGAGCGGTGTCACGGGCATCGATAAGCAGGGACCCGGCAGCGGCTTCGAGGTCGGCGGCGACTTCCCCGGTCGTCAGCACTCGTTCCGGATTTTCGAAGCCCCGGAATTCACGGCGGGTTACTTCCTGCGCGCCGCATTCGAAAGGCAGGCCTTGCGCTTGCCAGGCCTGCAGACCGCCGTCCAGGACGGTGACCCGCCGGTGACCGAGCCAGCGAAGCAACCACCACGCGCGGGAAGCAATTGCCCCGCCTGCCGCGTCATAGCAAATGACGCCGGTGTCGGCATCGATACCCAACCGGGAAAACGTTGCTTCTGCAGCTTCGACAGAGGGTAAAGGATGGCGACCGCTATCCGTCCCGACAGGACCGGACAGGTCCTGGTCCAGGTCTGCATAAACCGCGCCGGGAATGTGAGCCTCTCGATAGGCCTCGCGACCAGCTTGCGGGGCCATGAGGTCGAAACGGCAATCGATGACGCGCAGACGCCGGTCCCCGAGACTGGACGCCAGTTCGGCCGCGCTCGTCAGCAGGCCCTCTCGTTCCGCAATGATCATTTGTCAATACCGAAAATGCCGTAGTTTCATGCCTTGTACACCCCGGTAGCCTCGTAGACAATAGCGTTCCCGTCTGCTGGCGGGCGCCTGCCCGGCGAGCATTCAGAAGCAAGGGAGACAGTCTGGTGGAAAAAATTCTGGTAGGCCTGAAGCGTGTCGTGGACTACAACGTTCGCGTGCGCGTCAAGGGCGACGGCAGCGGCGTGGAGACGGAAGGCGTCAAGATGAGCATAAATCCGTTCGACGAGATCGCTCTCGAGGAAGCGTTGCGCATCAAGGAACGCGGCGAAGCAAACGAAGTGGTCGTCGTGTCGATCGGCAGCGGCGAAGCACAGCAGCAGCTTCGTACGGGTCTCGCGATGGGGGCCGACCGGGCTATCCTTGTCGAGACCGTTGCGACACCGGATCCACTGAGTTGCGCCCATGCGCTGTTGGAAATCGTCAAACGAGAGAATCCCGAACTCGTGATCCTGGGCAAACAGGCCATCGACAATGACAATGCCCAGACCGGCCAGATGCTCGCCGCACTTTGGGGCCGGCCGCAGGGGACCTTTGCATCGAAACTCGAGTTCAACGGCGGCAGCGTGCGCGTAACGCGCGAGGTGGACGCGGGTCTGGACGTGATCGAGGTAGATTTGCCCGCCGTAATAACCGCCGATCTGCGCCTCAATGAGCCGCGATACGTGAAGCTTCCGGACATCATGAAAGCGAAGAAAAAACCGCTCGATCAGATACCGCTGGCTGAGCTCTCGGTGCCGGACAGCCCGGCGATTGCCGAAACCGGCTTCGAACCGCCGGCCGCCCGTGAACGGGGCATCATGGTCGACGACGTTGCCGGCCTCGTCGGCGCCCTGAACGACAAAGGATTACTGTAATGGCCAAGGTACTGTTGATCGCCGAGCACGACGGCACGAGCCTGAACCCGAGCACTGCGAAGTGCGTCGCCTGTGCGGCGGAAATCTCCGGCGCCGAGATCGAGGTTGCCGTTTTTGCGGAATCCGCCGGCGCAATAGCGGCGCAAGCGGCAAGTCTGGATTCGGTCAGCCGCGTACTCAGCAACGAAGCCACCGCAAACCGCGGTGCTCTGGCCGCCGTACTGGCACCGCAAATTGTCGCGATGGCTGACAGTTACGACTATATCTTCGGCCCGTCCACGACCTTCGGCAAGGACCTGATGCCGCGCGTGGCTGCCCTCCTCGGCGTCAACCAGATCAGCGACATCATGAGCGTCGAAGGCGAGCGGGTATTCAAACGACCGATTTATGCCGGCAGTGCGGTAGTTACCGTCGAGGCACCGGCTGGAGTGCCGGTGGTTGCCACCATCAGGACAGCGTCATTCCGTGCCGTCGGTGCCGGTAACTCGGCTCCGGTCGACGCCGTGGACGTTTCTGCCGATATCCCGGATCACACACGCTTCATCGCGAGCGAAACCGGCAAGTCTGACAGGCCTGACCTGCAATCGGCGTCGCGCGTCGTGGCCGGTGGCCGCGCCCTCGGCAGCGAGGAAAATTTCGACCTGATCTACAAGCTCGCGGACAAACTCGAAGCCGGTGTGGGTGCGTCGCGAGCGGCGGTCGACGCCGGTTACGTGCCGAACGAGATGCAGGTAGGTCAGACCGGGCGGATTATCGCGCCGGATCTCTACATTGCGATCGGTATCTCCGGCGCTATCCAGCACCTGACGGGGATCAAGGACGCAGGCACGATCGTCGCGATCAACAAGGACGAGGAAGCTCCGATATTCGAGGTGGCGGACATCGGCCTGGTGGGCGACCTCTTCAACGTCGTGCCCGAGCTGACCGAGGCATTGGATTAAATTGGCGGCGCCCTCGCGGGCGCCGCAATTTCATCTGCTACAGGTTTTCGAGAATCGCCTCGGCTTTGCTGACCTCGAACTGACCCGGTGCTTCAACCCCCACGTGAGTTGCGGTGCCATTGTCAACGATCAACGCGAAGCGCTGGCCGCGAATACCCATGCCGAAGCCGGTGCCGTCCATTTCGAGGCCCAGTGCGCGGGCGTACTCGCCGTTGCCGTCAGCGAGCATCATGACCTTGTCGCCGACACCGCGGTCCTTGCCCCAGGCATCCATTACGAATACGTCGTTGACCGCCATGCATGCGATCGTGTCGACGCCTTTCGACAGGATTTCATCCGCGTGGTCCACGAATCCAGGCAGGTGATTCATCGAGCAGGTGGGCGTGAATGCCCCCGGTACGGAAACCAGTACCACCTTCTTACCCGAAAACAGGTCGTCCGTTGAAATCGCCCCGGGGCCGGAATCGGTCATAACCCCGAACGTGCCGCCCGGCATCTTGTTTCCTGCTTGAATGGTCATTCAGTTCTCCTGGTTTGCTCGCGTGCCGAGGCCGTCAATCGGCCCGTTTCGAGCCGGGATGATAATCGTTGAAAGCGCAGTAGTCATGCTCGATCGTGTTGTTTCGGAATGCAACAATGTCGCCGGTGGGGTCCAGGCCGTATAATGCTGCGCTGCATTAGGAGGAGCCATGGACTTTTCACTCACTGAAGATCAGCAAATGATTCGTGACGCAGCTCGCGAATTTGCCCAAAACGAAATTGCGCCGGTTGCTGCGGAGTTTGATCGCAGCGGCGAGTTTCCCGTGGATACGATAAAGGCCGCGGCTGAATTGGGATTCATGGGTATCGAGATTCCCGAGGAATACGGTGGCTCCGGTCTGGACCCCGTCAGTTACGCACTCGTGATGGCGGAGATCTCTGCCGCGGATGCGGCCCACGGAACCATCGTCTCGGTCAACAATTCCCTGTTCGGCGTGCCCCTGCTCGAATTCGGAACCGAGGAGCAGAAGCAGAAATACCTGGTCCCGGTCGCCTCCGGCAAAGTGAATGGCGCCTATGCGCTGACCGAGCCGCAGTCGGGTTCCGATGCGGGTTCGATGAGGGCGAAAGCCGTACTCTCGGAAGATGGAAGCTACTACACGATCAACGGTAAGAAATCCTGGATCACTTCAGGTCCGGTGGCAAAGTATGTCGTATTTTTTGCGCAAACCGTCGGTGCCGACGGCGAATCGGCCGGTATCAGCGCCTTCGTAGTCGATGCTGAAGCGAAAGGGTATCTCCGCGGCAAGCTGGAACCGAAACTCGGTATCCGGGCTTCGGCAACCTGCGAGATCGAACTCGAAAACTACCGCTGCCCCGTCGAGGACCGCATCGGTGACGAGGGCCAGGGATTCAAGATTGCAATGATTGTGCTGGACGCTGGCCGCGTCGGCGTCGCGGCGCAGTCGCTCGGCATCGCGCAGGCCGCATACGAAGCGTCGCTGGAATACTCACGCGAACGCAAGGCTTTCGGTGCCGCCATCGGCAGCTTCCAGTCAATTCAGAACAAGCTCGCCGACATGCGCATGCGCATCGAAGCATCGCGGCTGCTCGTGATGCAGGCGGCATGGTCTAAGGCCGAATGCAAAAAGACCGGTCAGAAAAATACCCTCAATTCGAGCATGGCCAAGCTATTTGCGTCGGAGACCGCTATGTGGGTAAGCCACCAGGCCGTCCAGATCCATGGCGGCATGGGTTACAGCAAGGAGCTGCCTCTCGAACGCTATTTTCGCGATGCGAAAATTACGGAAATTTACGAGGGCACCAGCGAGATTCAGCGTATGGTGATCGGCCGGCTGGAGACCGGCCTGCGGTAGAAAAAGGCATCGGAGCGGCTCTTTTGACTAAGAGTCAGTAGTCGTTCTCGGCGACGTGAACGACCAGGCCGTCCAGTGAATCGTTCACCTCGATCTGGCAAGTAAGCCGGCTGTTTGGCTTACGCTCGAAGGCAGCATCGAGCATGCTGTCTTCCATGTCATCCATGGGTGGAATCTTGTCGAGCCAGGCTTCGTCGATATAACTGTGGCAAGTGGCGCAGGCACATGCGCCCCCGCACTCTGCAACGATGCCTTCGACGTTATTGTTGATGGCGCCTTCCATTACGGAGTAGCCGTTCTCGACCTGGACTTCCTTGCGGATCCCGTCAGGGGAGATATACGTAATTCTGGGCATCAGGCTCAGCTGTCCATTTTCAAAGCCGCGAACTATAGGGGCGTTGACCCTCTCCGGTCAACGCCCCCGTTTGGTTCAGAGGTCGTAACGGCGCCGCGATGGCGCGCCCAGCCGGTCAGACGCGGTCAGCCTGCTGGCGGCGAGCCTCGACTTCCTTACGTTTCTTGTTCGCCGCTTCCTGGGCAAGACGTATCTGCTCGTTGCGCTCAACGTCGGCATTGATCACCGCTATCCACTGCTGGGAAATCTTGCGGGAACGAGGTGTCTTGGCTGCCGCACGGAAGGCATCGATGGCTGCCTGGTAGCGGCGTTTGTTGTACAAGCACATCCCGAGAGAGATCCGCGCATTATCCGTATTCTTGAGGCCACCCTTGCGCAGACCCGACTGTACGGAGTTGATGCACTCGTCGTAATCGCCGAGGTTCAGATACGTATTGCCGAGGCGTACGTCGAGTTCACCGTCGTCGCTCAGCCTTGCGGCTTCCTTGAGGGCGGGTACCGCACGCTGATCTTCCTGCGACAGCATCCAGGCCTGCGACAACAGGCGGTAGTTTTTTGCGCTCTTGGAGACGCGGCCCGATTCCATCTCTGTCTCGAGCAAGGTTGCCGCCTTGTAGGGAACATCTGCCTGCATGTAGAGCTGCGCCATGGTCACGAACTCGGACTCTTTTTCCAGCATGCCCTGGTCGTTCGCAGCGCCGTAAGCGGCGATCAGGTTGTTGTCTTCGCCGAGCTCCGTGTACGCCCCGGCAAGCGAGAACCAATAACGCTTCTTGGGCCAGTTCTCGAGGAGAATCTTCTGGATGTCGCGAACGTTCTTGTAGTCCTCGTCCTGGAAGTACGCGAAATTCAGTAGCACGTACCAGTCTTCCTTTACGGGCTTATCCCGCTCTCGCGCGACACGCATGGCGTTCTGGATCGGCTCGATCATGTCTTTGTAGCGCTGCACCTGGTAGAGGTTTTGAGCCTTGAGGACAAAGGGCTCGGGTGCCGGGTTGGTTTCCAGCGTAAACCACTTGTCGAGCGTCTGCAGCGCCTTCTGATACTGCTCCTCCATGGTGTAGAGCTGGGCCAGCGTGTACGTCGTCTGCTTCGCCATCTGTGGCTCGAGGCTGGGTATCGCGAGCATCTTCACATAGGTCCTGATCGCGTTCGGAACATCATCCATGTTGTAGTAGACGAAACCGATGTAGTTGAGCACATTAGCTTGCTCGTACTCTGTCAGTTTTTCGGGGTTGTACAGGTTGTTCAGAGAGCGCAGTGCACCCTGGTAGTCCTTCGCATCGACCTGTTCCTGCGCTTTCTGGATCTTGTCATAGACATCTTTGCTGACCGCTTGTGCCTGCTTGGTCTTTTGCGCATCGCGTTCCGCACGTTCGTCGTCCTGCGCGAACGCACTGCCGGCGACGAACACCGTCGCCATTGCAGCGAGAAGAATTTTCGGGGTTATTCGGCTCAATTTGCTCATAGCGAACTGTTTCCTAATGCTCGTTTGATCCCGCCAGGTATCCGATGGTACCTATTCCTCGATCTGGAAGGAGATACGTGTCTTGACGTTGGGCACCTCGACCGGCACACCGTCGACGACGCGAGGCTTGTATTTGAACTTGAGCACCGCCCTTATCGCAGCACGCTCGAAAAGGCTGCTCGTCGAGAACATGACAAGCGGATCCTTGACCGTTCCCGTCGTTGTCACCGTAAATGACATGTCGACGTAGCCTTCGAGACCTCTTGATAATGCTCGCGCCGGATACACTGGTGCGACGCGAACAATGGGCAGGTAATCGCCCTCAGCAATATTCATGCCGCCAGGACCGCCGATAGAGGTTTCGGCCGCCACCGATGGCGGCGCAACGTTGATGGTAGGCGCCGTCGGGTCGATGTTGTCCATATCCTGCGGCGGCGTCTCGGGCGGCGTCTCGGGCGGCTTCGGCGGCTTCTCGGGCGTGAAGTCTTCCGTGTTCAGCGCTTCGTTGCGCTTCACCCGGACAAACTCGAGCTTGGCGCGGTCCCTGGGCTTGGTCAGCGCCTGTTTGCCCGTCGCAATGAGCACCTGCATCAGGAACAACAGGCTCATCGTGACCACGACTCCGATTACGATCGAAAATGCGTATCGGCCATACATCGTTCAACTCTCCTCTTTATGAGACCAGTGCCCTGCCCCATTTGTTCCTAATCGTTGAGCGCGGCAATCGCCACGTTCGTCACTCCGGCCTGTTTGGCGGCCTCCATGACTATAACCAGAATCTCGTGCGTCGATTCCTCGTCAGCCTGGATGACAATCGACCCCTTCGGGTTCTCGGCATGCAGCCTCTCGATCATCCCGCGCACCGCATTGGGCTCAGTCTCGCGGCGGTCGATCCAGATCTCGTCGTTCGCGCTGATCGCAATCAGGATCGCGGCGTCGTCTTGCGACTCGGCCGAGGGCGCATCCGGACGATCCACATCGATCCCGGCTTCCTTGATAAAGGACGCTGTAACGATGAAGAAGATGAGCATGATGAACACGACATCCAGCATTGGCGTCAGGTTGATCTCGTTCTCTTCCTCTTCGCCACCGAGCATCTTGTCTTTACGCATGGCTTTATCCTGTGTTGATATGCCGAGCCGTCAGCCAGTCAACCCGTTCAGGTCGAGCTGTCCGCGATCGAGATATTGTAAACGCCGGCCTGACGGGATGCGTCCATCACCCAAACGAGCATCTTGTTCGTCGACTTCTTGCTGGCCTGGATCACTACCGAACCTTCAGGATTCTCGGAATGCAGGCGCTCGATATTGGCGCGCACAGCCCGTGGGTCGATCAAGCGGCGATCGATGAAGATCTGATCGTCGGCCGTGATTGCTACGAGTATGTTCGCGTCTTCGGGCTTGGTCTCCGTAACCGGCGCATCAGGCCGGTTCACGTCGATGCCCGCTTCCTTGATAAACGAGGCCGTGACAATAAAAAAGATCAGCATGATGAACACGACGTCGAGCATCGGAGTCAGGTTGATTTCGTTCTCTTCCTCATCTCCGGCGCCAAATGAAAAATCATGTTTGCGCATTGTCGTCTTCCTCTAGTGATCCATCGTCAGCGAGTCTTCCAGGAAATGCACTTCACGCTGCGCACGCCGGCTGAGTAACGTGACCAGCAGTACGCCGGACAGTGCGCCCACCATTCCTGCCATCGTCGGCACGGTTGCCTGTGACACGCCCGCCGCCATGGCCCGAACGTTACCGGATCCGGATACCGCCATTACCTGGAACACGCTGATCATTCCCGTCACCGTACCGAGCAGGCCTAGCAAGGGGCACAGCGCAACGAGCGTCTGGATCATCGGGATATTCTTGTTGGTATCAATACTGAACTGTGAAACCAGGAGCTCACGTATCTGGTGCGCGTTCCACGAACGGCGCTCGGACCGCGATTCCCACTCGTCATGAATCTTCTGGGACATGGCCCTCATCGAGGTGCGGAAATAAAGAATCCGCTCCACGATGAGAACCCACATCAGGAAGATCACGACGGCTATCCACCGTAAAACGGGGCCACCGAGCTCCATGAAGTCGCGGATGGCCTCGAAACTGTCAGTTAGCCAGAGCATGATACTTCTCCTAGTGCGAAGCCTCTGAATGCCGGGCAACGAGGCCCGCGCTCTGCGACTGGAGAATATTGATGACCTTGCGGCTCTGGCCACTGACGATCGTATGCAGCAGTACCATCGGGATCGCCACAACCAGTCCAAGGACCGTGGTCATGAGTGCCTGCGAGATGCCGCCAGCCATCATCTTCGGATCGCCAGCGCCGTACAGCGTGATGACCTGGAAGGTCTTGATCATGCCGGTAACGGTGCCGAGCAGTCCCATGAGGGGCGCGACGACCGAAATGACCTTGATGAGCAGCAGGCCCTTGGTTAGACCCGGCATTTCCTTCAAGGCCGCTTCGCTTAGCTTCAGCTCGATAGTCTCGGTATCGGAACCCCTGTTGCTCTCGTACGCCGCCATTACACGACCGAGTGGATTGTCCGTACTTGCCGAGTCGCGTTTGAGTTGCGCGGCCACCTTGCGACTGTCGTTGGAGAGACCGACGAACCGCACGATTGCAATCAGCAGACCCACAATGCCGAGGCCGATAATGCAGTAACCCACGATTCCACCCTGGTTGATGCGGTCCTTGATCGTCGGGGATTCGACCAGCAGTGCGAGGATGCCGCCACGAGTGACGTCGACGCCGAAAGTGACCGCCGACTCCTGCGCCGCAACGAGATCCTTCGCAGAGTTGGTATAGCGGGACTGCTCGGGTTGCCGTTGCAGTTCGCTGACACGCTTGGTGCTCGTATCGTACTGCAGGTATCCAACCGGTGCCGCCAGATTGAATGCGCCGAGCCGCGCGACTGGCATTTGCGTTTCTTCGCCATTCGCCAGCGTTACCGTGTGCTCGAATCGAACAACCTTGCCGGATTCGGTGATTTGGCGCTGCAGCTCAAACCAGAGCCGCTCGATGTCCTCGATGGACGCCAGCGAACTTGCGCCCGCCATCTTGCTGCCGAGTTCGACCAGGAAATCCTCGCGATTCGGGAACTGAACATTGGTCAGCGAGTTCGCGAAACGACCTTGCGCGTCGCCTGCAACCGTCTGCAGCACGCCGAATAGTTCTTTCAATGCGCCGAGCCGCTCATCGAGAGCGGCACGGGCTGCAACGATTTCCGCTTGCTGGTCCTCGAACAGCTGCTCGACCCTCTCACTCTCCCGTTCCTGGCGGTTGCGCTCGGCGCGTGCCTGGTTCAGGAGGTTCTGCTGCTCGTTCTTGCGCCTTGCAAAATCCGCTTCGCGCTGACGCGCTTCCTGTGAGTCACGTGCCTGGCCTTGCTGGATCAGCTCGAGAAGCTGCTGCATGCTGCGCGCGTCGTCCTGCGCCTGAACGGCTCCCGCTCCGAATACGAGCAGGCCGGCGGCAATAATTGTTGTGATGCGTTTCATTATTGTGCCTCCGTCGGAGCGCTAACCGGCACCAGGATCAGTTCCGGTGCGATCAACTGATTGGCGATACGAAGGCCTTTGCGAACCTCGTTGCGCGCGCTGTTGTCCATTACCCACTGACGGGATTCGTTGTCCCACCGGCCGGTGATGTTGGTGTCTTCGGACTGGAAGTAAAGACCGACACGGCCGATTCGCAGCATGTTGTAGTCACGGGTCGTGCCGTCTTCGAGCGTCAGTGACTGCTTGTAGGGCTCGATGGTGCTGCCGAAGTCCATTTCAATCTGGAATGCTTCCATCACCTTGCGGAATTTCTCGGCAACACTCACATCGGACCGCTCCATGATGTCCTTTAGGTTCTCGATGCGCTCGGTACGTTCTTCCATGAGAAAAGGAACGTCCAGGGCAACCGATTGCTCCAGGCCATCGATCATTCGCTCCATCAGCGGGAAGATCTGCCGGTTGATGACATCGACCTGGTCCATGGACAGGGAAATATCCTCGAGGACTGACTTCTGTCCATCGGTCTGCGCAACCATGAGGCGGTTGTAGACCCTGAGGCCGTCGATTTCTT
>JAACFJ010000163.1 GCA_009937505.1 Gammaproteobacteria bacterium
TCAGAGAATATACCTGCTGAGGTCCTCGTCCTTCGATAGCTCCGCAAGTTGCTCGTCGACGTAAGCGGCATCGATCTGCAGGTGCGAGCCGCTCTTGTCGGATGCCTCGAATGATACCGTCTCGAGCAGCCGCTCCATGACCGTGTGCAGGCGGCGCGCGCCGATATTCTCGGTGTTCTCGTTGACCTGGTATGCGACCTCCGCGATGCGCCGTACGCCGCTCCCGGTAAATTCGAGCTGCACTTCCTCGGTGCCGAGCAAGGCGCTGTACTGGTCGGTCAGCGACGCGTCGGGTTCTGTGAGAATGCGCACGAAATCGTCGGTCGTGAGTGACTTGAGTTCGACGCGGATCGGGAAACGGCCCTGGAGCTCCGGGATCAGGTCCGAGGGTTTCGACACGTGGAATGCGCCGGAGGCGATGAACAGGACGTGATCCGTCCTCACCATCCCATACTTGGTGTTGACCGTGGAGCCTTCGACGAGTGGCAGCAGGTCTCGCTGCACACCTTCGCGGGAGACGTCCGCACCGTGGGTTTCGGAGCGCCGGGCGACCTTGTCGAGTTCGTCGAGGAACACGATGCCGTGCTGCTCGACGGCCTCGAGCGCCTGCGCCTTGAGTTCCTCCTCGTCGACCATCTTCGCGGCTTCTTCGTCGGTCAATTGCTTGAGCGCATCTTTTATCTTGAGTTTGCGCGTACGGTGGCGATTTCCGCCGAGGTTCTGGAACATGCCCTGCAGTTGGCTGGTCATTTCCTCCATCCCCGGAGGGGCCATGATCTCCACGCCCACCGGCACGGCCTGGACCTCGATCTCGATCTCGCGGTCATCGAGCTTGCCTTCGCGCAGCATCTTGCGGAATTTCTGGCGCGTGTCGCTGTCCCGCGATTCTGGCTCGCTCTCGGCCGTGAACCCGACCGATGGGGAAGCGGGCGGCAACAGCGCATCGAGCACGCGCTCTTCCGCGGCATCCTCGGCGCGATGCCGGACCTTGGACATGGCGCCTTCGCGCGTCATCTTGACGGCGACATCCATGAGGTCGCGGACGATGCTGTCGACTTCGCGGCCGACGTAACCGACCTCGGTGAATTTGGTGGCCTCGACCTTGATGAAGGGCGCCTTCGCCAACCGGGCAAGCCGGCGAGAGATTTCGGTCTTGCCCACGCCTGTCGGGCCGATCATCAGGATGTTCTTGGGCGTGATCTCGCCGCGCAGTGGCTCGTCGACCTGGACGCGGCGCCAGCGGTTGCGCAGTGCAATGGCGACGGCACGCTTGGCTTCGTCTTGCCCGATGATGTGCTTGTCCAGTTCCTGGACGATCTCACGCGGTGTCATCTGTGACATCAGCCAAGCTCCTCCACGACGACGTTCTGATTGGTGTAAACGCAGATATCGCCGGCAATCCCGAGCGCTTTCTGGACGACGTCCCGGGCGCCGAGCTCCGTGTTGTCCAGCAGGGCCTTGGCCGCAGCCTGTGCGTAAGGGCCACCGGAGCCGATTGCCATGAGGTCGTCCTCCGGTTCGATCACGTCGCCGTTGCCGGAAATGATCAGTGACGCCTCTTCGTTGGCCACGCACAGCAGCGCTTCGAGGCGGCGCAGCCGCCGGTCGGTGCGCCAGTCCTTGGCCAGCTCGATCGCGGCCCGGGTGAGGTTGCCGTACTGCTCGAGTTTGGCCTCGAACAGTTCGAATAGCGTGAAAGCATCGGCAGTGCCGCCGGCGAAGCCGGCGATGACCTTGCCGTCGGCAAGCAACCGGACCTTGCGGGCATTGCCCTTCATGATGGTATTACCCATGCTGACCTGTCCATCGCCGGCCATCGCGACCTTGCCATTGCGGCGCACCGAGACGATGGTTGTCCCACGAAACTGTTCCATGATGTTAGTCCTGGGTTGTTACCCGGCAGGGCGGGCGGTTTTTGCGCGCAGCTATGGCTTGTTCTTGGCCCGGGCGCGCGGATGCGTCTTGTCGTATATCTGGGCGAGGTGCTGGAAGTCAAGGTGAGTATAGACCTGGGTCGTCGAGATATTGGCGTGGCCCAGGAGCTCCTGTACGCCGCGCAGGTCGTGGCTCGACTCGAGCAGGTGCGTGGCGAAGGAATGCCGGAACAGGTGCGGGTAGACCTTTGAGTCGATGCCCTGGCGCCTGGCCCAGTGATCCACACGCGCCTGCACGCTGCGGCGACTCAGGCGCGTTCCCCGGTTGCTGACAAACAGAGCGGCCTCGTCCGGCGCCGCGAGTGAACCGCGAGCTGTTTGCCAGCGTGAGAGTGCCTGTATCGCCCTGGAGCCCACCGGCACGATGCGGTCCTTGTTGCCCTTGCCGGTGACGCGTACCGTCGCGTCCTGCATGTCCACATCGCCGAGATTCAGGTCGGTCAGTTCGGCCAGGCGAAGCCCTGACGAATACAGCAGCTCGAGAATTGCCCGGTCGCGGTCGACCAGCGGGCCGTCCCCGGGGATTTCCAGGAGCCGCGCCATGCGGTCGGCGTCGAGATTCTCGGGAAGGCGCTTCGCGCCTTTGGGCGCCGAGACCGACTGCACCGGGTTATTCCTGACGTGTTTCTCGCGCAGCAGGTAACGGAAGAACGTTCGACTTGCGGAAAGCCTCCGCTGGATGCTGCGCGCTGAGAGTCCGCGACGAAAACAGGCTGCGGAGTAGCTGCGAATGTGCTCGGCGTCGAGATCCGACCACCGGCCTGTGCCGGTCTCGTCGCACCAGGAGTGCAGCGCGTCGATATCGCGCCGGTAATGCTTGCAGGTTTCCTTCGACAGCCGCCGCTCGAATTCGAGGTGGCGGATGAAGGCGTCAATCCAGTCGGCTTCAGCGGCGTCCACAGCTCCGCATCAGTAGCGATTCAGGGCGCCGGCAATGAGTTCCCCCACGCGACTCAGGAAGTCGATGCTCATGCCCGGATGAAAACGGTTCGAGTCGACGCTGCCGATCGCAATAAAGCCAATGCTCGCCTTTTTGCCCAGCGGGACGAGTGCGACCGAACCGATGTCCTCGGCATCCGCCCGGAACAGGAAATTACGCTGTGCGTCCCGTACCTGCCCACAGCGAGGGCCGCTGCCCTTCAGGAAGGTGGCAAACGGACCCAATGCCTCGTCTTCCCGCTGGACGACGCGGAAAAACCGTCCGGCGTCCACGTCGTCGAAGCCGTCCGGGTTGCCAAACAGCACGAGCACGGCCTGGTCGGCGCCGAAACCTGCGCGCATGGCTTCCTCGACCGCGGCGACAGTGGCATTCAGGCCGTCGGCTGCGAGCAGGTGGATGCCGAGCTTGTGGATCTTCCCGACAAGCAAGTCGTTGTCGCGCGCCACCTGGATGAGTTCTTTGAGCTGGCGCTCGAGCTTGACTTCCTTCTGGCGCAGCATCGAGACCTGGCGTTCCACGAGCGACACGGTGCCGCCGGCCTCGTGCGGAATCCGCAGTTTGGCCAGGACCTTCGCGTTGCGTTCGAAAAAGTCGGGATGCGCCGCGAGATACTCGCAAACCGCTTGTTCGGACAATGTTTCCTCAACGTATTCCGGCTTCGCCTGTGTGCTCATAGATCAATACTTCCCTCGCTGATTAACTCGGCGTTCCCGGTCAGCCAAACCGTCTCGCCACCGCCGCGCCAGCTTACCACGAGTTGCCCGCCGGGCAGACTGACGGTGACGGCATCGTCCAGGTGGCCGAGGCGCTGGCCGGCGACGACCGCGGCGCAGGCGCCAGTGCCGCAGGCGAGCGTCTCGCCCACGCCTCTTTCGTAAACCCGCAGGTCGATGGCCTTGCGGCTGCGAATCGCCATGAAGCCGACGTTCGTGCGTTCTGGAAATCGCTCGTGCCTCTCGATCAGCGGCCCCAGCCGCTCGACGCCGGCCGTGAGAGTGTCGGCGACCTGGAGTAAGCAATGCGGGTTGCCCATGGAAAGTACGGACACGTCGTAATCGGCGCCGTCCACCGACAGCAGGTAACCGTCTGCCCTCGTATTGGCGACGAACGGTATGCGCGACGGTTCGAACTCGGGAGGGCCCATGCTGACGGTGACGCGTCCGTCTGCCTCCATCCTTGCCTCGACAATCCCGGACGGGCTGTCGAGCCGCATGGTTCCGCGCTCACCCGATTCACGCGCGAGCATCCAGGCCACACAGCGAACGCCGTTTCCGCACTGCTGCACCTCGGAGCCGTCGGCGTTGAAAATGCGATAGCCCGCGTCGAGGCCGCTTTCGCGCGGCGACGTCACCCACATGAGCTGGTCGAAGCCGAGCCCCGTCGTCGAGTCGGCCAGGCGGCGCAGCTCGTCGACAGCCGGGGGTTCCACGTTCGTTTCCCGGCTGTCTATTACAAGTATCCGGTTGCCGGCGCCATGCATTATCAAATAGTCGAATTTCACGTTATCCCGGATGGACTTTTATGCCCTCTGCCTGTAGTTTACATAACCCGCGAAACGCCCGATAAAAACATACTTTCTAAAAGCCCTTGGGGAGAATAATGCGGCACATAATGGTTCTGAATGCGAAGGGTGGCTGCGGCAAGAGCACGCTCGCAACGAATATTGCATCTTACTTTGCCAC
>JAACFJ010000002.1 GCA_009937505.1 Gammaproteobacteria bacterium
TGGCAGTCGATGAGGGCGGGGGTAAGCCATCGACCCGCCAGGGAACAGGTCTCTGCAGCAGCCCGGTCAGGCAGGTCGGTGGCAGGGCCGATCCAGTCGATTATTCCGCCGGCAATCCCGATCGCGCCCGCATCGACCGTGCCGTAATCCGGCGCGCCCTGCCGCATCGTGGCGATGCGGGCGTCTGTCAGCAGTAAATCCCAGTCGGCCATCAGTCTCTCCGCAATTGCAAAGCAACCTAGCATGGACTAGCCTGTATATACAACTTGACGGTACACCGATGACCTCACTTTTTGCCAGAAAAGCGCTGCTGCCCGACGGCTGGGCCGATGACGTCCTGCTGCGGATAACGGACGGCATGATCGACGACGTTTTGCCGGGAGCGACGCCCGACGACTCGACGGTTGCGACGGGCTGCATCATCCCCGGCCTTTGCAACGCCCACAGCCACGCATTCCAGCGGGCCCTGGCCGGGCGCACGGAAGAGCGTTCGCCGGCGGGCCGCGACAGCTTCTGGACCTGGCGCGAGCGCATGTACGAGCTCGCGGCAACGCTCGATCCCGACCTGCTGCGCGCCATCGCCTGCCAGGCCTATACCGAGATGCTGCAGAGCGGCTATACGACCGTCGCCGAATTCCACTACCTGCATCGCGATCCAGCCACGCGTTCAGCCGGTATGCACATGTTCGAAGCGCTTGCGGATGCCGCGTCGCAAACGGGTATTCGCCTCACTTACGTCCCCGTGCTTTACGAGCGAGCCAGCTTTCATGCGCCCAAGCCCGAGGGGCCGCAGGAACTGTTCGCGCTGTCGCTCGAACAGTTTCTCGAACATCACGAGGAGGCGACGCGCAGGCAATCGGAAAAACTCAGCGTCGGCATCGGCGCACACAGTCTGCGCGCCGTCAGCGCCTCGTCGCTGCTGTCGATTGCCGACGCGGGCCGGGAAGCCGGTGGACCCGTTCACCTGCACATCGCGGAACAGCAACGCGAAGTCGACCAGTGCCTGGCCGCCTACGAGCGCCGCCCGGTGCGCTGGCTGCTGGAAAACGTGGGCATCGATGAACAGTGGTGCCTGGTGCACGCGACGCACATGGACGCCGACGAAACCAGGAGCCTCGCCGGTACCGGTGCCGTCGTCTGCGTGTGCCCGAGCACGGAGGCGAATCTCGGTGACGGCCTGTTTCCGCTCGCGGATTACCTGGCTGCCGGAGGCAAGCTGGCCATCGGCTCGGACAGCCATATCTCGATCAATCCGTTCGAAGAGCTGCGCTGGCTCGAATACGGGCAGCGCCTGGCGACGCGGAGCCGCAACATCACGTCGTTCCGCAGCGCCCACGTCGGTCGCGAGCTGTTCGAACGCGCCGTCGAGGGTGGCGCGCAGGCGAGTGGCCAGACGATCGCAGGACTGTGCAGCGGTGCCCCGGCGGATCTTGTCGCGCTCTACGACGACGACCCGATGCTGACGGGCCACGGCGACGAATCGCGCCTGGACGCGCTGGTGTTCTCCGGCTACCGGCTGCCGATCGAGGGCGTGATGGTGCATGGCGAATGGCTGGTCGCAGACGGCGAACACAGCTCCGGCGCAGCCACGCGCGATGCTTTTCGTGCGGCCGTCGCCGCCGTCGGAGCGAATCGATGAGCGACAACAATAAACCGCGCTACCAGCAGCTCAAGGATCTGATCATCACGCAGATCTCGTCGGGTGAACTGGCGCCGCATGACCGGGTGCCGTCGGAAAACGAACTCGTCGAGCGGATGAGCGTATCCCGCATGACGGCAAATCGTGCGCTCCGCGAACTCACCGACGAGGGCTACGTCGAGCGCATCGCCGGCCGCGGCACTTTCGTATCTGATTTTCGATCGCGGTCGCACATGCTCGAGGTGCACAACATCGCTGACGAGATTGCGCAGCGGGGCCACCGCCACACCTGTGACGTGCTGCGGAATTCGCGGCAGCATGCACGGGGCGAGATCGCAAGGGCACTGGACGTCGAGCAGGGCAGCGACGTATTTCACCTGTTGCTCGTGCATTTCGAAAACGGCGTGCCGATACAGGTGGAGGATCGCCACGTTCTGGCGGAATTTGCCCCCGGGTGCGCCGAGCAGGACTTCAGCTCGGTCACGCCCAGCGCCTACCTGACCTCGATCGCTCCGCTGCAAGAGGCCGAGCAGATCGTGCGCGCGCAGCTGCCGAACGCGGCGGTTCGCCGGCACCTGCAGATGCCGGAAAACGAGCCTTGCCTGGTGGTCATGCGCCGTACCTGGGCGCACGGCCGACCCGTCACGTTCGCGAGATTGCATCACCCGGGCAGCCGTTATGAGCTTACCGGGCACTACACACCCCCTGGAACATCGAAGTCGGCGTCGGGCGACGTCGTGCAACTGGAGAAACTACAGCGATGAACAAACCCCGAGTCATCAGGGCGCCGGTCGGCACAGAGCTTTCCGCGAAGAGCTGGCTCACCGAGGCGCCGCTGCGCATGATCATGAACAATCTCGATCCCGACGTTGCCGAGCGGCCGCAGGACCTGGTGGTGTACGGCGGCATCGGCAAGGCTGCCCGAAACTGGGAGTGCTTCGACGCCATCGTCGAATGCCTCAGGGAACTCGGTGAAGAGGAAACCCTGCTCGTGCAGTCCGGCAAACCGGTCGGCGTTTTCCGAACGCACGCTGATGCGCCCCGCGTGCTGATAGCCAACTCGAACCTCGTGCCGGCCTGGGCCAACTGGGAGCACTTCCGCGAACTGGACCGGAAGGGGCTGATGATGTTCGGCCAGATGACGGCCGGGTCGTGGATCTACATCGGGAGCCAGGGCATTGTTCAGGGCACCTACGAGACCTTCGTCGAAATGGGGCGCCAGCACTACGGCGGCGACCTGTCGGGCCGCTGGATACTGACCGCGGGGCTCGGCGGTATGGGCGGCGCACAACCGCTCGCGGCAACCATGGCCGGCGCGTCGATGCTCGCGATCGAGTGCCAGGCCGATCGCATCGAGAAACGGATTGAAACGGGCTATCTCGATACGAAAACCGACGACGTGGACGATGCGCTGAAAATGATCGACAAGGCGGTGACCGACAGGAAGCCGTTGTCGGTCGGTCTGCTGGGCAATGCGGCCGAGATCCTTCCCGAACTCGTGAAGCGCGGCATCCAGCCCGACGCCGTTACCGACCAGACCTCCGCACACGACCCCGCCAATGGCTACCTGCCGCTCGGCTGGACGGTCGAGGAATGGTTCGAACGTCGCGAGTCGGATCCCGACGCGGTGGTCGCTGCGGCTGTCGAGTCGATGGCCGTTCACGTGCGCGCCATGCTCGCGTTTCATGAAGCCGGCGTGCCGACTTTCGATTACGGCAACAACATCCGCCAGGTCGCGCTGGACCAGGGCGTTGACAATGCCTTCGACTTCCCGGGATTCGTCCCCGCGTACGTGCGCCCGCTGTTTTGCCGCGGCGTTGGTCCGTTCCGCTGGGCGGCGCTGTCGGGTGACCCAGAGGATATCTATCGCACCGACGCCAAGGTGAAGGAGCTGATCCCGGACGACGAGCATCTCCACCAGTGGCTGGACGCTGCCCGCGAGCAAATTCATTTCCAGGGGCTGCCGGCGCGCATCTGCTGGGTGGGCCTCGGCGAGCGTGACCGGCTCGGTCTGGCGTTCAACGAGATGGTGCGCAACGGTGAACTCAAGGCACCCGTTGTCATCGGCCGCGACCATCTCGACAGCGGTTCGGTTGCGAGCCCGAATCGTGAAACCGAAGCGATGCGGGACGGCTCTGACGCAGTATCCGACTGGCCTTTGCTGAATGCGCTGCTGAATACGGCGAGCGGGGCAACCTGGGTATCCATTCACCACGGCGGCGGAGTAGGCATGGGCTATGCGCAGCACGCGGGTCTCGTGATCGTCTGCGACGGCAGCAAAGAGGCGGATCGTCGTATTGCGCGCGTACTGTGGAACGATCCGGGCACCGGCGTAATGCGTCATGCCGACGCGGGTTATCCGGAGGCAATCGAATGTGCGAAGGAGCACGGCCTGAACCTGCCGATGGTGGGCCGGGAGGATCTGCCATGAAACTCGTCGTCGACAAGCAGCTCATCACGCTCGCGGAGCTTCGCGAGGCCTGGGGCGGTCCTGTCGAAGTCACTCTTGGTATCGACGCCCGGCGCTCTATTGCGGAGTCGAGCGAGTACATCGGTGACGTCGTCGCTAGCGGCGCGGAGATCTACGGGGTCAACACCGGTTTCGGCCAGCTCGCCCGGGTACACATCAGCGACGACGAACTCGTGAAGCTGCAGGAAAATCTCGTGTGCTCGCACGCGGTCGGCGTCGGTGAAGACCTCGATGACGACATCGTGCGCCTGATCATGCTCATGAAGGTGATCGCGCTGGCCGAAGGTTTCTCGGGCGTGCGGCTCGAGCTGGTCGACGCGCTGTGTGCGCTCATTAACCACAACGTGTATCCGCGGATTCCGGCCAAAGGCTCGGTGGGCGCGTCAGGCGATCTCGCGCCACTCGCGCACATGGCGAGCGCGCTCATCGGCGTCGGCGAGGCGAGAGTGAATGGCGAGCTGGTGGGCGCGAAAGAGGCGCTTGCGCATGCGGGCATCGAACCGATCCGGCTGGCGCCGAAAGAAGGGCTCGCGCTGCTCAATGGCACCCAGGTGTCGACGGCGCTCGCGCTCGCCGCGGTATTTCGCTGCGAGAACCTGCTTGCGGCGGCGCTTGCCGCCGGCGCCATGTCTGCCGACGCGGTGAAGGGCAGCGACACACCGTTTGACCGCCGCATACACAGCGTGCGCGGGCACGGCGGGCAGACCGCCGTGGCTGGCGTGTTGCGGCAGCTCATGAGCGACAGCGAGATTCGTGCATCGCACCTGGGCTGCGACCACATCCAGGACCCCTACTCGATACGCTGCCAGCCGCAGGTAATCGGTGCGTGCCTCGATGTTTTGCGGCACGTATGCACCGTACTGGAAGTCGAGGCCAACGCGGTCACTGACAACCCGCTGGTTTTTACCGAGTCGCATACGGTGCTCTCGGGGGGCAATTTCCACGCGGAGCCGGTCGCGTTCGCTGCTGACTACCTGGCGCTGGCGATCGCCGAAATCGGCGCGCTGTCGGAGCGCCGGATCGCCTTGCTCGTGGACGAGCACATGAGCGGCCTGCCGGCGTTTCTCGTGGAAGAGGGCGGCCTGAACAGCGGCTTCATGATGGTGCAGGTAACTGCCGCCGCGCTCGCGTCGGAAAACAAGTCACTTGCGCATCCCGCGAGTGTCGACAGCATCCCGACGTCGGCGAACCAGGAGGATCATGTCAGCATGGCGACTTTTGCGGCGTATCGCCTGCACACGATGCTGGCGAACAGTGACAACATCGTTGCGATAGAACTGTTGGCGGCGGCGCAGGGCATCGAATTCCACCGGCCGAAAAAGAGCTCTCCCGCGATCGAAAAAACGATCGCGGCCGTGCGCAGCGTTTCCCGGGTTTACGACGAAGACAGGTCATTGTCTCGCGATATCGCACGGCTCGCGGCGATGATCGATTCGGGTGAGTTCTGTGAACATGCGGCATCGGTGTTGCCGAGCCTGGGAGCATGAGCGACGTATACGCGTTCTCGCAAGGTGATTCGCCGCTGCTGATCAGCGTGCCGCATGACGGCCGGCTGATCCCGGATGCGCAGCGCGCCCGCATGACGGAAGCCGGCCTTGCGATTCCGGATACCGATTGGCACGTTGCCGAGCTTTACGGCTTCGCCCGTGATCTCGGGGCATCACTCCTCGTGGCGCAGTATTCACGCTACGTCGTGGACCTCAATCGTCCACCGGACGACGGCTCGTTGTACGACGGCCAGGTCGCGACGGGGCTTTGTCCACAGCACACATTCTCGGGCGATTCCATTTACTGTGACGACGCGCCCGTCACGGCGGCGGAGACCGCCGAGCGCGCAGAGTGCTACTGGCGCCCCTACCACGAACGGCTGTCGCGCGTGCTTGATGAGCTGCGAGCGCGCCACGGCTATGCGCTGCTGTGGGATGCCCATTCGATCCCCAGCCGGGTGCCGCGGCTATTCGACGGCGAGCTGCCGGTGCTCAACCTGGGCAATTTCGACGGCCGGAGCTGCGATGCTGCCGTCGCCGACGAACTCTACCGGTGCGCATCTGCAAGCCCATACAGCGCCATATTGAACGGCCGCTTCAAAGGTGGCCACATCACCCGTCACTACGGCAATCCGGGCAACGGCGTACAGGCCGTGCAGCTCGAGCTCGCGCAACGCGCCTACATGGACGAGGCAACGCTGGACTTCGACGCTGGTCTCGCGGACCGCCTGCGCGGCACGCTTGGGGCGTTGCTTGGGGTATTCACCCGGACCGCCGCCGTTCAGTGAGAATTCATGTCGAAGCGAGTAAAATGCGCAGCTTACGAAGACTTCATTCACCACCGGCAAGCCTGCCGGTAGTTCAATTCAAGGACAGGACTATGACCAGACTCATCAAGCTCGTGATCGCGTTCGGCCTTCTTGGTGCGATGAGCGCATCACCTACGGCGATGGCCGCGTCGGCCGCGGAAATCGACGTCCGCGTCAAGGAAACCATCGAGGAGTTCAAGAAGAACGTCAATGGCGCCGAGGTGTTCCTGCAGCAAGCCTCCGGTTACCTCGTGTTCCCGAAAGTTTACAAGGTTGGTGTCGGTATCGGCGGCGAGACCGGTGAAGGCGCATTGCTTATCGGTAAAGGGGTGGTCGATTATTACCGCACGTCGAGCGGATCGATCGGCTTTCAGCTCGGCGCACAAGCGCGGTCGATCGTCATCGTGTTCATGACCGAGGAGTCGCTGAACAAGTTCCGCAACAGCGAAGGCTGGAAGGTTGGCATCGACGGCTCGGTTGCGCTGATCGATCTTGGCGCGGGCAAGACGATCGACTCGAAGAACATCAAGGATCCCGTCGTCGGGTTCATTTTCGGTTCCAAGGGGCTGATGTACAACCTGACGCTCGAAGGTACGAAGATCCACAAACTTGACAAGAGCTGACCGAAAAAAACCGCCGCCCGGACCGCGGAAGTCGGTCGGGCGGCGAGTCGGCGAGAATCTTCGGGCGGCCGGGGAGCTCGGCCGTGAAGCCGTGGCGCGGCCCGGAGGATTGCCGGACAAGGCGCACGGCTGGTTTCGTTCCTGGTTTCGCAAGGTATGGAAGGTTCGCGGCGGCGGTCTCTATGCCGTCGGTTTCGCATTGGCCTTCCTCTTTTTCGAGATTCGCGAGGCTGTGGTCGAAGACATTCCCCAGTTCGTCGCGATGAACAACATCCTGAGTTCGGAGCTCATCGGGTTCGGCATTCAGTTCCTCGTCGACACGCTGATAAATTTCGTTCGTGCGCTGCTCTGGCCCATGTACGTCGTCATGTTGTGGCCGCCGGCAGGCGCCATCGCGCTGGCCGCCGCGTTCATCCTGTTTCCCCGCTACCTGAAAAAGCCCATCGAGAGCTGGCTGTTCCAGGACGCTGACGCGGATTCATAAGCTGCGCAGACCCCCGGGCATTTCTCTCCCTCATGGCTCGCTGCGCTTCGCTTGCTGCGCTCTACTTCGGTCGATAAACGCCCGGGCGCCCGCATCCGAAGCCGACCGCGTAATCGCGTCGCGAACCGACGCGAGTTCGGCGTCATCGTGCAGCGCGACCCGGCCATCCTCGATATCGACGCCGAGGCGCCGGAACAGCGGCGCGATATCGGGAAATCCTTCCTTGTCGGCATATTGCTGGTATAGCGGCATAAAGACCGGTTCCTCGACCAGGCTGTCCAGCTTCCCGAACAGCTGCGGTCCGGTCCACCGATCGGCGGCCGGCAGGCAGCATCGCTGCAGCCGGTCGAGTACGTCGTCGAGTGACTCGCGGCCACCCGAGCGCTCGCGCAATTCGACGTCGGCCATCAGCGCGACTATGGCGCCGCTCCAGTAAATTTTCATCGTGGCCGCGCCCACACCGCGGCGGGACGCCTCATTCGCCGACAGTTCGGGTCGCGATTTCCTGCCACGCTCGAACCCCTCGTAGAGTTTTTGCCACGCGCGCTGCACCTCGTAGCGTCCCGCGCGCGCAAGCAGCACGTTCTGGTAGTACTGGGCGAACCCTTCCGAGATCCAGCGATGCGAAGACTGCAGGAACGGCAGCATCAGGTGGCTGAACTCGTGTGTCGCCGTCCAGTCGTCGTAGAAATCCTCGATGGGCCGGCGCTTGTCGATGAAGAGTTCTATGCTTTCTCCGCCGTCGCGAACGACCCGGCCGAACGGCACCGGCGAGTCGCTCCGCCAGCCGTTCTTGCCGACAGGCATCACGACAACATGCGCGCCGGGATTCGGGAATCGTCCATAGGCCAGGCTGACGTAACCGACAGTGTCCAGGATCCAGTCGATGATCGCGTCGTCATCGACATTGCCCGGGGACCGCAAGAGCGCAATGCGCGGCATGCCTGCGGACGGCTCTTGATGGACATGTATGAAACGTCCGAACGCGGCGGGCGCTCGAGCGCTGCGTGGCGAAGGCGGTATCTCGTACGTGTGCTCGATATCCCCGACAGTTTGCCAGGGCACGGATACGTCGACACCGTCTCCGAGCAGGAAGCGTACGATGACGCGCGACTCCGCGGCTGTCCTTGGTTGCCACAGCCAGACGGCCGGAGACACGACGACGTTGTCCGGGTCCAGGCCCTCGTTGCGGCGCTCGGCCGCAGCGGCCCCGCGCAGGTCCACGACGTAGTCGATACAGGAGATGGAGGTTTGCGGCGACGTCAGTGTGCGGCCCCGCCTCTCGAGAGGCAGGCCCGTCTCGCAATCCGCCGCTTCGAGCAGAAACCGGCCGGCCGAACCGTGGCGCGCGCGGACAGACTGAACCGGGGACGCGAAACGGGCCGTGACGCGCAGCGTGTCGAGGGCGGCATCGACGTGCACGGTGTAGTGGTGGGCCGCGGCGGCAGGCCCGGAAAACAACAGGGCAACAATACAAATGATAATCGTTCTCAATTGAGTCTCATCAATAGGTGGACAATTGGTGTATCTCGTTATGCTGCCGTTCAGGTTCGGCACGTAGAATGCGGCGCTGACTTTATAACTGGTTTAGAATAGCGCTCGCTGGGCTCGTTCCGGCGCAAAACCAAAAAAAGTATCGAGGAGACTCCGTTGAGTAAAATTGCACGCCGTAAGTTTATCCAGTTGTCTGCCGTTGCCGCCGCCGGCGCTCTCGTACAGCCGGGCCGCTCAGCTCAAGCAGAGGACATGCCGAAGCTCTCGGAAGATGATCCGATGGCGACGGGCATGAAATACACGCACGATGCGAGCACCGTCGATCCGGCGAGCCGTGCAAACAGCGCAGAGGTGCAGAATTGTGCCAACTGTGCGCTCGCGCAGGGTGAAGACCAGGGCGGATGGCTGCAGTGCCAGATCTTCCCGGGCAAGCTCGTCAACGCGAAAGGCTGGTGCAGCGTCTGGGCGCCCAAGTCCTGAGTAGAAATTAACTCAGCATCGAAACGCCGGCTGCGAGCCGGCGTTTTTTGTTGCAGTTTCGGACGCGACGCGATTACGCTCTGCGCATATAGAATTTGCATGGTTTGCCCGTAGACCGGAGACGTCCCTTGTTTGAATCGCTGGAGCTTCTGCCACCCGATGCCATCATCGGCCTGATCACCGAATGCCGAAACGACCCTCGTGACCCGAAAGTGGATCTCGGGATCGGCGTATACCGGAACGCGGCGGGAGAGACGCCCGTGCTCGATGTCGTCAAGCGGGCCGAGCAGCGCCTGATCGATACGCAGGCGTCGAAGGCCTACATCGGTTCGGCGGGGCCGGCAGATTTCAATGAAGCCATGCGGGACTTGACCTTCGCGGGCACGGTCGCAAACGATCGGGTCGCTATGTTGCAGACGCCGGGAGGCTCGGGGTCGCTGAGGGTGGCTGCAGGTGTCATCCTGCGCGCGAGAGAGGACACGACCGTCTGGGTCAGCAGCCCTACCTGGGCAAATCACGTACCCTTGCTTGGCGGCGCTGGCCTCAACCTGAAGCCCTATGCGTACTACGACGAAACAACGAAGGCGCTCGACCTGGACGGGATGCTGGACTCGTTGCGCGGTATACCGAAGGGCGACATCGTCCTGCTCCACACCTGCTGCCACAACCCGACCGGGATCGATCCGGACGAGGCGCAATGGCGAGCCATAGCCGACGTTATCGTCGAGCGCGAGCTATTGCCGTTCGTTGATATTGCCTACCAGGGTTTCGCGACGGACCTGGATGCCGATGCATTCCTGATTCGCGAGCTCGCCGGGCGCGTGCCCGAAATGCTCGTCGCCAACTCCTGTTCCAAGAATTTCGGGCTCTATCGGGACCGCGTCGGCGCCCTGTTCGTCGTCACGGCCGATAGCAACGCACGTGACGTCGTGCAGTCGCAGGCCAACAACGTGGTGCGCACCATTTACTCCATGCCGCCCGACCATGGCGCAGCCGTGGTCGCGATGATCCTGGACGACGACAAGCTTCGTGCCGACTGGATCGAAGAGCTCACCGAGATGCGTGAGCGGCTCTGCGAGATGCGGCAGCTGCTTCACGATGCCTTGCGCGAGGAAGCGCCCGATCACGACTTTTCCCACCTCGTGCGCGCGAAGGGCATGTTCTGCTTTCTTGGTGTGTCGCCCGAGCAGGTCAGCCGCCTGAAAAAAGAACACTCGGTTTACATGGTCGATTCGAGCCGCATCAATATCGCTGGCATAACGGCGGACAACGTCGGACATATCGCAAGGTCGGTCGCCGCCGTACTTTGACGGCTACTGCATCGCCGGTTCCCATATGAGGTGGCTGTCTGCGTCGATTGACAGGCGCCGGGCAGTACCCGCATTGAGTTCCAGCACGAAGCTGACGGGTTTGCTCGAGGTAATGGATTGCTCCGATAACGGCACGGTGTCGCTTGCTATGTTCGCGATACTGCCGTCGCGACGGGCAAACACCATGTCCAGCGGTATATAGGTGTTCTTCATCCACATCGAACGGTAGTTTTCGTCCGGGTAGACGAACAGCATGCCGGTCCATGCGGGCATCTTGCGAACGAACATGAGTCCACGCCGCTGTTGTTGCCCGCTGAGGGCAAGGTAGATGTCGAAGCGGTAACAGGCGTCGCGCGCGACGATGACGAGCACATCTGACTCGAAAGACTGCTCGAGGGGTTCCTGGGCAGTTGCCGACAGAGGCATAAGGCACAGCATCAGCAGGATTGCGCGCACGGATCTCATCTTGCGCCCCAATCGAGGAGGCCGCCGAAATGCAGTTCGCGCAAGGTGACGCTCGAGTCGCCGTTAACTTCCGCCAGCGGGGCGATGCAGTACAGCGTTCCCGCGATGAAGTAGACGTTCTCGCTATCCTCAATGCCCTGTTGTCCGGTGACGTCGGTCCAGCAGCTTTCGAGGCCCGATGTGCTGAAAAAGCGCCCGCTGCCTTCCTCGATTACCGTGACATTGCTGCCGAGTTCCCGCGCCGTGCTGGCGCGTTCGAGGCCGGGCATCGCGATGATGATCGCTATCGCCAGATCTCCCGATTTTCCCGCGAATCTCAGGCGCGCGCCTTCACCATTCGGGCGCGGCATGCCCGCGCAGTCGATATCGCCGGCAGACCAGTCGATCGGGCCCGAAAACTCGCCGTAAAAACTTGTGCGAAGGTAGCCCTGCTCGCCGCAACCGCGGGTCTCCGGCGGCGGTGGCAACAACGCCGGCAGCGCTGCCGGCTCCGGCGTATCGCCACAGGCGGCCAGCCAGGCGGATGCAACGGCTGCGATCAGTGTCGAAGAAGGTACATTTTCGCGAATTCCCTGCAATGTTCGTTGCTCGCTGTTGTCTGAGAACGGAACATTATTACCGAAGTGATCCACTGATGGACAAAATTCACGGCGACGAGTTGGCCTCAACAGGCATCCTCTCTACAATGTCACGCCCCAAACCGGCCCGGGAGCCATTGATGAGCGTCGCAGATCAATTCCAGCAACTTGAGGCGCATGCCAGCCGCTTGATCATCGGGCAGTCGCACCTGATCAACCGCATGCTGATCGCGCTTCTGTGCGACGGGCACCTGTTGGTCGAGGGCGCACCGGGCCTCGCCAAGACCCGCGCCATCAAGGTGCTTGCGGAGAGCATCGAGGGCGATTTCCACCGCCTGCAATTCACGCCTGACCTGCTGCCTGCGGATTTGACGGGCACCGATATTTACCGGCCACAGGAAGGCACATTCGAGTTTCGCAAGGGCCCGCTGTTCCACAACCTGATTCTCGCGGACGAGATCAATCGTGCCCCGGCCAAGGTCCAGTCGGCACTCCTCGAGGCAATGGAGGAACGCCAGATCTCGGTTGGTGACAAGAGCTATCCGCTCGATGACCTGTTCCTGGTCATGGCCACGCAGAACCCGATCGAGCAGGAGGGCACCTATCCGCTGCCGGAAGCCCAGCTCGACCGTTTCCTGCTGCACGTTCAGGTGGGCTACCCCAACGCGGAACAGGAGCGCAGCATCCTCGTACTGAACCGGGATGAAGCCAAGGCGAACAAACGCGACGCGTTCCAGCCGCCGGAGTTGCTGTCGGTAACGTCTGTCATGCAGGCGCGCCAGGAAATCCTGCGCCTGCACCTCGCCGACGAACTCGAGGAATACATCGTCAATATCGTGCTGGCCACGCGCAACGCCGGCGCGGTCGACGATTCCCTGGAGGGCCAGATTCTCTATGGTGCCAGCCCTCGCGCCAGCATCGGCATCGACCGTGCCGCGAGGGCGCGGGCCTGGCTCGAGGGAAGGGACTACGTGGGTCCTGAAGATATCCAGGACGTGACCGCCGATGTTCTGCGCCACCGCCTCGTGCTCAGTTTCGAGGCCGAGGCTGACGGCGTCGACGCGAATTCTGTCATCGAGCGCATACTGGATGGTGTTGGTGTGCCGTAATGCGGCAACTCGACCACATCTCCGAGAACGCATCGCCCGTCAGCGTGTCGCAATCGGGCCTGATTCGCCTGAGCGGCCCGGCGCGTGCGATAGCGCTCGACGTGCTCAGGGTCCGGTCCCTGCAGACCGGCGCATACGTTTCGCATTTCCGCGGCCGCGGCATGGAATTCGACGAGTCGCGGCCCTACCAGCCCGGCGACGACCCGCGCTCGATCGACTGGCGCGTGACAGCACGCAGCACCACGGCCTACACCAAGCTCTTTCGTGAAGAACGCGAGCGGCCGGTACTGGTCATGGTTGACCTGCGGTCCAACATGCACTTTGCGACCCGCGGCTGCTTCAAGTCGGTCAACGCGAGCCGCGCCGCCGCGCTGCTGTCATGGGCGGCGCATCACCGCGGCGACCGTCTCGGCGGGCTCATCTTCGGCGACACGGTGCATCGCGAACTGAAACCCCGGCTCGGCCGGCAGGCGGCCCTGCGGTTTCTGCACGAACTCGCCGAGCACCCGGACTGGGAGCGGCGTGAACACGAGCATGCGAATGACCGCGAAGCGCCGCTCACGCTGGCAATGGCGTCTCTGCGGCGTGTTGCGCGGCCTGGCAGCCTCGTCGTCATCCTCAGCGACTTCCTGGGTATCAATCGTGCCGCACAGTCGTACCTGTCGAGCGTGGCGCGCCATAACGAAGTGCTCGCTGTCGTCCTGAGCGATCCGCTTGAGCGCGAGTTGCCCCCGCCGGGCCGCTACAGGCTCATCAGGGACGACGACGAGTTGGCTATCGACACCCATGCGCAGGCGGCACGCCGCGACTACCGGGACGCTTTCGAAAATCGCGCCCACGAACTCGGGCATTTTTGCCAGCGCTACGGCATCCACCTCATGCAGCTCTCGACGGACGACGATCCCGTCAGTGCGTTGCAGACAGCACTTGGAAGGAGGACGCACTAGTGGATCCGCAGGAGATTCCGCTGCGCGCCCTGCACCTGCCGGAGGCGGTCGGCTGGTGGCCGCTTGCACCGGGCTGGTGGGTGCTCATCGTGTTGCTGGTCGCCGCTGCCGGTTTTCTGCTTCGTGCCTGGTCGAGACGGCGCGCACATGCGGCTGCGCGACGCAAGGCGCTCAAACAGCTGGAGAAAAGCCGCTCGGCGTACGCCTACCACGGGAACCCGGTCACGCTTGGCGCCGAAGTGTCGGAGTTGTTGCGGCGCACGATGCTTGCCTACGCGCCCCGCGCCGAGGTCGCCGGTCTTACCGGCGATGCCTGGCTCGCATGGCTGGACCGCGATCTCGACGAGCCGCGGTTTCACAAGGGCGCAGGCCGCAGCCTGCTTGAGCTGCCGTATCGCAAGCCCGAGACGGTCGCCGAGGATGTAGACATCGACGGCATGCTCGCGGCAGTTCGGGAGCGGCTGCGGACGCCGGTGGGGAGAGGCGCCTGATGCTGTCGTTCGCATGGCCTTGGTTGCTCCTGGCACTGCCGCTGCCGTTCATCGCCCGCGCCCTGTTGCCCGAGGCGAACCAGCTGCAGGAAGCCGGACTTCGTGTGCCGAGCTTTGCCGGTTTCGACGTACTCGCCGACCGTTCGCGATCCGAGCAGTTGCTCAACTGGCGGATCTGGGTTGCGATGATCGCCTGGGTGCTGCTGGTCATCGCCGCGGCACGACCCGAACGTATCGGCGACGAACTCGAAGTGCCGGTATCCGGCCGCAACCTGATGCTCGCCGTGGATCTCTCCGGGAGCATGGACCAGAAGGATTTCGAACTCGGCAATCGTCGCGTCGACCGTCTCACGGCAACGAAAGCCGTGGCGAGCGATTTCATCAGCCGCCGGGAAGGCGACCGCATCGGCCTTATCCTGTTCGGTGAGCGAGCCTATCTGCAGGTGCCGCTGACGCTCGACCGCGAAACGGTGAAGATACTTCTCATGGAAGCGTTTATCGGTCTCGCGGGCGAAAAGACCGCGATCGGCGATGCGATCACCCTCGCGGTTAAACGCATCCACGACCAGGAAGAGGATGCGGGCGAACAGGTGCTGGTGTTGTTGACGGATGGTGCCAACACGGCCGGCGAGATCGACCCGATGAAGGCCGCCGAGCTTGCCGCCCAGGTCGGGTTGCGTATCTACACTATCGGTATCGGCGCCGAGCAACTCGAGGTGGCCTCTATTATCGGCGGCCGCCGCCGGGTCAATCCGTCGGCCGATCTCGACGAGGAAACGCTCACGGGCATCGCGGATCTTACAGGCGGGCGCTACTTTCGCGCGACCGATACCGCGACGCTGCAGGACATCTACAGGCTCGTTGACGAACTCGAGCCGGTCGAGGAGCCGGAAGCGGGCTTCCGGCCGGTCCAGTCATTGTATTTCTGGCCGCTCTCCGGGGCAGTCGCGCTCTCGGTTTTCCTCTGCATTGTGAGTTTGCTGCAATCGCTGCGCCTGCGGCGAATCAGCGGGGTACGGACCCATGCCGGCTGAGTTTCAGTTTCTCCGTCCCGAATGGCTGTGGGCTATCCCGGCGGTAATCGCGACGGCAGTGCTGCTCGCCCGTCGCCAGCTCGGCCCGGGCAACTGGCAGCGGGTCGTCGACCCGGCGCTCGCGCCGCACATTCTGTCGGGATCTCCGCGCCGCAAATCCGATCTGCGCTGGTGGCTGGTCGGAATCACGGGGGTCATCGGCGTATTGTCGCTCGCGGGACCCGCGTGGCAGCGCATCGAGCAGCCGGTATACCGGTCCGACCAGGCGCTTGTCGTCGCGCTCGACCTGTCCCGGTCCATGGACGCGCAGGACGTTGCGCCGAGCCGGATGCTTCGTGCGCGCCTCAAGATTCTGGATATTCTCGAGCGCCGCGCCAGCGGCCAGACGGCGCTCGTCGTTTATTCGTCCAATGCGTTCACCGTTACGCCGCTGACGAATGACAACGACACGATCGCGGCGCTGGTGAACAGCCTGAGCACGGATATCATGCCAAGTCGCGGCAGCTACCCCGCAGCTGCCATTTACAAGGGGCGGCAGCTTCTCGATCAGGCCGGAGCCGCTTTCGGCGAAGTATTGCTGATTACCGATGGCGGCTCGTCGCCCGCAACCGAGCGGGCCGCGCGCGATCTTCGTGATGCGGGTTACACGCTGTCCGTGCTTGGCGCCGGCACGAAGGAAGGCGCCCCAATACCGAAGCTATCCGGCGGCTTCGTTACCGACCAGGCAGGACGGATAGCGGTTGCGCGTCTCGAGGAGCGCGGCTTGCGCGAGCTAGCGATGAGCGGCTCCGGGCGTTACGCGACGCTGTCGTCGGACGGCCGCGACCTCGACTACCTGATGGCGGGCGAGGTCGGTACGCGCAAATCGAGCGACGACTCGCTCGCAACGGATCAGTGGCGGGAAGAAGGTCCGTGGCTCGCCTTGCTGTTGCTGCCGCTGGGCGCACTGGCGTTCCGGCGCGGCTGGGTCGTCATGCTCGCGATCGCCGTGCTGCCGCTGAGCCAGCCCGCCGAGGCTTCACTCTGGGACGACCTGTGGTTCAACAAGGACCAGCAGGCGCAGCGGCAACTCGAGGCGGGCAAAGCGGCGGACGCGGCCGGCCTGTTCGAGGATCCGGAATGGCGTGCCGTGGCCGAATACGAGGCCGGCGCATACGCGCAGAGTGCGGCGCGATTCGCGGAACAGGACGATTTGCGAAATCTCTACAACCTGGGCAACGCACTTGCCCGGCAGGGTGAGTTCGATTCCGCGATCGACGCTTACGAACAGGTGCTGGAGGCCGATCCGGACAACGAGGACGCGGCATTCAACCGGGACCTGCTCAAACAGATGCAGGACCAGGAATCGCAGCAGCAAAACCAGGGCGACGACCAGCAGTCATCGGATCAGTCGGGCGGCGACAGCCAGGAGTCCGAAAGCGACGCCTCTTCGCAGAACGAGAGTTCGGAAGGTTCGTCGGATTCGCAAAGCCAGTCCGGCGAGCAGAACGCATCGCAGCGTGATGACGAGATGAGCGAGGAAGATATGCAGGCGCTGCAGGAGGAACTGCAGCGCGCGGCCGAAGAAGCCGAGAAAGAAGCCGGGCAGCAATCGCCCCAGCTCAGCGAGGAACAGCTCGAGGCACTGCGCCGCGAGCAGGAACAGCAGCAGGCAATGGAACAATGGTTACGACGAATCCCGAACGATCCGGGCGGACTCCTGCGCCGCAAGTTCCGCTACCAGTATCAGAGGATGGGACGCGACCAGGACGGCAATAACCTTTGGCCCGACGACGAGGTGCAGCCATGGTGAATTCACGCGACTTCGGTATGCATCGAGCGTGGCTCGCGCTCGTTACCATGCTGATGTCGATCAGCGCGGCACAGGCCGCCGTGACGGCGCGGGTGGATCGTAACGCCATCGACCTCAACGAGTCGTTCATGCTCGAGATCGTGGTCGACACGGATATCGATCTGCAACCCGATGTCTCGTCTCTTCACGAGGATTTCTACGTCGGGCAGAGCAGTCAGCTCAGCAACACGATGATCGTCAACGGCGAAATTTCGCGTAGCCGTACCTGGACCTACCAGCTCATGGCCAAACGGACCGGCGAGCTGGTCATACCGCCGGTTGCCGTGGGTTCGGAGAGCAGTCAGCCACAGCGCATTACCGTGCGCCAGCCCACCAACGCGCCGCCTGGCGAAGCCGACGTCTTCATTACCAGCGAAGTCGATTACGCGGAGTCTTACGTGCAGGCGCAGGTGCTCTACCGCATCAAGGTGTATCGCGCCGTGCCGACGCGACAGCCGGCCCTGCGCGACCCCCAGTTTGGTGGCGCCGAAGTGCTGATCGAGGTAGCCGGCGAGGAACGCAGCTACGACGCGCGCCTGAACGACCGCACCTACAACGTGGTCGAACGCGCTTACGCGATATTCCCGCAGGAAAGCGGCGAGGTCACCATATCGCCTGCGCGTTTCGAGGCGCGTGTTCTGCGCGCTGGCAGAATTACGGGACGCAAGGTGTTCGAGTCCGAACCGCAGGCGATACGTGTACTGCCGATACCGGAGCCGCCAGCCGATTTTCCCGACGCGGCATGGTTGCCGGCCAGGGACTTGCAGCTCCGCGATAACTGGTCGCGGCAGCCCGACGATCTGAAGGCAGGCGAACCGATAACCCGCGTCATCGAGATCAATGCGCTGGGTCAGCTGGAAACGCAGATACCGGCCATCGAGCCGCCGAACGTCAGCGGCGTCAACATTTACCCGGACAGGCCCGAGCTCAGCCGGCAGATCGAGCCCGGCGGTATCCGCGGCGTTCGCAAGGACCAGTACGCGATCATCGGCGTCGACGGCGGTGTCATGACCTTACCGGCGCTGCGGCTGCCTTGGTGGGATGTCGAAGCGGGCGAGTGGAAGGTTGCCGAGCTGCCGGAGCGCAGCATCAGCATACTGCCGTCGCGTGAGGCACCCGTCGTCGATCCGGCGCCGACGGTGACGACCCCGGTTGACGATACGGAGGCACCGTCCGCCGAGGTGTCCATGGGCCGCGATTTCTGGCGCCTCGTCGCGCAGGTAGTCGTCGTACTGTGGCTGCTGACGCTGGCCGCCTGGTGGTTGTCATCACGCCCGAAACGCGAGCCGCGCGAACCTGCCCCGCCGCCGCTGCACAAGCAACAGGCACGGCACCTGAAAGCAGCGCGCAAGGCGGCACTCTCGGGAGACGGAGCGGGTGTCAGGCAGGCGATGCTCGAGTGGGGGCGGCTGCAATGGCCCGATGACACGCCGCGCAGCATCGGCGCGCTCTCACGACGCGTGTCTGCGCCGCTGTCGGACGAATTGGGCCGGCTTTCCCTCGCTGCCTACGGACGCAACGGGGAGGGCTGGGACGGCCAGGCGCTCGCGAAGTCGGTGCGCTCTTTCGCCGTACTCGATGAGACCGGCGAGGATGCTGCGCGCGACCCGCTGCCGCCGCTGATGCCCCAGACCTGAACAAGCCAAACTCCCCCGACAACAGATCGCCGACGCTGCCTGATCCCGGCGGGCTCGTCGGCAGGGCAGGCCGCTGGGGAATTCCTCTCGGTCATGGCTGGGCTCGCTGCGCTCGCCTGCGCTTTACTTCCCTCGAGGAACACCCCAGCGGCCTGCCGCGGACAATACGCCGCAGCCGCGATACCGCGCCAAGATTCGCAGGGCGGGCTGCCGGCGATGTTTTTCGAGGAAGTAAAGCGCAGCGCAGCGAGCCATGACGAGAAAAATCGTCGCCGCAGCCCGCCTGTGTCACAAACTCCGCCGGGATCAGGCGACGGTAAGCATTTCGCGCTCGCCGTCCCGGGGTGTAATTTCGATTACCAGTGGCCGGAGTTTGGCATGGACGCCCAGGGTTCCTGCGGCGGCAGCGCGTCGCCCTTCTGCAGGAGTTCGATCGAGATGTTGTCGGGGGAGCGCACGAACGCCATGTGGCCGTCGCGAGGCGGGCGGTTGATGGTCACGCCGGCGTCCATCAGTTTCTGGCAAAGCGCATATATGTCGTCAACGCGGTAAGCGAGGTGGCCGAAATTTCGTCCTTCGTCGTAATCTTCCGGGTCCCAGTTATACGTAAGCTCGATCTGCGCGTCTTCATCGCCGGGTGCGGCGAGGAAGACGAGCGTGAATCGACCCTTTTCGCTGTCGTAGCGTTTCAGCTCCAGGAGCCCGAGCTTGTTGCAATAGAAGTCTATCGACTCGTCCACGTCGCTGACGCGCACCATTGTGTGCAGGTACTTCATGAAATCGTCCGGGTTGAAGTGATTTGTTGAAACGGACCACAATGGTGGTTCATTGCGGCGTGGCGAGCAAGATGTGAACGACATTCGCACGATAACCCTGGATCTCGATGACACGCTGTGGGACATCACGCCCGTCATACTGCGCGCAGAAGCGCGACTGCGGGACTGGCTTGCGGAACGATACCCTCGCGTCGTGGAAATGCACCAGCCCGAAGACATCGTCGAGCTGCGGGCACAGGTTTTTGCAGAGTACGAGGACCGGTCTCACGACCTGACGTTCGTTCGCTGCGAGGTGCTTGCGCGCATGGGCGTCGCCGCGGGCTACGGTGACGATTTTGTCGACGAGGCGTTCGACGTCTTCGACACGGAGCGCAACACGGTCGAATTGTTCCCCGAGGTGCGGCCCGCGCTCGAGTCTCTCGCGAGCCGATTCACGCTGGTGGCCGTGACAAACGGCAACGCGAGACTGGAGCGAATCGGCATAGACCACTTTTTCCACGCCGTTGTATCCGCGCGCTCCGCCGGCGCCGCCAAACCAGCAAGGCCTATTTTCGACGCCGCGGTGAGCGTCGGCGGCGCGACCGCGCAAGAGACACTGCATGTCGGGGACCATCCCGAATTCGACGTACACGGGGCGCGTTCGGCGGGCCTGAGAACAGTCTGGCTGAATCGCAACGGTCACGAATGGCCGGGCAGCCTCGAGCCGCCGGACCGGACAATCTCAAATCTCCGGGAACTCGACGAGATGTTTGCTGTGCCTGCACCGCCGGAATGACCTCGCCGCTGATTCTCTATGTGCCGGGGCTGCTGCCGAAGCCCGAGGCGGGCGTACACAAGCAAGCTCTGCGGCGCTGCCTTGCAGAGGGATTGCGGCGCCACGATGAGGACGTGGGCAAGGAATTCGATGCCGCCGAACGCAGTTTCGACCTGGTCGCCTGGACATACGATTTCTATCGCGAACACCGGGACTTCGCGCTCGACGCGAAATCGATCGACGACTTATTCAACCGTCCCGATGCGAGTGAGCAGGACATCGTCGAGGCGTCGTCGCTCGGCAAGCGGCTGCTGCGTTGGCTTTACCGGGTCGGGAACCTGTTTCCGTTCCTCATCCCACATCTTGCGAGTGAGCGTGTTGAGCTGCACCTCCGCGACCTGATGCGTTACGCGCACAACCGTAACGACATTGCTGCACACACCCGGGAAATGCTCAAGATGCCGCTGCGGGCGGCGTGGGAGTCGGGCAGGCCCGTGCTGCTCGCGGCGCACAGCATGGGCTCGGTAATCGCCTATGACGTGCTCTGGGAGATGAGTCGCGACCCGCGGGACGAACTGCAGATCGATCTGCTGCTGACGATGGGATCACCGCTCGGCCAGGGTTACCTGCAGCGGCGAATCCTCGGCCACGACGAGTCCGGACGAGCACGATATCCCTGCAATATCCGGCGCTGGGTCAACCTGTCCGCCGTGGGCGATATGACCGCAGTCAACCCCTGCCTGGGAAACGATTTCGGTGAGATGGTGGAGCTCGGTCTCGTCGAGTGCATCGAGGACATCGAAATTTTCAATTTTTTCCGCCACGACGGCGAGCTGAACGTGCACGCCGAGTATGGCTACCTGGTCAACAAGGTGACGGCGGCTGTTGTCGCCGACTGGTGGCGACAACAGCAACATGCCGTTTAAGGGTCAGCTGGCGTCGAGATTCGGCTTGATGACGATGTCGATGCGGCGGTTCTTTTCGCGGCCCGACGCCGTCTCGTTGCTCGCGACGGGACGGGTCTCGCCGTAGCCGGTTGCAATCAGGCGATAGCTCGGAATACGCATCGCATTGATCATGTACTGCTGTACCGATTCTGCGCGGTCCTGCGACAGCTTCTGATTCAGGTCGTCGCTGCCATGCGAGTCGGTATGCCCTTCGATGATCAGCTCGCTGCGGGGAAAAACGTCGATGGCCTTTTCCACCTTTGCGAGAAGGTCGAAATTCGCTGGCTTGAGTTGCGCCGAGCCACTGTCGAAGGTCAGGCCGACCAGACGCATGATGATCGTGTTGCCCTGGCGGAAGACACGCGCCTCGTCGTTGCTGAACATCCGCTCGATCTGCTCGAACTGCTCCTTGATGCGTTCCTGCGCCTCGATGCGCTGAATCAGCGCGGTGCGTTCCGCCGTTGCGCCGCCGAGGCGTTCGTCCAGTGCGCGTAGTTCCTCTTCCATGTCGGCGAGACGCAGCTGGTTATCCGCGTTCTCCTGTTCGAGCGCCTGCTTCTCGTTGCGTATGTCCTCGATGTAGGTGACGAGTCCGGCGGTTAGTCGGTCGGGTCCGTCGTGCATGTCTGGGATTACGTCGGCGGCACCCGCGACGGCCCGGAACTGTTCTTCCCACAGCAATACGAGCTGCTCGGGCGTCAGATCCTTGTCGCGAACCTTGAGGACGATTTCCGACAGGTAGATCGCGTGCTTCGCCTCGTAGTTCGCCTGCTGGGCCAGGCTGCGGGGGAGGTCCGTGTCATAACGGTTCTCGTTGAGCTCACGCTCCGCGTCGGCGAGCAACTGTTTTGCCTTGCCGAGGGTAATCGGTGCATAGCGGCCCACGCGACGGCGGTCAGCTTCGGAGAGCAGTTGGCGCGTTTCGCCGAGATACTGTGCCTTTATCGCGACGAGCTCTGCGTCGCGGTACAGCGTCGTTGCTTCTACCTCGCGGCGCTTGGCACTCTTGAGATTGCCGGTCTCAAGGTAGCGGATCGCGTCGCCGAACTTGTCCTGTGCATCTTCCCACAGGTCCGGCGACAGTTTCGGAGCCTGTGCGTTAGCCGCGTCCTGGCGGCTCTTCAGAGCCTGCGCCAGCGCGGTTCGCGCCAGCTGGGCCGCTTTCGCCGCGTCGGTGAAATAGTTGGCGGCTTCCGCGGCGTTGGTTCGCACGTACTCGATATTGCGGCCGCGCTCCAGTGCCTTTTCAGCATCCTCGTACTCGCGCATGCCGCGCTCGTAGGAGCGAGGTGCCAGCCACTCGGCATCGACGGCATCGGCGGCCGCCTTGGCGGCATCCGCGTCCTTGAAGAAGGTGCTTCTCAGTTCATTCTGCGCCAGAGCTGATGCGGCTCCGAGCGCCAGTACGCCCAGAATCAGGGCCCGTGGCCACGTTGGTAATACGATCATTGAATCGTTCCCCGGTTTGTTCGTGAGGAGAACTGCCCAAGCGACTGGCAGTTACAGCTCGATATTACATATGTCACGGGCCCAAAACTGTGCACCGCGTCGCCGATTTTCTCTGATTTTTCCCAGAATTCCAGAATATTACGCTCGATTCTTCATCTTTGCAGGGCTCTGCGCGGTCGTGCTGCAGGGCAGCACCGCGAACGGATGCCCGGTTTCGGCTGTGATCGAGGTCACCATTTGGGAAGTGCGGCGCCCCTCGTCAGAATTTTGTGCTCTAGCTCACAGCCGAAGAAAAACGACCGGCGTAATCTGTACCCATGTCCGCGAAGTACTACACACAGTTCATCCTGACCGACACGCAGTATCGTGACGGTAATGAATTCAGCGGCGTGGTCGAACTGAGCCAGCCGATGGATTACACCACGGATACGCGCGACATCGAGGCCGCACTGGCCCGGAATTTCGACCTGCACCGGAGTTCGGTGAAGCTCCTGAGCTGGTCAAGATTGCACTAGTTACTTCTGGCGTGCTTGCAGAATCTACGGATTCCCCCTGACTCTCCCGGCTTCGGCCGGGATTTTTTTTGACCGATTCCTGGCCGCATGTCGAAAACGGCCTCTGTGTGCCGGCCAGCGGTGTTCCTCTCAGTCATGGCTCCCTTCGGTCCGCTTTACTTCCTTCGAGGAACACCGCTGGCCGGCACTGCATCGCGCAGCGCGCGGATTAGGCGCGATCAGCCAACAACCCGCTGCTCCAGCGTCCGGCGCCGTCAAAACCGGCAGGCGATCGGGGCGTTTGTCGACCGAAGTAAAGCGCAGCGCAGCGAGCCATGAGGGAGAGAAATGACCCGTTCGCCTGCGGCAGGTTGAGGTCTGTACGCCGGATCCGGTTCCCACGCGGCGAATGATTTGTGAGAAAATGCGCGTCCGGCATTCGGCCGGCAAGCGAACTTATGACCGACAGCGATACCAAATTTCGCGGCATTCCGATTATCGAGAGTGGCCGTAAGTACCAGACCGACGCAGGTTTCCCAGCGATCAAGAACGGCGTGAAGCAGCGCCGCGACGCCGAGCCTGTCGTGCACGGCCAGAAGCCGAAATGGTTGCGTGCGAAGATGCCGTCGGGGAAGGGGTACTCGAATACGCGCGACATCGTGCACGAGCACCGGCTGAGCACGGTCTGCGAAGAGTCGATGTGTCCGAACATCGGCGAGTGCTGGAATGCGGGTACCGCGACGATCATGGTGCTCGGCTCGGTTTGCACGCGCGCGTGCCGATTCTGCGCCGTCGACACGGGCAACCCGAAGGGTTGGCTGGATCCTGAAGAGCCCGCAAATACGGGTCGCGCGGTGCAGCTCATGGGGCTCGAGTATGTCGTCATTACCTCGGTCGACCGCGACGACCTGGCGGACGGTGGCGCATCGCATTACGCCGCCTGCGTGCATGAAATCAAGAAACGCAACCCCGGCACGGCCGTTGAAGCCCTGACTCCCGATTTCAACGGTGTTCACAAGCATGTCGAGGTCGTCGTCGATTCGGGCCTGGATGTGTTCGCGCAAAACGTCGAGACGGTGAAACGCCTCACACACCCGGTGCGCGACCCCCGTGCCGGTTACGAACAGACGCTCGATGTACTCCGGCATGCCAAGCAACACCGCCCCGAGGTACTGACGAAGACCAGCCTGATGCTGGGCCTGGGCGAACGCGACAGCGAGATCATGAAGACCATGGACGATCTGCGCGCAGCCGATGTCGACATACTGACGCTCGGACAATACCTCCGCCCGACGCCCTATCACCTCGCGGTTGAACGCTACATCACGCCGGACGAGTTCGAGACCTACCGCGCGGAGGGTTTGGAGCGCGGCTTCGTCGAAGTTGTGGCGGGCCCGATGGTGCGTTCGAGCTATCGCGCCGAGCAGGTCCTGCAAAAGAACAACGTCGGCCTGGCGGTCGGATGATCGCGGCGACGGATTCACGCGGATAACATGACGATGGAGTTTCTCGCCGAATACGGATTGTTTCTGCTGAAGGTCATGACGATCGTCGTCGCGATCGTGATCATAATTACGGCAGTCGCGGCGGCAGGTCGCAAGGCGACCCAGGACGGCCTCGAGGTCGAAAACCTGAACAAGAAATACCGCAAGACGGCCGCCGCGCTGCGCTCTGCCGTCATGAAAAAAGACGAGCGCAAGAAGCAGGCCAAGGAAGAGAAGAAGCAGCAAAAAGCCGAGGAAAAACGCGCGAGCCGCCCACGCAGTTTCATCATCGATTTCAAGGGCGACCTCAAGGCCAGCGCGGTGTCCTCGTTGCGTGAGGAAGTCAGTGCCGTGCTCGACGTTGCGACGTCCGGGGACGAGGTCATCGTGCGACTCGAGAATCACGGCGGCATCGTGCACGAGCACGGTCTCGCTGCTTCACAGCTTGCGCGAATTCGTGATCGGGAGATGCCCCTGGTTGTCTGTGTCGACAAGGTTGCGGCGAGCGGTGGCTACCTGATGGCCTGCGTCGCGTCGAAAATCTACGCGGCGCCGTTTGCGATCCTGGGTTCGATCGGGGTGCTGGCGCAGATCCCCAATTTCAATCGCCTCCTCGACAGTCACGGGGTCGATTTCGAGCAAATCTCTGCTGGCAAATTCAAGCGCACGGTGACGATGTTCGGCAAGAACACCGACGCGGACCGCGCCAAGCTCAAGGAAGAACTCGAAGACGTCCACACGCTGTTCAAGGCGGCCGTCAGCCGTTACCGGGCGGACCTGGACCTCGACACCGTCGCAACGGGCGAGCACTGGTATGGCACGCGCGCCCTCGAACTCGGCCTGGCCGATGAAATCCTGACCAGCGATGAACTGTTGCTGCAGCGTGCGGCGGAGCGCGACCTGTATACCGTCAGCTACAAGATCAAGCAGCCGCTGCAGAAACGCATCATGCACAACATCGACGGCGCGCTCGAGAAGGTCGACGCCGCGAGCTGGCGGCGGCGATTTGAGTCGCGGCTGCCGCGCAGCCCTTGGAACTGAGTCAACGCGGGGCTGTCAAAATCGTTACCGTTGCGCGGGCGCGGCAAAGGCTATAATGGCGCCGCAGTTCAAGGAGTAACCATGCCTCAGCTACACGTCAAGTCACTGATTTCACTGGTTTTGGTCGCCATTGCCGGCGCAGCGTGTTCGACCTCGCCCACCGGGCGCTCGCAGGTGGTTCTCAAGAACGAACAGGAGCTGGCCGTCGAGTCTGCCCGCCAGTTCGCGGAGATGAAGGCGAATATGCCGCTCGAAACGGACCGGGCGAAGATCGACTATATCCACTGCGTCGCGCAGGCCGTGGTGATGGAGCTGCCGCCCGAGTATCGCGACCTCGAATGGGAGATGGCGATCTTCCAGTCGGACGCCGTCAATGCGTTCGCCATGCCCGGCGGCAAGATCGGTGTCATGACGGGTATTCTGAAGGCCGCGCAGAACCAGGATCAGCTCGCTGCCGTCATCGGTCATGAAATCGCCCACGTCACTGCACGTCACGCAAACGAGCGCGCGTCCCGCGGGTCGTTCTCGAACGTCGGCGTGCAGGTTGCCGCAGTGCTGCTGGGTGGTGGCCACCAGGGTGCGACCTACTCGGCTTACGAAGCGCTGCAGGCGGGTGCTGCGTTGGGCATCATGCTGCCGTTCTCCCGTTCGCAGGAGAGTGAGGCGGATGTCATCGGCCTGGAGTACATGGCGAAGGCAGGCTTCGACCCGCGTGAAAGCGTCCCGCTCTGGCAGAACATGGGCCAGGAAGCGGAACAGGCGCCCGCGGAGTTTCTATCGACACACCCCTCCAGCGAAAAGCGCATCGACCAGCTCGTCGGCCAGTTTGGACCGACGTTGAAGCTCTACAACGAGGCGAAGCAGGCAGGAAAGACACCGTCCTGCAGCATGTAGTGCCGGCAGCGCCGGGCTTCAAGGACCATTTCTCCGCGCAGTCCGCGGGTTACGCGCGGCATCGGCCGCATTACCCTGGCGAGTTGTTTGCGCATCTCGCCGGCCTCTCGGGTCGGCGGCTCGCATGGGACTGTGCGACCGGCAACGGGCAGGCGGCGGTCGCCCTCGCCGAATATTTCGACCGGGTCATTGCCACGGATGCCAGCCGGGCACAGATCGATGCCGCGGTCTTTCACCCCGCTGTCAGCTACCGGGTTGCCACCGCCGAGGAATCCGGCCTGCGCGAGAACTCCGCGGATCTCGTCACCGTCGGCCAGGCGCTGCACTGGTTCGATACGGAGCGTTTCTTTGCCGAAGCGTCGCGCGTGCTCGTCGCGGGCGGTGTCGTTGCGGCGTGGTGCTATGAATTGTGCACTGTCTCGCCGGGCTGCGACGCAGCTGTCGGGCGTTTGTACGCCGATATCGTCGGGCCGTTCTGGCCACCCGAACGGCGCCTGACCGAGGAACGCTACGCAGGCATCGTCTTTCCCGGGACCGAATTGGCGGCGCCCGAGTTCGACATGACAGCCCGATGGTCGGTCGATGGCATGCTCGGCTACCTGCGCACCTGGTCGGCGTGCCAGCAGTACCGGCGCAAACACGGCGATGATCCGGTAGGACTGATTGAAGACGAGCTGCGCAGGGCATGGGGCGCGAGCGCGCAAACGGTGCGCTGGCCACTGACGGTACGGGTCGCTCGGCTCTGAGTTCGTCTCGCCCGCCAATTTTTGCGAAGATAGCGTCTTCGGACCAGGGGCCAGGGCCTTGAATACGCCATTTACAGCTGCTCGACGATGCATAGTACTGCTGGCGCCTGTCGCGCTGGCTGGCTGCACGTTCCTCGAAGATCTTTACTCCGGCTCGTCCGGCGACGCGCAGCCCGAAACCGTACCGCTCGAGGAGCGGCCGGTGGAGGAGCCGATCTCACGCAACTATTTCGTGCTCGAGACGGAGACGCAGTCCGTCGTCGGCGCGCCGCAGATCGTCTATACCGATGCCGAAAACACCCTGTCCGACCTGGCCCGGGAATACGGCCTGGGCTACGACGAGATCATCGCCGCTAATCCCGGGGTCGATCCCTGGTTGCCCGGGGACCGGACACCGGTACTGTTGCCCACCCAGTACGTTGTCCCGGATGTCCCTCGCGAAGGCGTCGTGCTGAACATTGCATCGAAGCGGTTGTTCTATTTCCCGGAGGTTCCCGACGGCCAGCCGCAGACCGTGCTCACGTATCCGATCGGTATCGGGCGTGTGGGCTGGGAGACGCCCGTCGGCACGACGGAGGTGGTGTCGAAAGCAGCCGATCCGCATTGGTACGTGCCGGCGTCGGTTCGCCGCGAGCATGCCGAGTTGGGCAACCCGCTGCCGTCCGTGGTACCGCCGGGACCGGACAACCCGCTCGGCTCGCACGTGCTCAAACTGGCGATGCCCGGCTACCTGATTCACGGCACCAATCAGCCCTACGGCGTCGGCATGCGCGTCAGCCATGGCTGTGTGCGGCTGTATCCCGAGAACATAGAGCTCTTGTATTCGCTGGTCGGCGTTGGGGCGACCGTCCGCATCATCAACGAGCCATATCTCCTCGGGTGGCGAAACGGGGAACTGTATTTCGAAGCGCATGCGCCGCTGGAGGACGATACGATCCCGGCTGAGGAACGGCTCCGGACTTTGCTGGAGAACGCCGAAGCCCATGCAGGTCTCAGTGAGCGCGACGCAGATCACATACGTTCCCTTGCGAGCACGGCGAACGGCGTGGCGTCCCTGGTGAGCTATCACGACTCACACGAGGTCTTCGCGCGCGCGAGCCTCGTCCGCAATACGGTCGAACCCGACCCCAATGCGCCGACGCTCACCGAGGTACGCGAACTCATGGATGAGGTCATGGCCGAGGAGCCGGAGGAAGAGGAAAAGGATTTGTGAGCGAATGGCTCGACGTGATGCTCGAGGAAGTCGCCCGCAAACAACGCGAAGCGCGCGAGGCCGAAGAAGAGCAGAAGCGGCGCGAGCAAGGCGCGGACGAAACGGACGACGATCAGTCGAAGTAGCGCAGAAACTCCGCAGGTAACAGTCCAATATCGATGGCGGACTCCGGGATTTCCGGCAACGGACTCGAGTTGTAGGTGTTCCAGAACATCAGGAATGCGTCCCGGTGCTGTGCTTGTCCGGCGTCGTAAAGCAGTGCTGCCATCGCTTTGCCCGTGTAGGTGGACTCGAGGTCGAGACCGAGCGCATCGCGAGCAATGGAGATGGCGGCGTCCGTTGCCACGTTGCTCCTGGCGTAACCTCCAGCGAAGAATTCGTGCCGAACCTCGATACGCGCGCGGCGGTGGAGATCGACGGGAATACTCGGGTCCAGCCTGTTGAGCATGCTCGCCGTCTTCGCCATCAGGTGATCCAGCCGCTTGCGGTTCATGATCTCGTCGGGCGACACGCGAACGGCCTGCACCTCGCTCTGCATGCCGGCCAGTGCGAGCCCCAGAGCCAGCCCCCCGGCCGAGCCCATCGTGCCGGTTGCCAGATAGATTCTTTCCGGTGCATCGATTTCGCCTGCACCGACCTGGGCTGCCAGTTCGAGACCGGCACTGACGTAGCCGACGGCGCCGAGCCAGGATGATCCGCCCAGGGGGATTGCCCAGGTGCGGCGGCCCTGCAGGTACCGGCGCATCGTTTCGACCCGGGACCGATAGTCTCCGCCGTACCGGACGATCTCGGCGCCGGATTGCAGCAGCAGCCTCAGCACTCTTGCTATGGCGGGCGATTCAACCTGGTGCGACAGCAGGCAGGTACAGTCCAGATCAAGACGCCTGGCATAGAGCGCCGTAGCCAACGCATGATTCGATGCCACGGAGCCGAAGGTTGCGACGCGCTTCGCGCGTTTGTCGATAGCGCGCTGCAGGAGAAACTCGAGCTTGCGGATCTTGTTGCCGCCGTAATACGAACTCGTGAGGTTGTCGTACTTTATGCCGATATCACGCATACCGGATGCGGCTGGAATTGCGCCTCTGCCTACCGGTGTTGGCAGGTTCGCGAGCGCTACCTTGCGAAGTTTGCCTGCGAGTGCCGGATAGGCGTTGACTAGGTGATTGGTCATGATGGCGTACTCATATTGTCAATCAGCGATGGCATAAGCAAACGTCACTGACCGCGGCCTTGTTCATGGTGTTGGCAGGCCCTAGAATGCGGGCACGGTAATCTGACTCACGGAGAACAAGTTGTCAGATGCGGTCGATCGTGGCATCACGGTCACAGAGATTGCGGCGATGGGCGAACCCATCGACGCAGCGCACGAATCCACGGCGGCCTTTGTCGGGCGCGCGCTTCGTGGTCCTCTGAATACCCCTGTTCTCGTTCACACCTTTGGAGGGTTCCGGCGCCGCTTTGGAGACGTCTGGTCGCGCTCGAGCCTCGGTCCCGCCGTCAGGCAGTTTTTCGAACACGGCGGCAAGAACCTCTACGTCGTGCGCGTCGCAAACGATGCACGCGGCGCGATGATCTGCCTGCCGGCGAGCGGTTCTGCGCTGGTGCTGCGGACACTCGAGCCGGGCTCCACGGAATGCGTTCGGGCGGCCGTGGACTACGACGGAATCGACCTCGACAACGACGCGCTCTTCAACCTGACACTACAACGCGTGGACCCGGTTTCGCGGCTCGTTATCGAGCAGGAGATGTACCGCAAGCTGAGTTATCTCGAGGAAGCCGATTCTTTTGTCGCCGACGCACTACTGACGTCGTCCCTGGTTCGCGTCGAGAAACCGTATCCGTCGCACAGGCCAGAGTCGACCACGCCCGGTAATGCCCGGCACGGTTCCGCGTATGTCGATCATGCGCAGGACGGCACCGACGGCCACGAGTTATCCGACTACGACCTGGTGGGCTCGCGACGGGGCAGCACGGGCATATTTGCGCTGGACCCGGTCGACCATTTCGACATCCTGTATCTGCCACCGCCGGGAAAGGGCATCGACCCGGGACCCGCGGCCGTACTGGCAGCAGAGCGTTATTGTCGCAGTCGCGGTGCCATGCTGATCATTGATCCGCGCGCAGGCATCGAGAAGCCCGGAGCCATGGTACGAGAGGTCCGCGAGCAGGGTTATGCCAGCCCGAACATGGTGAGTTACTTCCCCCGGATGGCACTTCGCAAGGATAGTGACGCGCAGCCGCGTGCGATTGGTGGGGCGATCGCCGGCCTGCTGTGCAAGCTCGACCGCAACTACGGCCCCTGGCATCACCTCGATCGACACGGACTCGGTTTGAGCCGGGAGTTCGTGCCGGCGGTGCCTGTCGGCGAAGAAGACGCTCTGATCCTCACACGTGAGGGCATCAACGTGATCCTGCCCGGCGAGGCCGGCAAGGCGCGAGTGGCAGGGTCGACAACGATGGCGCGAGGGAGCGAGATGCAGCGCCCGCTAACCAGCCTCTCGGTGCGTCGCCTGTGCCTGCGCATCGTCAACTCTATCGAACAAGCGACGCAATGGGCCGTGTTCGAGCCCCTCGATGAAACCCTGGCGCAGCGTATTCAGAGCCAGGTATTTGCGTTCCTGAGCGCACTTGTCGACATGGGCGCGTTCGTCAGCGACCGTATCGACGTACAGTGCGACGCGGGGCTATGTCGAAGATCCGACGGCAATAATCACGACATTTCAATTCTGATTTCGTTCCAGCCGTGCGGCTGCAGCAAGCCAATATCGCTGAGCCTGCATCAGTCAGTGGAAGGGTTCCGGGTCGCAAGCACCGCATTCGCACCCGTAAACGGCGACTGCGCCTGAACCGGAGCGGCGCCGGGACTGTGCAGGGTTCCTATTGGCCGCTTTTTGCGGCAGTGTGAACATCCATGAAGCTGGACAAGTTCATCCGCACCGTTCTCGGGCTCGCGATCGTCGTGGTGTTCTTCATTGCGATCGGGGCGCTGCTGTTCTTTACCCAGACCGCGCTGAATGTCTGGGACCGGCTCCTCGAAGGTCCGTGGATACTGCGCTGGGGTTACGTGGGTGCGATGATCGGGCTCGTTGTCCTCGCTATCTACCTGGTCTGGGTGCTGCTCATTCGCCGCAAGACACCTGCGGCAAAGAAGGCGGCCGCACGGCCACCGCTGAGCCGTGACGAGATTGAGGCCCGATTGCGGGATGCCGAAACCGCCGGCGTAGACGTGAGCGAAGCGCAGCGGGAATTGCAGGAACTGGCCGCCCGTCAACAGGCCGGCGGCATTCACCTCTGCTTCTTTGGAGAAATAAGCACGGGCAAGAGTTCGCTCATCAAGGCGCTGGTGCCCGAAGCGAATGTCGCCATTGACGTCGTCGGCGGATCGACGGGCGACGTGCGCCATTACCGGTGGCGCGATAGCGAAGGCAGCGAGATTCTGCTGACCGACGTACCCGGTACGGGTGGCCATGAAGAAGGACTGGACGAGATGGCACTCGAGGAAGCGCAACGCGCCCATGTCGTGCTGTTCGTGTGCGACGGCGACCTGACGCGGGCGGAGAGCCAGGCTGTCGGGCACCTGCTCGCGCTCGACAAGCCGCTGGTGCTCGTCATGAACAAGTCCGACCGTTTTACCGTCGAAGAGCAGGCGGCGATCATGCAGAAGCTTTTGCAGCGCGTCGATGACATGGGTGGTTCCCTCGAGCGCGACAAGGTCGTGGCGGTATCGGCGGGTGGCGAGCTGGATGTCGTGCAGCGCGGTGAAAATGGTGAGGAGCAGGTCATGCGGCGCCAACGTCCTGCCGATATCGGTGTACTCGTCGTTGCTATCAATCGGCTGCTGGAGAACGAGGCCCAGCCGCTCGATGTACGCCGCGATCGCGCCGTTTTCCGGCTCGCGGCGGAGAAACTCGTCGAGGCGGAAGAAGAGTATCGCGTGCAGCGGTCCGAGCAGATCATTCGCAACTCGACGCGCAAGGCCGTTATCGGCTCCCTGGCCGCCGTGAGTCCCGGCACGGACGTCATTATCCAGGGTTACATCGGCACAACGATGACGCAGGAGCTCTGCAAGCTTTACGGTGCGGCACCGAGGGACCTCGATATCGAGGAGTTCCTGGATCTGAGCCAGAGCCGGGTGGGCAAAACCTTGCCACTGACGCTGGCCGTCGCCGGTAACGGCCTGAAGGCGTTTCCCGGAATCGGTACGGTTGCCGGGGGTCTCGTTCATGCGGTCGCTTACGGCCTGATATTCGATGCGCTGGGGCGCAGCCTTGTGCTGACGCTCAAGCAGCACGGACAACTCGTACCCAAGGCGGCTGCGAAGGAATTCGAGGAAGGAATCAGTGAACATATTGAAGCGGGCGTTCGACGCGTTACCAGGCTGGCCCTGGAAGAAAAAGCGGACGCCGGCTGACGAGGACGGGGGTGATGACCACCTCAATCTCGCCCGCGAGAGTCTGCGTGAACTGATCAACGACCAGCGCCTCCCCCCGGGCGTACGCGAATCGTTGTCGCAGGATTACGAGGCCGTTCAGGCCATGCTGGACAAGCTCGATCACGGCCATATTCACCTGGCCGCATTCGGCCGCGTGAGCACAGGGAAGTCTTCATTGCTGAATGCCCTGATCGGGGAAGACCGGTTTGCCGTGAGCCCACTCCATGGCGAGACGAAGCACTCGGCCATGCAGGCATGGCGGGAGGAGGAGGCTGGTGGCGTCTACCTGATCGACACGCCCGGCCTCGACGAAGCCGGCGGCGAGGAGCGCGAGACGCTGGCAAAGGAAGTCGCCGGTCGTTCCGACCTCGTCCTGTTTGTCGTGGATGGCGACATTACGGAAACCGAACTCGAATCGCTTCGCACGTTGCTTGCCCGAGGGCGCCCGGTCATCGTCGTGCTGAACAAGCGCGACCTGTTTACGGCCGACGAGCAGGCGCAGCTGCTTACGTCGCTGCGGGCGCGTACCGAAGGACTGATCGATCCGTCACACATTATTGCGGCTGCCGCACAACCACGTCCGCAGACCGTTGTCGAGGTCGACGCAACGGGCAACGAGATCACGGCACAGCGCGCGCGTCCGCCGGACGTCGAAGAACTCCGAGTCGCGCTGTGGGACATCCTCGACGCCGAGGGCAAGACGCTGGCAGCGTTGAATGCGAGCCTCTTTGCCGCAGACCTGAGCGACCAGGTCGGGCGCCGCATCCTCGCTGCGCGACGGGAGATCGGCGACAAGCTCGTGCGGACCTATTGTGTCGGCAAGGGCATCGCGGTCGCCTTCAACCCGGTTCCCGTGGCGGACCTGTTCGCAGCGGCATTCATCGATATCGGCATGGTGGTGCACCTGTCGCGCGTCTATGATCTGCCTCTCAGCAACAGGGAGGCCGGTTCCCTGGTCGCTGTAATCGTCGCCGAGTCGGCAGCCTTGATGGGCACGGTCTGGGCGCTGCATTTCGTGTCGAGCGCGCTCAAGGTCGGCACGGTCGGGCTCTCCACCGTCCTGACCGCGGGCGCTCAGGGTGCCGTTGCCTACTACAGTACCTACGTGGTCGGGCGCATTGCCGCGGAGTACCTTGCGAAGGGCAAGTCGTGGGGCGAGGGGGGACCGAAAAAAGTGGTGCAGCGGATACTCGACGATCTCGATCGCGAGACGGTGCTGCGCGATGCCAGGCGCGAGATCCGCGCGCGGCTCAAGCTGGGGTGAGGACGCTCGTGTGGAGAGACAGGCACGGCTCACACGCATCTACGAGACGATTCGCGATATTCCGCGCGGCAGCGTGGCCAGCTACGGGCAGATCGCGGAGATTGCCGGCATCCCCCGCGGCGCGCGGCAGGTCGGCTGGGCGCTGAAGCAATTACCCGCTGGGCAGGACGTGCCCTGGCACAGGGTCATCACTGCCTCGGGTAGAATCGCCTTCGAGGCCGGCAGCGCCCGGTTCGAGAAGCAAAAGAAGCTGCTGAAGGGTGAAAATATCCCAGTAATCGCCGGTCGAGTCGATATGGGCAAATATCGCTGGCAGCCGCAGCTCGACGAGTTGCTGTGGAAGCCGACCTCGGCCTGGGATGAGCGTTGAATCCGGGAGACCAGTAAATGACGACAGTAATATTTTCGCACGGCCAGGAAAGCGGGCCCTGGGGCACCAAGATCAGGGCGATGGCCGCGATGGTGAAGGAACTCGGCTGCGCCGCCGACAGCGTCGACTACCAGGGCATCGCGGACCCGACGGAGCGGGTGGAGAAACTGGTTGCCGCATGCCAGGGGATCGATGACACACTGATACTCGTCGGGTCCAGCATGGGTGGACATGTTGCGACGGCGGCAGCCGAAAAGGTGAATGCGGCCGGGTTATTCGTGCTGGCGCCCGCCTACCACATGCAAGGCTACGAAGAACTGACGCCACTGCCGCCCGGCATGCCGATTTGCATCGTTCACGGCTGGCACGATGATGTCGTCCCCGTGGATAACAGCATTCGTTTCGCGCGCGAGTGCAATGCGGAACTGCATCTCATTGATAGTGATCACCGCTTGACGGACAACGTTGTCGAAATCAGTGCCTACCTGAAACGCTTCATCAGAGCGGTTACGGGTGAATTACAGGAGAGCCCCGCATGAAAAAGCTGTTGTTGCTAACACTCCTCGCGATCCTCGGTTGTTCTTCCGAGCCCGATCAGGAGGGCGAGCAAGGCGTCCTGCTCGATTCGGCCAAAGCACCCCTGGAAAAAGCAGAAGCGGTCGAAGGCATCGTTCTCGAGTCCAAAGAGCGGATCGACGAGGCTGTGGAAACGGGCGAGGAGTAGCGCATTTTTCGCCAAAAACAAGGGTTTGCTGACACGGTCTTTTCGGTAGACTGATCCGCCATGAGCATTGCCGGATTCTTACTGCGGCCCCTGTACTGGCTGGCCGGCAAGATCTTCGCGGTCTGGGCGCGGCCCGTGATCCAGCCGGAGACACCGGCCGAACTCGTGAGCAACCCGGATGCGGCCGTCTGCTATGTACTCGAGACCGGCGGCCTTGCAGACATGCTGGCCCTGGAACGAGCCTGCAAACTCCACGGCATGCCATCGCCCAGCGAATCGTTCAAATGCTGCGGCAGGCGCGAATCGCGCCGTGTCGTCGTCATGCGGCGCATGAAGGGGTTCATTTTTCGGCGCCCCTCGCGACAGGGTTCACCCCGGCTGCGGCGCCTCGTCGAGGCGGCCGACGCAAATCAGCAGGAGCTGCTGTTGATACCTGTTGCGATCTACTGGGGCCGCTCGCCGCAAAAAGAACGGTCGGTGTTCAAGTTACTGTTTGCGGAGAACTGGGACGTTGCCAGCAGAACCCGCAAATTTTTCTCAACCCTGCTTCTCGGCCGGAATACGCTGCTCCGATTCAGCGATCCGTTGCCGCTGAGTTCCATCGTTGCAAGCGATCTCGATTCCGAGGTGGCCTTCCGCAAAGTCTCGCGAATCCTGCGCGTGCATTTTCGGCAGCGGCGTACGGCTACCGTCGGTCCTGACCTGTCGAATCGTCGCACGCTGGTTAACCAGGTAGTGAGGGCGCCGGGCGTGCGCAAGGCAATCGCCAACGAGGCCGGCGACGACCCGGCCGCGCTGGAAAAGGCGCGCAAGAATGCGCGCCGCTACGCGCAGGAAATTGCAGCGGATATTTCCTACCCCACGATCCGCATCGTGGAACGATTCCTGCGCTGGCTTTGGACGCGAATTTACGACGGCGTCGAGGTCGCACATATCAATCGCCTGCACGAGGTAGCGAAGGACAAGGAGGTGGTATACGTACCGTGCCATCGCAGTCATTTCGATTATCTCCTGCTGGGCTACATCCTCTATGAACAGGGCCTGCACACACCCCATATCGCAGCGGGAATCAATCTCAACATCCCCGTCATCGGCCCGATCCTCCGGCGGGGCGGCGCGTTCTTCCTGCGTCGCAGCTTCAAGGGCAACCGCCTGTACGCGGCCGTATTCGATGCCTATCTAGACCAGATCCTCCAACGCGGCTATTCCGTGGAGTACTTCGTCGAGGGGACTCGCAGCCGCACGGGAAGATTGCTGCAGCCCAAGGGCGGCATGCTGGTCATGACCGTGCACTCCTATATAAGAAACCCGAAACGCCCGATCGTCTTCGTGCCGGTCTACTTCGGGTACGAGAAATTGATCGAAGGGGACTCTTTCATCAGCGAGTTGAGCGGTTCCGAAAAGAAAAAGGAGACGCTGTTCGGGCTCATCCGGTCGGTCAAATCGCTGCGCGAGAAATTCGGCAAGGTCTACGTGAACATTGCGGAACCCATCGAGCTGGAACCCGTACTCGATTCGCGCAAGCCGGACTGGCAAGACGCCGTGCCCGAAGGCGGCGAGCGGCCGTCGTGGCTCGGCGGCATTGTCGATGAGCTCGGTATCGACATCATGAGCAACATCAATGCGGCCGCGGCCGTTACTCCGATCAGCCTGCTCGCCTGCGTGATGCTGGCTACGCCCAAGCAGAAGATCGGGGCGCAGGAGCTCAAACGGCAGCTCGAGCTGTATCTCTCATTGATGAAGAAGTTCAGCTATTCGGAGTCGGTGACGCTGCCGGACTGGACGCCGGAAAAAATCATCCGGCACGGCGAAGACCTCGACGTAATAAGCCGCACCTCGCACCCGTTGGGCGACGTCATCCACATGACCGAGCACACGGCAGTGCTAATGACCTACTTCCGCAACAACATCCTGCACCTGCTTGCGGTGCCTGCGTCCGTCGCCTGCTGCTTCATCCAGGGACGTGAACTCGAACACGCCGAGCTGCAGCGGCTTATTCGCCTCATCTACCCCTTCATGCGGAAGGAGCTCTGCCTGAAGTGGAACTACGACGATATCGACGATGTGACGACGCAAGCAATCGAAGCGTTACTTCAGCTGGAGATTCTGACGAGGGGCCGCAACAAGAAGATGCTCATACGCCCTCGAGCCGGGTCCGCGAAGGCCTACCAGCTGCTCATGCTCGGGCAGTCGATGGTGCCAATGCTGCAGCGCTTTTATCTCGTTATCGCGATCCTCGTGCATCACGGCTCCGGCAAGCTCACGAGGGGTAATCTGGAGTCGCTGTGCCAGCAGAGTGCCGAGCGCATGTCCATGATTTACGGGCTGCATTCACCGGATTTTTTCAGCAAGACGCTGTTTCATGATTTCATCAGGAAGCTGCAGAACCTGGACGTACTGCGTCGTAATGCCGACGGCGTGCTTGAGTTCGACGATGACATCACCAGTATTGGCGCGGATGCCCGGTTGGTTCTTGGCGAGGAGATCCGCCACAGTATCCTGTCCCTGACGTTCGAAGATACCGAGGCCGACGTATGAGGGTCGCATCGTTCTACCGCTTCCTGGAACTTGGCGATGCAATAACGTTTCGCGACGACCTCCAGGCGTTTTGCGATGCGCGCAACGTACTGGGGACTATCCTGGTTGCGGCCGAGGGCTTTAACGGCACGATATGCGGGAAGGAAGAATCGATCCTCCAGGTATTCGACTGGATCGAGCGCCGCCTCGCGCTGGAAACGCCGATCGAGGCGCGCTGGACGGACGCCAGCGAGGCGCCGTTCCGGCGCATGCGCGTGCGCGTCAAGAAAGAGATCGTCACCCTCGGGCGCCCGGACATCCTGCCGCATAGGAAGACCGGCACGTATGTGCCGCCGGAAGAGTGGAACGACCTTATCGAGAATCCCGACGTGCTCGTCATCGATACGCGCAATCACTACGAGGTCGAGGTAGGCACGTTTCCGCGCGCGCTCGATCCCGGCACCGACAGCTTCCGGCAGTTCCCGGAGTTCGCGAAGCAGCTCGCCGAGGCGTCGAGGGACCGGCCTCTGGCGATGTTCTGCACCGGCGGAATCCGCTGCGAGAAAGCGACGGCGCTGATGCTTGAGCTGGGTTTCGAAGAGGTCTACCACCTGCAGGGTGGAATACTGAATTACCTCAGGGACATGCCGGAAGAGGAAAATCGATGGCAGGGTGAGTGTTTCGTTTTCGACACGCGCGTGGCAGTCGACAAGGATCTTGCGGAGGGTGGCTACGTCCAGTGTCATGCCTGCAGACGACCGCTGTCAGCCGGGGATCTCGAGTCACCCGATTACCGGGAAGGGGTTTCCTGCCCGCACTGCGTGAATGAGATCGATGAGGAACGCACGGCGCGCCTGGAGGAGCGCCGCAAGCAGGTCGCGCTTGCCGAACAGCGCGGGGCCAGGCACATCGGGCAGAAACTGACTTCCTGAATCTGGCGGCCAGCTCCGATCCTTTTTCTCGTCATGGCTCGCTGCGCTGCGCTTTACTTCCTCGAAAAAGGAATCCTCGCTGGCGGCCTGTCGGACAGATCTGCCTAGGCGTCCAGATCGGGAATGAGCTCGCTCTCCAGCGACGTGATCATGTCCTTGAGCAACAGCTTGCGCTTCTTCAGGCGGCGAATGCGTAGCTGGTCGACCATCGGGTCATGTTGCAGACGGTCGATCAGGTAATCCAGGTCCCTGTGGCTCACTCGCAGCTCGCGAAGGCGCTCGAGTTGCTTGAATGATTCGGTATCGATTTTATCGGACATGCAGGTCGTACGAAGCTGATTCGGCTGTTGCTATTACTATATTAGTAGACCGTTTCACGCATGCTACTCGCGGTCGGGTAGCAGCGCCAGCCAGTCGTGATCGGTCGCCCCGATAACCATGAAATGCGGGTTCAGTATGTCCTCTTTCTGGTTATATTTCATAGGCTTACCGTCGAGCGTCACGACCGAGCCGCCGGCCTGTTCGACCACCGCCTGTGCCGCTGCGGTGTCCCATTCCGAGGTTGGCCCGAGGCGCGGATAGATGTCAGCGCCGCCTTCGGCGACAACGCAGAACTTGAGCGAGCTGCCCATGGGAACCAGGTCGCAGTCGCCGAGATTCTCGATAAAGGCGTCGAGGCTCGCACCGCGATGCGAGCGGCTGCCGACGACACGTACCGGCTGCGCGCTGTTTTGCGCGACGTGGATCGGTTTCGGCTGCTCTCCGTCGGCGCGCAACTCGGCACCGTGGCCCTCACAGCCCACGTAGGTCTTTCCCTGGACCGGCACATGGACGACGCCGAATACCGGACGTCCGTCTGCAATGAGTGCAATGTTCACGGTGAACTCACCGTTCCGATTCACGAATTCCCTGGTGCCGTCAAGCGGGTCGATGAGCCAGTAGGTCGGCCACTTGCTGCGTTCCCCGTAGGTCGGCAGTCCGGTTTCCTCCGAGATCACCGGCAGGTCGGGCGTCATCTCGGCCAGTCCCGACACGATCTGCCGGTTAGAGGCAAGGTCCGCCTGCGTCAGGGGAGACTCGTCGCCCTTGCTTTGAACGTCGAAGTCGCTCGCGTAGACTTCGAGGATCGCATCACCGGCCTGCCCGGCAAGGGCAACGATCGGATCGATGAGTTCGACATAATTCATTCCAGCATCCTTAACGGCTGACGGGGCGCGCAGTATACGGTGAATAACGACCCTAAAACCATGCTGAACGAATGCGAGACGCTGATGCTCGATATGGACGGCACCGTGCTCGATCTCGCCTACGACAACTACGTGTGGAAGGAACTGGTCCCCGAGCACTATGCAGAAGCGAAGGGCCTCAGTATCGACGTTGCTCGCAACCGGCTGTATGCGAAGTACCACGCGATCCAGGGTGACATCCAGTGGTACTGCCTGGATCACTGGAGCGAGCGCCTGGGGCTGGACGTGCTCGAGCTGCATCGCGGCGTCAATCACCGGATCGATTACCTGCCGGGCGCCAGGGACTTCCTGCACGCGTTGCGCGAGCATCACGTGCGCGTGATGCTCGTGACGAATTCACATCCGGATACGCTGGCGCTCAAGGACGAGGTGACCGGGCTCGCCGAGTATTTCGACGCGATCTATACCTCACACCAGTTCGGCTACGCGAAAGAGCGGCAGGAGTTCTGGCACGCCCTGCAGGAGGAAGAAGGCTTCCGGAGAGAATCGACGCTGTTCGTCGACGATAACCAGACCGTGCTGAAGAGCGCCGACACCTATGGCCTGTCGAGGCTCGTCGAGATTAACCATCCCGATACGTCGGAGCCGGCGAGGGAGACCTCGGCCTACACGAGTGTCACGGGCGTAGCCGACCTGCTGAGCTCTTGAGAAGCTACCTCGGCTCGAGAAGCGCTACTACCACGATTATTTCCTCGGCGGTTTGCGGCGTGTCGGGCGCTTGCTGCTTCGCCCACGGCGCTGATCGGTCTTCTTCCTCGGACGCGATTTTGGCCTTTTCAGCTCCGGCAGCAACGCCACGTCGTAATTCGCGACCGGGATCTTATGGCCGATGTAGTCCTCGATATCGGGCAGCGAAATCGCATATGTTTCGCAGCCAAAACTGATCGCGTCGCCTGCCGCGCCAGCGCGCGCCGTGCGGCCGATGCGGTGCACATAGTCTTCGGCGTCTTGCGGCAAGTCGTAATTGATCACGTACTGGACGTCGGGGATGTGCAAGCCACGCGATGCAACATCGGTGCCGATCAGGACCGGCAGGTCGCCACTCTGGAAATCCATGAGCATGCGCAGGCGTTTCTTCTGCGGAACGTCCCCGGAGATGGCCTGCGCATCGATACCGTTCTCCTGCAGGTAGGCCTGCACGCGTTCCGCTTCGCGTTTCATGTTGACGAATACCATGATGCGGCCCTGGCCCATTTCGCGAATAAGACCCACGAGTAACGGCATCTTATCCTTGTTAGACGGGAAGAAAATCGCCTGCCGAACCTTGTCCGCAGTGACCTTGTCGGGCTCGATGCGGATCAGTTCGGGCTCGTTCATGTGCTCGTAGGCGAGATCCATGACGTTATGCGAGAGCGTGGCCGAAAACAGCATGTTGAGGCGCTTGTCTGGTGCCGGCAGCCGCCGCAGCAGATAACGGATGTCCTTGATGAACCCCATGTCGAACATGCGGTCGGCTTCGTCGAGTACTGCTACCTCGACCTCGTCGAGCTTGAATACGCCCTGCTTGTAGTAGTCAATGATGCGCCCGGGCGTGCCGATGAGAAGATCGATTCCTTCTTCGATGATGCGCCGCTGCTTTTCGTAATCCGTGCCGCCATACGCGAGGCCTATTTTGAACCCGGTATGGCTGCCCAGGAGCTCGGCGTCGTTGGCGATCTGAACGGCAAGCTCGCGGGTGGGCGCCAGCATGAAAGCACGGGGCTGCTTTTTGTCACCGTCCTTCGCAGGCGAATTCAGGAGGCGCTGGTAGGTCGCTACCAGAAAGGCAGCTGTCTTCCCGGTGCCCGTTTGTGCCTGGCCGGCGACGTCATGTCCCTCGAGGGCAATGGGCAGCGTGCTGGCCTGGATGGGAGTACAGAATTCGAAGCCGGCATCACGGATGCCGGCCTGCACTTGTTCATGGATCACGAGTGCGTCGAATCTGAGGTCGCTCAGATGATTTTGGCTCATATAATTTTGGTCGGAAAATGTGCGTGAAAAGCTTGCAAAATGGCTCGCGAAGCGTTCAAATTAGCTTAATTCGACGCGACAATCGTCGCACCCGCCGGAAGCCGGAATTAGTCGGCGTTAAAGCGCGATAGTTTGCCTGATGTTGCGGGCAGCGTCATCCATTTTACAGAGTTCGTTTATCGGGGGAGCTGATAACGAGCCTGTCAAAACCAATTGTCTCGATCTTCAAGTGTGGAGGAAGTAACCGGTGAGCGACAACATCGTGCACACCAATGACGGTGATTTTGACGCGGACGTTCTGCAGTCCGACAAGCCGGTCCTGCTCGATTTCTGGGCGGAGTGGTGCGGCCCCTGCAAAATGATCGCGCCGCTGCTCGACGAAGCAGCCACCGAATACGCTGACAAGCTTGCGATCGTCAAGCTCAATATCGATGAGAATCCGAATACGCCCCAGAAATTCGGCATCCGCAGCATACCGACCCTGATGTTATTCAAGGACGGTGCAGTTGCCGCGCAAAAGCTGGGAGCAATGTCGAAATCTCAATTAATGGAATTTTTGGACAGCAATCTGTGAGAGGGTACTTGGGTAATTCAACGAAGAGCCGGCCAAAGCAGTCCGGCAACAAGAGCAAGGGCAGCCCGAACCGACGGCGCCGCAGGCGTCCGCCTCAGTCGGAATATCCCGACGACGACGGCTGCCTCGAGGTAATACCGCCGGAGGAACTCGAGCAGAGCAAGGACACGATGAACCTGTCCGAGCTCAAGACACGTCCCGCAGCGGAACTCGTCGAACTCGGCGAGAAACTCGGCCTCGAAGGCCTGGCGCGTTCACGCAAGCAGGACATCATTTTCTCGATCCTGAAGGCGCACGCGGACCAGGGCGAGCACATTTACGGTGAGGGCGTCCTCGAGATACTGCAGGACGGTTTCGGCTTCCTGCGGTCCG
>JAACFJ010000050.1 GCA_009937505.1 Gammaproteobacteria bacterium
CTACAAGCAGGCCCTTATCGCCATCGCCGAATTCTCGGTACGCCGCCGCTCCTGAGATCCGCATCGGGGTATAGCTCAGCCTGGTAGAGCGCTACCTTCGGGAGGTAGAAGTCGCTGGTTCGAATCCAGTTACCCCGACCATTCTCGAAAAAGAAATCGCCTCCCTCACCCGTCAGGGGGAGGCGATTTGTTTTTCGGGAGCAGGGCGGGCAGATGGAACCAGCCCCGGCGGTTCACAAAATCGCGCGCCGAGGGGCGATCCTACGCGCGGCTCAACAGATTACTCACGACGTGCCCGGCGATATTCGGATTCTCACGCAGCCGCCGCATCGAGTAGGCATACCAACGATCCCCGAACGGCACGTAGACGCGCAACGGATGACCTCGTGCGACGAGGTCGCGACGCAAGTTGCCGGCGACACCGAGCAGCATCTGGAATTCGTAGCGGTCCTCCTTTACGTCCAACTTTTCGATCAACGTTTCAGCGTGCTCGACGAGCGCAGGATCGTGCGTTGCGATTGCCACGCGTCTTGCGTCACCGTCGCACAGCTGCTCCAGTAAGCTATTGAATGAGCTACGTATTTCGTCCGGTTCGACAAACGCAATTTCCTCGGGCTCGATGTAGATACCCTTGCAAACGCGTACGTCGGTGGGGCCCTCGTCCATCAACTCGGCGATATCCTGTTCGCTGCGGCGCAGGCAGGACTGGATGACAATTCCGACGTTGTCGAACTCCCGCCTCATCTCGCGATAGACATCGAGCGTCACCGACGTCACGCTCGAGTCCTCCATATCGATCCGGACGAAGCTGCCGTGATCCGCTGCGCTGGCAATCAGCGTGCGTACTGCTTCCCGACATCTCTCGACATCGAATCGCAGACCCAGTTCGGAAAGCTTGATCGAGATTCCGCATTGCAGCGACTTCGCATGAATGTCGCGAATTGCCTCGAGATACAAATCGACGGCTGATTGCACCTGTTCCAGGTCCGTGCTGTCTTCTCCCAGCACGTCGATGGTCGCGGAGCAGTTCAACGCGTTGAGTTCGCCCACTGTCCGATAAGCATCCTCGAGACCGACACCTGCAATGTAGCGGCGCGAGAATCGCCAGACCAGCGACCGGGGTACGAACGGCATTGCCGCCGCCACGGCACGATTGAAAAGGCCCACAGACATCAGCGAACTCCGCTTACATGAACTCGGATGATACGAGTTTCGCGGATCGAGAGCAGGCTGTCAGTCCGCAGATTCCGAGATCGCGGCCGCAACCCGCTTATGCCAGCCGGTCCACCGTCAGCGACTGGTGACGCTGCCATTCCGGTAGCGGGTTGGGGAAATCCTCACGGAAATGCGCGCCGCGGCTCTCTTCGCGATCAAGGGCCGCCAGTGCGACAAGCCGCGCTACGAGCAGCAGGTTGCGGGCCTCGCTCCACCGCAATACACGATCGAACGATGCCGCCGGATCGCACAGCTCGCCCATGGCAACCTGGCCGAGCCGCCGATCCAGGGAGCGGAACTGCCGAAGTGCGTCTCGCAGTCCGTGCCCGCAACGGACGATACCGACATGCTTCGATACCGACTGGCGCGTGGCCGCGATGATCGCTTCGAGGTCTTTCCCGGTTCCCGGAACCGGCGCGTCGGGCGCGCCGGGAATCGGCAGCGGGAGTTCGTCGCGCGATGTGTGCATGCGCCGAATGCCGCTGGCAACCCTTCTGGCGTAGACGACCGCCTCGAGCAGTGAGTTGCTTGCGAGCCGGTTCGCGCCGTGGACGCCGGTGTTCGCGACTTCACCGCAGGCCCAGAGGCCTTCGAGCGAACTGTGGCCGTCGTCATCAACGTGAATGCCGCCCATGTGATAGTGAGCCGCCGGGACGATGGGCAGGAGATCGTGTGCGGGATCGAGACCTGCATCGCGGCACGCATGCACGGCCTCCGGAAACTCGCCATCATGTCCGCTCTCAACGACGGGCCGCATGTCGAGATAGACGCTGCCGCCACGCGCCAGCTTCTGTTCGATTGTCCGCGCCACGACATCGCGCGGCGCCAGTTCAGCGGCGGTGTGAACGGACGTCATGAAGCGTTCGCCAGCGTCATCCACGAGTAATGCCCCTGCCCCTCGCAGCGCCTCCGTCAGCAACGGCAAATTCGCGTTGCCCGCCTCGGTATTGACGGCAAGGGCCGTTGGATGGAACTGCATGAATTCGAGATCGGTCAGCTCCGCGCCGGCCCGCGCCGCAATAGCCAGGCCATCACCGGTGGATTCGGCCGGATTCGTTGTATGCCACCAGGCCATGCCGATGCCGCCGGTCGCGAGGACAACGTGCGACGCGTTCCGACAACTCCACCCCTTGCCATGCTCGAAGACGAGCAGCCCCCGTACCGCGCCATCCTGAACGATAAGATCGTGAGCGAAAGTGCGCCTGAGAATATTGATGGACGGTGTCCTGCGGGCCCGTTCGATGAGCGCACTCATGATCACCCGGCCGGTGGCATCACCGCCGGCATGAACGATTCGAGGCCGGCCATGGGCAGCCTCGCGGGCCAGTTCCAGCGTGCCATCCAGCGCGCGGTCGAAAGGTACTCCTTCATGGACCAGCAGACGCAGGCTGTCGGCGCCTTCGCGCGTCAGCGCCAGGGCTCGCCGCGGGTCGCTGAGGCCGGCACCGGCCGACAGGGTGTCTTCGGCATGGGCCTCCGGGGTATCCCCCGGCCCCACCGCTGCAGCGATGCCGCCTTTCGCCCAAAGGCTCGACCCGCTCTCGAGCGTTGCCGTCTTGGTGATCAGCGTCACGGGCCTGGGTGCCAGCGACAATGCGGTGATGAGTCCCGCCATGCCGGTTCCGACGACGACGATGTCGTCGGTTGCAATAGTCAGGGGCCGGTCTTCCTTCATCGCAATGCTCCTAACCGTGTTCGAGCATTCGTTCCACGGCGCGGCGTGCTTTTTCCGCAACTTGCGGGTCTATCTCGACGCGCGGCTCGAGGTTTTCGAGGGACTCGTAGATCCTGGCCAGCGTAATGCGCTTCATGTGCGGACACAGGTTACAGGGACGAATGAACTCCACGTCTCTCACATCGGCGGCCACGTTGTCGCTCATCGAGCATTCGGTGACCATGAGAACGCGTTTCGGCCGCCAGGTTTCGACGTACCGGCTCATCTGCGCTGTCGAACCCACGAAATCCGCCACCGCGAGCACGTCCGGCGGGCACTCCGGATGCGCGATGATCGTCAGTTCGTCGTAGCTGGAGCGATAGTCCTCCAGTTCCTGCGGGGTGAATCGTTCGTGCACCTCGCAATGGCCCTTCCAGGTGATGATCTTCACATCCGTCTGCTGCGCGACGTAGTTCGCCAGGTATTCGTCCGGCAGAAAAATGACTTCCTCGCAGTCGAGCGATTCGACGATGGCGACAGCATTGCCCGACGTGCAGCAGATATCCGACTCGGCTTTGACGTCGGCGGACGTATTCACATAGGTGACGACCGGCACGCCGGGATGTTTCTTTCGCAGCTTGCGAATATCCTCGGCGGTAATCGACTCGGCCAGCGAGCAACCCGCGCGCATATCCGGAATCAACACGGTTTTGCCCGGATTCAGCAATTTGGCCGTTTCCGCCATGAAATGCACGCCCGCCAGCACGATTATGTCGGCATCCGTCTCCGCGGCACGGCGGGCCAGGGCGAGTGAATCGCCGGTTATGTCGGCAACACAGTGGAATATCTCCGGCGTCATGTAGTTATGCGCCAGCACGACGGCGTTGCGTTCCTTCTTCAATGCGTTGATGGCGGCAATATAGGGAGCGTGCACGGGCCATTCGACAGCTGGAATGACGTTCTTCACGTGATCGTAATAAGGGGCTGTCGCCGCAGCGACCTCCGGCGTGTAGTCAGGATTGGCTAGCATGTATCACCTGCGTGTCGTGCAACTGTGCTGTATAGATGGGGTCAATTAGTTATGCTCCAAGTGAGCATATTCGTTTATACTCACGCAGAGCATATAGTGTGTCAAGCAGGGGCCGGCAGCTGCCGGCCGTCGATCCGAAAAAGCATGGTGAAACAGAACGTTACGGAAACCGTGGTGAACCTGATCGCCGTCATCGTTGCGGTGACGGACGAAACGCCGCGCCTGCTCATCGTCAACCAGGGCGAGGCATCGACGCCCGGGCACACGGCGCTCGCCCTGCCGAATGGACCGTTCGAGCCGGCCACTCACCCGAGCCTCGAGAGCAGCCTGCGGCGCTGGGTCGAGGCGCAGACGGGACTGGATCTCTATTACGTCGAGCAGCTCTATACGTTCGGCAACCGCTTTCGCGACCCCGTGGAGATCGAGGGCGGTCCCCGCGTTGTCTCCGTCGCGTACATCGCGCTGACGCACGAGGACGTCGTCGAGACCTACGATGCCGAGTGGCACGACTGGTACAGCTTCATGCCCTGGGAAGACTGGCGGCACGGCCGGCCGGGCGTGCTCGACAAGCACATCGAGCCCTCCTTGCGTGCATGGGCCAGCAAGGCGAAGAGGGAACCCAAGCGCAGGGAACGGCAGGAACGCGTCAACGTAACGTTTGGCGGCGCGGAAGCATCCGACATGGATGCCGTACTGGCGCATGAGCGATTCGAGCTTCTGTATGAAGCCGGACTCGTTTACGAGGCAATACGCGACACTTGCGCAGCCAACGGGGAACCGTGCTCGGAGGAGGTCTCTGCGTATGCCGACATGGGGATACCGTTGGCCTCGGACCATCGCCGCATACTCGCGACCGCGCTCGGACGGTTACGCGGCAAGCTGGCATACCGGCCCGTGGTGTTCGACCTGATGCCGGGTGAATTCACACTGTTGCAGCTGCAGCGCGTCGTCGAGGCGCTCTCTGGCGCGAAACTGCACAAGCAAAACTTCCGGCGGCTGGTGACCTCGGCCGACCTCGTCGAACCCGTGGGCCGTACATCAACCGTAGGGCGCGGCCGGCCTGCAGAGCTGTTTCGCTTCCGGCGCGAAGTGCTCGGTGAAAAACTCACCGTTGGCGTCGCACGGCCAATCATGCGCAGCCGCGAAGGCTGAAACTTCCACGCCCGGGCATTACGGAAGCCTGTAGATTACGGCACCTCCGTCTCGCTCTGTGCGCGCAAGCCATTCCATGATGGACTCGGCAAACTGCCGAAGCTGTTCCCGGTCCTTTTCGACAGACAGGCTGCCGGCTACTTCTCCCACCAGGAAAGGTGGCACCACATCGCAACCTCTGTCGTCGTAGACCCAGATGTTTGCGCTGGGCGTGTTCACGACAGCCTCGCAACTTCGAGGGCGAAGTAGATCACCAGTCCGGCCCATACCCAGATCCAACCGGGTCGGCGTTGCCGCGGCTTTGATTCGTAATTGCTCGTCATCGTTCGTCTCCGTCCAGGCCGGGATTCGATCTCGGCATCGACGTTAATCTTCCTGATCCGGGCCACGCCGCTCTTGTCCGGATACCGATGCGGCTGGTCATTTCCGGTCATCTCGAATCAAACGCTTGTTTTCAGAGCAGATTCGGGTGAGTTTTTGCTTCCAAAGCGCCGTGCGAAAGAACAGAATTCGCTGCCATGAAACATGCTCTCGCCCCCGTTGCCGCCCTGTTGATCGGCGTCTCCATTCTGCTCACCGGCCAGGGTCTGCAGGGCACGTTACTGCCCGTTCGCGCTTCACTGGAAGCGTTCTCAACGGTCTCGATCGGCGTCATGGGCGCGGCGTATTTTCTCGGCTTTACGCTCGGCTGCCTGCGCGGTGGCGATCTCGTCGGCCGCGTCGGCCACGTTCGCGTGTTTCTCGCAATGACGGCGCTCGGGTCGTCCGCACCCCTCGTACACGGCCTCTTCCTGAGCCCGGTCGCATGGGCCTTGTTGCGCACGGTTTCCGGGTTCTGCTTTGCCGTTCTCTACGTCGTCATCGAAAGCTGGCTGAATGAACGCTCCACGAACGAGAATCGCGGCGTCGTGTTCTCGACATACGTCATGATTTCCCTCTCCGTGCTGGCCGCTGGCCAGATGATGACGCTGCTCTATGATCCGTTCGGCCTGCAGCTTTTTGCGATCGCCTCGGTGCTGGTGTCGCTCGGTGCGATTCCCGTCGCGCTCTCGACCTCGCCCTCACCGGAGATACCGCAAAGGGTCGAAGTAGATGTCCGGCGGCTGTTCAGAATCTCACCGGCGGCGACGATCGGTTGCCTCGCTACAGGACTCGCCAACGGCACGTTCTGGTCGCTCGCGCCGGTCTTCACGAACTCCATAACACCCGAGCCGTCACTTGCTGCATGGTTCATGACGGCAACCGTGATTGGCGGGGCATTATCGCAGTGGCCGCTCGGTTACCTGTCGGACAGGATTGGGCGTCGCAGGATCCTGATCGCGGCCGCGACAGCTGGCGTCGGCATCTCGGGAGTGATCGTAACGTCGATGGATAGTCTCACTTTCATATCGGCGAATGTCGCAGGATTGCTGTGGGGCGCTATCGCGTTTCCGCTGTATGCGATCGCGGTCGCACACGCCAACGATTTCGCGGAGGCCGACGACTACGTCATGATCTCGAGCGGACTCCTGCTGATGTACGGCATCGGCGCGATCCTCGGTCCATTTGCCGCCTCGACAATCATGACATGGACGAACGCGGCAGGCCTGTTTGCGTTTACCGGCATCGTGCATCTGTGCCTCGCCGCGTTCGTGATGTACAGAATGCTGCGCCGCGAGAGCGCACCCGATGAAGCGCACATGGCATTCGGTGATGCACTCGCGACGGCACATACCGCGTCACAGGTATACGACGAAGAAATCCAGCACCTTGCGGAAGAGGAGAACTAGATGAAAGAAATCCAGTGGAGCGACTTCGAACGTGTCGAGCTAAGAGCCGGAACGATCGTCAGTGCCGAGGCGTTTCCGGAGGCCCGTGTGCCCGCCTACAAGCTGCTCATCGATTTCGGACCGGACATCGGCCACAAGAAGTCGAGCGCGCAGATCACGGATCTCTATGATACGGAGCAGCTGGTCGGCAAGCAGATCGTCGCAGTCGTCAACTTCCCCCCGAAACAGATCGGGCCGTTCATGTCGGAGTGCCTCGTCACCGGCTTCCACCGCGATGACAATAGTATCGTGCTCGCCAGCGTCGACAGTGATGTGCCGAACGGCGCGAAGCTGGCTTGAACGCGAAGGTCAGCTCCAGGGACTCAATCGCGGTAGCTCTCGTAGGAGTCCAGACGCTTTTGCAACTGCTCGAGTTCGTCCGCAACTGTCATTACCTGCTCGCGCATGCGCACGATCGAATCACGGATATGCATCATCTCCGTTTCGGTGAGCGCATCGATTGGCGCCTCGCCGGCACCGGTGAGTAACCACGTCGGACTGACGTTGAGCACCCCCGCCAGCGTCAGCAGACGATTCGACCGCGGCTCCGAGCGATCTGTCTCCCAGTCGTGCAGGGTTTCGGTCTTTATACCGAGGCGCCGGGCCAACTGCGAAGTGGTCAACTCCTGCGCTTCACGCGCATAAACGATGCGCCCGCCGAGCGTATCGGCAGAACCAGAGTGATCTTTGTCTTCTGTCAGAAACATTGCCGCGTCACCTCATCGTCCTCGACACGATTAATTCATGTTCTGTATGGTAACAAAACGGCAGCAGCCCCGGAGGCAACCATGTTGCAGAAGATCCTCGTCGCGGTAGACGGATCGGAATACTCGAAAAAAGCGCTCGATTTCGCCTGTGAACTGGCCGCCAAATTCAACGCCTCGTTGCACATCGTCCATGTCCCGCAAGGAGCGGCGGCGGACCGCGTCATGGTACTCGGCGGTGCGTCCGTCATGATTCACGCCGGACGCGAGCAGATCGAGACAGCCGGCCGCACGCTGATAGATGCCGCGAGCAAGATCGCCGAGGAGAAACTGCCCGGTAATGTAACGACTGCATTGCGCGGTGGTGACCCGGCGGCTGAGATCGTGGCGTCCGCAAAAGAATACGAGGCGGACTGCATCGTCATAGGAAGCAGAGGACTCGGAGATTTCGGCGGTTTACTGCTCGGAAGCGTGTCCCACAAGGTCAACCATTCGGCGCCATGCACCTGCATCACGGTTCATTGACGAGGGGATGATTTCCGGTCACCGCGGCGCTCGTTGCTCGGCGAATAACCGTAAAACTCCTTGTAGCTCTTGCTGAAATGCGAACTGGATACGAAGCCGGTCTGCGCCCCGATTTCGAAGAGGCTCAGGTCAGTCTGCAGCAGCAGCTCCCGAGCGCGCTGCAATCGCAACTGCAGGTAATAGCGTGACGGCGTGCAGAGCAGGTACTTCTGGAATAGCCGCTGAAGCTGCCGGCGCGACAGGTCGACATAGTCGGCAAGCTCGATCTGGCTGATCGGCTCCCTGATGTTCGCTTCCATGAGCTCAACCGCGGTGACCAGTTTCATCGACTGCTTGCCCACGAAATGCCGCAACGGAACACGCTGCAGGTCATCGGGATTGCGGACGCGCTCATAAACAAACTGCTCGGCGACACCGGCTGTTACCTCGGGACCGCACTGTCTGCGCACCAGGTACAACATCATGTCGATCGGCGTCGTCCCACCCGAACTCGTGAGGCGATCCCTGTCGATAGTGTAGATGCTCCGCCGCACCTGGACCTTGGGAAACAGGTCCGTCAGCGACGCGATGTTTTCCCAGTGAATGCTGCAACGATAGCCGTCCAGCACTCCGGCCTTTGCCAGCACATAGCTCCCGGTGCACGTAGAGCCGAGCTGCAGACCGGCCTTTGCCGCCTTCTTCAGCCAGCGTAGGACCCGCTCCGTAGTGCGCTTTTCCACGCGCCTGCCACCACAGACGAGAATCGCATCCATATCCTGGAACACGTCATCGTCGTCGATGCCGCAATCGGCTTTGATGCACAAGCCATCGCTCGCGCAGACCGCCGCGCCCGTTTCCGAAATCGTCTTCCACGCATAGACCTCTTCGCCCGAGAGTCGATTGGCCATGCGTAAGGTCTCAATCGCTGACGACATGGAAATCAGCGTAAAATCATCAATCAGTAAGAAACCGAAACGGGTCGGCAGCCGTGGCATCGCGCGGTCATTCATCGGGCTTGAACCCTGGTTCATCGACCGGAGTATGAATCGCGGGTTGGCGGAACTCAATGGCGCCCGGGCGGTGGCGTTTTTCGGTCAGGAATCCTTGAACGCGATGCCTTCGTCGCGGCCGGCATGTGTCAGCCAACGGCAAAGGTAGTCCGAAAAGCTGCGGCGAATGACGATCATGAACGTCGGCATTTCGTCGACTAACGCCAACAGGACATTGGCCCTGGCGATCCCGCTTTGTGCACAGTCGCCGACCGCGAATGCGCCCGGGTGCAGATCGAGCGTGCAGCCTTTGGCCAGCAGGTCGCGGCACTTCGCCCCTTGCAGAATCAATACGACCTGCCCGCCACTGATATCGTTGACCGATGCATGGGTGTCCGATGTCGCCTTTTGAAGGCGTCCGGCCAGTTCCGCCGCCGCGGCGGCCGGTGTGACGATGAGCCACTCGTCGGGGCCGAGCCAGAATACCTCGTGTTGGTCGAGGGAAACCGTATTCGGCTTGACGGGCAGGGCCTGGCCGAGCACCTGCTCGACCGACTGCACGAAACCTGCATCCGCTGCACGACCGCGGACGTTTATGTGTCCGAGATCATTGCGGATAGTGACGCTCGCTCCCGGGTCAGCCGTACGCGATCCGGACAATTCGGCGAGCAGCGGTTCGAGACCGTGGCGTCGATCGAGGGGCCTAGACATGCTGCCGCTCTCCCTTCGGATCGTAAAAAACCGGTGCCGCGATAGTCACGGGCAGCGGCTCCCGTCCGGGCAAGGCCGCATAGATCGTTTCGCCTTTGCGCGCGCGACCGCCTGCGACGAGCGCAAGCGCGATTGGATGCCCGAGGCAGGCGCTCATGTAACTGGACGTGACGTGGCCGCACATGGGTACGGGCACCGGTGCACCCGGCGCTTCCACGAGCTGCGTTCCTTCCGGCAGTACCGTGTTATCCGATGACAGCAGACCGACCAGCTGCTTGCGATCGCTGCGCAGGCAATCCGGGCGCGCAAGCGAGCGTTTGCCGAGGAAGTCCTTGTCCTTCGACAACAGCCAGTTCATGCCGAGGTCGACGGGCGTCACAGAGCCGTCCGTATCCTGTCCGACAATGACGAAACCTTTCTCCGCACGCAAAACGTGCATGGTTTCGGTGCCGTAGGGTGTTACGCCGAACTCCTCGCCAGCCGCCATGACAGTCTTCCACATCTCCAGCGCAGAGCCGCTGTCGATATTGATCTCGAAGGCGAGTTCGCCCGAAAAGCTCACGCGAAACAGCTGCACCGGGTAACCGCCGAGTTCTGCATCCCTTACCGCCATGAAGGGGAAGCTGTCCTTGTCGAGGTCGATCGTGCAGCCGATTCTTTCGAGAACCCTGCGGCTGTTCGGGCCGACCATGGCAATCGTCGAAAAGTGGTCGGTGAGCGACGTGAGGAAGACTTCCAGCTCGGGCCATTCGGTCTGCAGCCACGCTTCGAGCCACGCCAGCACGTTCGCCGCGCCGCCCGTCGTCGTCGTGAGATAGAAGCGTTGCTCGCCCAGCCGCGCCATGACGCCGTCGTCCATGACCATGCCGTCCTCACCGAGCATGATGCCGTAGGCGCAGCGGCCGATCTTCATCTTGCCGACATTGTGCGTGTATATGCGCTCGAGAAATTCGACGACGTCGCGGCCCCGGGCGTCGATCTTGCCGAGCGTGGATGCATCCATGATGCCCAGCGACTGCCGCGCGGCGACGCACTCGCGTGCTACCGCCGCGTGCAGGTCCTCGCCATCGCGCGGGAAATACCAGGGCCGATGCCATTGCCCGACGTTTTCCATCGGTGCGCCGGCGGCCACGTGCCACTCGTGCACTGCGGTCTTGCGAACGGGATCGTAAAGGTCGCCGACGCTTTCGCCAGCGCCAACAGCGAAGGCGACGGGCGTATACGCCGGCCGGAAGGTGGTGGTCCCCACCTCCGGAATCGACTTACCCAGGCACTCCGCGAGCACCGCCATGCCAATGATATTGCCCAGCTTGCCCTGGTCGGTGCCGAAACCGAGTGCGGTGTAGCGCTTGACGTGCTCGACGTTGCGGTACCCTTCGCGAACGGCCAGGCGAATATCCGCGACGCTGGTATCGTTCTGAAAGTCCAGGAATTGTTTGGGGCAGCGCTCGGGCTCCGCATCGGCAGGCACTCGCCAAAGCGGCTGCAGCGGGTTGTAATGACCTTCCGACGTGGATGGCGTGTCGATTTCCGGTGCCTCGAAACCACAGCGCGATGCCGCCGCCCTGCCCGACTCGATGCCCTCGCGGAGACATTCGCGCAATGACCACTTGCCGTTGCAGGCCCCCGCAGAGACGTTTGCCTGCGCCGCTTCGCCCGGCACGAAACAGTGCCGCTCCGTGTCCCAGGCGTTCCTGCCACCCGCATGCGAGTGCAGGTGTACCGCCGGACTCCAGCCACCGGACACCGCCACGAGATCGCAGTCGATGTGAATCGAACTCTCTACAAGGTAGGACGGATTGCCCGACCAACCGGCAACCCGCACGCCGCGTACGCGACGCCGCCCCACGACATCCGTGACGATATGGCCGGCAATTACGGATATGCCTGCCTTCGCGGCTCGCTCACCGAGCGACCCCGCACCGTCCGCGCGGCTGTCCACGATAACTACCGATGATCCGGCTTCCGCAAGATCGATGGCAGTTTCGTAAGCGGAGTCGTTGTTGGTAAAAACCACGGCGCGCCTGCCCGGCCGCACCGCGTAGCGACGTATGTATTGCGACACCGCTGACGCGAGCATCACGCCCGGCCGGTCGTTGTTGCAAAAAGCGAGTGGCCGCTCGAACGCGCCCTGGGCTAGCACGACCTGCTTCGCACGCACCCGCCACAGTCGCTGCCGCACGCCCGCGCGGTCCGCCTCGGGCAGATGATCCGTGCAGCGTTCTGCGATCGCCAGGAAGTTGTGATCGTAATAGCCGAACACGGTACTGCGCGGCAACAACGTGACGTTGTCGAGCGCGGCGAGTGACTCGACCGTGCGCCTGAGCCATTCATCGGCAGGCGCATCTCCGATGTTCCGCTTCGCACCCGCCAGCGAGCCGCCGAATTCGTCTTGTTCATCGGCCAGTATGACCCGGGCACCCGCCCGTCCGGCTGCGAGGGCGGCTGAGAGTCCGGCGGGGCCGCCGCCCGCAATCAGTACGTCGCAGTGCGCGTTGCGATGCTCATAGTGATCCGGGTCTGTCTCCGTCGGCGCCCGCCCGAAACCCGCGGATGCCCGGATGAAGCGTTCATACAGGTGCCACCAGGACTTCGGCCGCATGAACGTCTTGTAGTAAAAACCAGCGCTGAAGACCTTGCCGAATATGTCATTGATGGCGCCGAGATCGAACCTGGCACCCGGCCAGCCTTTGGTGGTCCTGGCGACCAGGCCCTCGTAAAGCTCTACCTGTGTCGCGCGAAGGTTCGGCTGCGCATGTGCTCCTTTGCCGATCTGCATGATGGCATTCGGTTCCTCTGCGCCGCTTCCCACGATTCCGCGCGGCCGCCGCAGCTTGAAACTGCGACCGACGATCGAGACACCGTTCGCGAGCAATGCCGATGCCAGCGTGTCTCCCGCATAGCCTTCGAGCTTGCGCCCGTCGAAGCGAAAGCTGAGGGGCTTCGAACGGTCGATCCGGCCCCCTGTTGGCAATCGTTGCGGCTGCATTTGCGGCTAGCCCTCCCGGTTGTCCGAACCGTCGGAGAGGCGGAAGCTGCCCGCGATCCTGTACGTCACGGTATCCCGCTCGACGCCGAACCAGCGGCGGCAACCCTGGGCATGATTCCAGAGTTCCCGGTGCGCGCCGCGAGGATTGCTGCGGTTGAACAGGTAGTCGGCCCACTCGGCATCGCTGAGCACGTCCGGGTCCGGCGGCCGCGCGATGCCGGCTTCGCCACCGTAACTGAATTCGGTTTCTGCCCGCTCGCCGCACCATGGACATTCGATCAGCAACATCTGCGCCTCCTCAGTGGGCCACTGCCGCTGCACCGTGCTCGTCGATCAGCGCTCCGGTGGTGAAGCGCTCGAGATCGAACGGTGCGTTGAGTTCGTGCGGCCTATCCTGTGCGATCGTGTGTGCAAACGCCCAGCCGGAGCCGGGCGTCGCCTTGAATCCGCCCGTGCCCCACCCGCAGTTGAAGTAAAGTCCCCCGACGGGCGTCTTCGAGATGATCGGGCAGGCGTCCGGACACACGTCGACGATGCCGCCCCACTGCCGCAGCATGCGCACGCGACTGAGCACCGGGAATAACTCGATGATCGCCTGCATCGTGTGCTCGATGGTGTGGAAGCTGCCCCGCTGGCCGTAACCGTTGTAGGCGTCTATGCCCGCGCCGATGACGAGCTCGCCCTTGTCCGACTGGCTGATGTAGCCATGCACCGCATTCGACATGATCACGGTATCGATCACGGGCTTCAGTGGCTCCGATACGAACGCCTGCAGCGGATGACTTTCAATGGGCAGGCGTAATCCCGCCATCGCGGCGAGCACGCTTGCGTTCCCGGCGACGACTACGCCGACCCTGGGCGCATTGATCGTGCCGCGTGTCGTCTCGACACCCGTCACCTTGTCGCCCTCGCGGTTGATCCCGGTCACCTCGCACTGCTCGATGATGTCGACGCCGCGCGCGTCTGCGGCGCGCGCAAAACCCCAGGCGACCGCGTCATGACGCGCGACGCCCGCGCGCCGTTGCAGTGACGCGCCGAGAATGGGGTAGCGCGCATCGGGCGAGGTGTTGATGAAAGGAATGGCTTTGCCGACCTGTTCGGCATTGACGACTTCGGCGTCGATGCCGTTCAATCGGTTCGCGTTCACGCGGCGCTCGATGTCGCGCATGTCCTGCAGCGTATGGCCCAGGTTGTACACGCCGCGCTGGCTGAACATCACGTTGTAGTTGAGGTCCTGGCTCAGGCCCTCCCAGAGTTTCATTGATTGCTCATAGAGCAGCGAAGCCTCGGTCCACAGGTAATTCGACCGGACAATTGTTGTATTACGACCGGTGTTGCCGCCGCCGATCCACCCTTTCTCGAGGACGGCTACGTTCCGGATCCCGTGTTCCTTCGCCAGGTAATAGGCCGTTGCGAGGCCGTGGCCGCCGCCGCCGACGATGATGACGTCGTAGTCGCTTTTCGGCTCGGGGCTGCGCCACGCCTCGCGCCATTTGCGGTTATGGCTGAGCGCATTGCGAATCAGGCTGAATGCCGAGTACTTTTTCACGCCTCGCTCCCCCGCGGCGAGTCGCCGGCGAACTGCGGCAGGCCGTCGTCGATCACGTAGTAGTCCGAGGCGTCGTCCACGAAGATGTGCTCATCGGCTTGCAGACCCGTCGGCACATCCAGGACCCCGGCCATGATGCTGACGTGCCTGCCATGCTCCGGGCGCCAGAAAAGGCTGGAGCCACAGTTCTCGCAAAACCCCCGTTGTGCGATTGCCGAAGAACGGAACCATCGCAGGCCCTTGTCTTCGAGCAGCTGGAGATCGCCCGGGCTGCAGTCAACTGCCGCCACGAAATGGCCGCTGGTCTTGCGGCACTGCGAGCAGTGGCAATAGCTGACATTGCCCAACGGACCGTTTACGACAAATCGCACGGCACCGCACAGGCAGCTTCCGGTTTTGTCAGTCATTGGCACCATTCACGTCGCGCAGTCGCTCGTTCTTCGGATCGAACGGGCTGTCCGGTATTACGGTGGCGGCATAGGTCCTGCCGAGAATCTCGATCTCGAGCCTGGACCCCGGCTCGGCAAGTTCCGGCTTCACCATGCCCAGCGCCAGCGACTTGCCGACGCGAAAGCCGTAGCCGCCGCCCGTCGCACGCCCGATCAGCTCGCCGTCTTTCAGGAGCGCATTATTGCCTAACGCGTCGGAATCATCGACATCGTGGACCTCCAGCGTCACCAGTCGATTGTTCATACCCGCCCCCTGCCAGGCGAGCAGCGCGTCGCGGCCGAGAAAATCGCCCTTGTCCGGCTTGATGAAGCGATCCATGACCGATTCGTAGGCCGAGTACTCGATCGAAAGCTCGGTGCCGACCATGCGGTACGACTTCTCCAGCCGCATGGAGTCCATGGCGCGGATGCCGAAAGGCTGCAGCCCGAAGTCGTCGCCCGCGGCAAACAGCGCATCGAATATGTGATTCTGGTATTCGATCGGGTGGTGCAGCTCCCAGCCGAGTTCGCCCACGAAGTTGACGCGCATGGCGTTGACGGGCGCCATGCCGACGACGATGTCCTGCGCCGTCAGCCAGCGGAACGCCTCGTTGGACAAATCGGCATCCGTGACGCGCTCGAGCAGCAGGCGCGCTTTCGGCCCTGCAAGCACCAGCACGCCGCAGGTGCCGGTCAGCTGCGTGAACTGCACCGACCCGTCACGCGGCATGTGCTTCTTCAGGTAGTCGTGATCCAGCCGTTGCAGGGCACCCGCCGACACGAGGTAAAACGAGTCTTGCGACTCGCGCCGGATGGTAAATTCCGAGTGCACGCCGCCCTTCCCGTTGAGTGCATGCGCGAGACTCACGCCGCCGACCTTTTTCGGCAGCGTGTTGGCGACGAAATAATCGAGGAAGCCCTCGGCGCCCGGCCCCGACACGCGGCACTTCGCAAACGCGGTCATATCGAGCAGGCCGACGTTTTCGGTCGTGTTCGCGACTTCCTTGCGGATCGCCTCGAACCATCGCGAGCGCCGGAACGACCAGTCGTCTTCCTGTGGCATGCCGTCCGTGGCGAAGAAGTTCGGCCGCTCCCAGCCGAACTTCTGGCCGAACACGGCACCGCGCTCCCGCATGCGCTCGTAACACGGCGCCGTTCGCAATGGCCTGGCCGCGGGACGCTCCTCGTCGGGATAATGTGTTACGAAAACGTGCGCATAGGCCTCTTCATTCTTCTCGACGAGGTATTGCTTCGTCGCATAGTCGCCGAAGCGCCGCGGTTCGACGCCCAGCATGTCGATGGTCGGTTCGCCTTCGACGATCCATTCAGCCAGTTGCCAGCCGGCACCGCCAGCCGCCGTGATGCCGAAGCTGTGCCCCTCGTTGAGCCAGAAATTGTCGAGGTCCCAGGCCGGGCCGATGATCGGGTTGCCGTCCGGCGTATAGGCGATTGCCCCGTTATAGGCCTTCTTTATCCCCACCTCGCCGAAGGCAGGAACGCGGTTCATCGCGGCCTCGATGTGTGGCTCGAGGCGCTCGAGGTCCTCCTGGAACAGCTCGTATTCGGCGCGCGGATCGGGGCCGTCCACGTAACAGGCCGGGGCGCCCTTCTCGTAGGGGCCGAGTATGAAGCCGTTGTTCTCCTCGCGCAGGTACCAGGAACCGTCCGACTCACGCAGCACACCCAGCTCCGGCAGGCCGTCCTGCTTGCGCTGCTGTAGCGCCGGGTGCGGTTCCGTCACGAGGTACTGGTGCTCGACCGGGATGACCGGGATGTCGAGGCCCACCATGGCACCTGTCTTGCGGGCGTAGTTGCCGGTTGCCGACTCGACGACCCACCCGCCCGAGCTTGCCTGCTCGATATTCAGCACGGCCGTATTGCGATAGATGTTCGCGCCTCTCGCACGCGCGCCCTTTGCGAGCGCCTGAGTCAGGTCGGCAGGCTGTATGTAGCCGTCCTCCGGGTGGAAGATGCCGCCGACGAGCCCGTCGGTGTTGCACAGAGGCCAGAGATTCCCGATCTCCGCCGGCGTCAGGAAGCGCACGTCGACGCCGATGGTACGGGCGGTCGCCGCATACTGGTAATACTCATCCATGCGGTCGTCGTTCATCGCGAGGCGCAGGTTGCCGACCCGGGAAAAGCCCACGGGCTGACCCGTCTCTTCCTCGAGCTGGTTGTAGAGATTCACGGAGTACTTGTGGACCTGACCGACGCTATAGCTCATGTTGAATAACGGCAACAGGCCGGCGGCATGCCAGGTGGACCCCGACGTCAACTCGGCCTTTTCGAGCAACACGACGTCATCGCCCCAGCCTTTTTTTGCGAGGTGATAGAGGGCGCTGACACCCACTACGCCGCCGCCGATAACAACCACTTTTGCCTGCTCTTTCATGCGTTTGTTTCCTGTACGTCGTCATAACGGCGCAGATACCCGGCACGCCAGTCTAATTCAGCCACCGTCCTGCAATTAGCCCGCAGGCGACCCGCGATGTCGGGATTGCGCCCCCCTCTCTCTGCTCCATTATCCTCAGACAAAAGGTCTGGGCTCCTTCGCGAACAAGGCGCGCAACCGGGCCTCGAAGTGCTCGAGCGGGAGAGTCTCATAATCGGGATCGAACGAGACCTGGTCCCACCTGGCGCAGAAGTCCGCGCACGCATCGAAGTGCTCATGTCCGCGGTACCTGTCCCGCGCGTCGCGATCCATGCCGTAATGATGGAAGTAGTAATAGCCCTGGAACAGGCCGTGGTGGCGGACGATCCACTCGTTCTTCTCGCTGACGAACGGGGCGAGCAGATCGGCAGCCACGGCCGAATGATTGTTCGGTGCAAGGATGTCCCCGATATCGTGCAACAGTGCGCAAATGACGGTTTCGTCGTCGGCGCCGTCGCGCTCTGCGCGCGTCGCCGTCTGCAGGCAGTGCTCGAGGCGGCTGATCCGGTACGGCGACTCGCCGTCCATCTGCCGCAGCCATTGCAGGACCCTGTCCGCCAGCTGAGACGCGTATTCCCGGTCATGGCGTGCGAGGAGTTCGTAGTCTTCACGGGTGCCGTGTTCCATTGCGGTAAACGAGACCTTGTCAGTCATTGGCTATGCGCCCCCCCTTGCGTTGCAGAACGACGAGGTGGTTCCTGACGTTATCGAGCTCAAAATAGGCGTCCTGCAGGTGGCGCGCGCCTGCCGCTTCGAACGCTTCGCGCCCGTGCAGCACGCGGTGAGCTGCCACGATCAATATGTCGCCGCCATCGAGACGAAAACTTGCCTTGAATTTGTCCGCGGTGAGCAGGCCGCACAGCGCATGATACGCACGATAGAATTCGCCGATGCCCGGGGCCCCGGGATCCAGCGTCTGCATGAGCTGGTTCGAGAACCGCAACGCCACGATATTGCCGTCGCCATCGCAGCGCACCAGGGGCGCAACCGCGTAGGTCTCGTTGTCGTCGTCGAACTCCCTGAACGGCACGGGCATCTCGCACAGCGCCCGGAAGTGGTCGGGATGTCGTTCGCGCAGCGTGCCCAGGACGTTCCAGCCGTCGACGATAACGGACTCGCCACCGGCCGCCTCGTTGACGAGCATGTGCAGCGCCTGCACGCTCGGCGGCCAGGAATAACTGGCAAAGTCGTTGTGCGGCGGCAGGGTATTGGACGTATGCGCGACGTTGTACCCGCCCGGGTCGACCTGTACGTCGTGAATCCGTGCGAACAGCACCTCGCGTATCGGCCCGAGCCGCGGGGCGAGCAATTCGAGGGTTCCCGGCCGCGTCGGCGCCTGCCGAAGGAGGAGCGCGCCCCTGTCGAGGAATTCGGTGATTGCGGCTGCGGCAAGCGAATCGTCGTCGAGGAACGCCTGGAACGGGTAACGCGCCGGGACGAAATCACGGTCCCAGGGCGTCCAGTCGCCCGTATCGGCCGCGTGCAACGCCTCGATATCCGTCCGGGTATAGACGGTCTCGTGGCCATCCGGCCAGACGAGGACAAGCCGGTCTCCATCCAGGCTCACCGCGAGCGGCGCGATGTCGGCCGGCACGTCGCTGATCAGGAAGCGCTTTTCGCTGGTCTGGATGACGCGGCACTCCTCGCAACTGCAATTATCGCGTAACCACAGGAAATACAGGTGGCTCACGGTTCCGGACGGCCAGTGCACTTCGAGTGCATCGCGATGGCGGAGCAATGATGCGTCGGGTCTGCTCAACGGTTATTTCCTCGCACGCCGCCGCCGGCGCCGCGGACGTCCGCTGTCGCTGCCGGCCGATTCCGCCCCGGATGCCGGCCGACTCACCGCAGAAAACAGCTTCGGAAACGCGTCGCTCTTGTTCGGTATCGCCATCGCATCGACAAAATACTCCTGGAATTTGGGCTCCACCGCGGTTTCGATCTTCTCGATGTCGCGAACGGTTGCCTCGATCTCGGCGCGAGTCGCTGTATTCAGCAAGGCGATAGCCGCGCCGGTTCCGGCAGCGTTGCCGGCGGACTCCACGGCGCCGAGATCACAATCCGGAATCAGTCCGAGCACCATCGCGTACTTCGGATCGATATGGCTGCCGAATGCGCCAGCGAGCCGTATCCTGTCGACTGTTTCGAGGCCGGCGCGGTCGAGCAGCAGTTTCACGCCTGCGTAAAGGGCCGCTTTCGCGAGCTGGATCTGCCGCACGTCGTTCTGGGTTACCGCGATGCTCTGCTGTCCCTCGTAGAGCAGGAATGTCCAGGTCCTGTCGTCGGCGATGATTCGTGGGCTCCGCTCTGCAAGCCCGCCGTCGATAACGCCGTCTTCGCTGACGATGCCCGCGAGATACATTTCGGCGACGGCTTCGATGATGCCCGAGCCGCAGATGCCGGTAACGCCGAACGCCTGCACCGACTCGCCGAAACCCGGTTCGTCCGACCAGAGATCGGAGCCGATTACGCTGAAGCGCACGTCGAGCGTCTCGCGGTCGATGCGCACGCGCTCGATGGCACCCGCAGCAGCACGCTGGCCGCAGCTGATCTGCGCGCCTTCGAAGGCGGGGCCGGTAGGGCTCGAACACGCAAGCAATCGGTCGCGATTGCCGAGGACGATCTCGGCATTGGTGCCCACGTCAACGACAAGAGAGGTCTCCTCCAGAAGATGGGGTTCTTCGGCCAGCACCATTGCCGCGGCGTCTGCCCCGACGTGACCCGCGATGCAGGGAAGCACGTAGACCGTCGCACCCGCATTGATCTGCAATCCCACATCGCGTGCCCTGAGATTCAGTGCACCGTCGGTCGCCAGTGCGAACGGCGCGCCGCCCAGTTCCACCGGACTGATGCCGAGGAACAGGTGATGCATGATCGGGTTGCCCGCAACGGTGACGTCCAGGATATCCGCGGAACCGATGCCGCCCTCACGCGCAACGTCCGCGATGAGATCGTTGATGCCCTTGCGAACCACGTCCGTGAGTTCGCCCGATGCTTCGGGATGCATCAGTACATAGGACACGCGGCTCATGAGGTCTTCGCCGAAGCGGATCTGCGGATTCATGATGCCGCCCGTCGCGACGTTCTCGCCCGTCGTGAGGTTGTAGAGATGCGCTGCAATCGTCGTGGAACCGATATCGACCGCGAGGCCGTACGCATAGCTCCTGAATCCAGGCCAGATCGCAACGATGCGCGACTCGTCGTGCACCGCGACGGTCACCTGCCAGTCGCCGTCGCGCAGTGCCTGCTGCAATTCCGGGAGTACGATGGGGTCGCAATCGAGATCGGTCAGCTGCCACTCCCGGTTGAGCGCATCGCAGAGCCGCTGCAGGTCGCCGGTGGCCTCACGCAGGTCGGCTCGCTGCACCTCGACATAGTGCAGGCGCACGCTGGTGTCGAGCGTGATGTCGCGATACTCGGCCTCCTTGCGAACGACCTGGCGGTGCATCTGGCTCTCGGCAGGCACGTCGATGACCAGGTCTCCCTGGATGAGCGCCTGGCAACTAAGGCGATGATTGGCCTCGAGCACCCGGCGCCGCTCGCTGAAGCGTTTCTCGGCCTCACCGACGGGGGAGAGGTGCTCCGCGCGCGAGTGAATCGCGTGCTTGCTGAAATCGCCTACCGTGCAGACCACCCGGCAGCGTCCGCAGAGGCCGCGGCCGCCGCATACCGAATCGACGTCTACACCGATGCTGCGCGCCGCATCGAGCAACGCCGTGCCGTGCGAAAACACGCCACGGCGCCCCGACGGCATGAATACGATTTTCGCGTCGCGCGCCGCCAATGGCTCAGCCCGACCGTCGACGCCGCCGTCGTGCACCGCGACCGCCGCGACCGCGACTCTCGCCCTCGGCGGTCGGCTCGCGATACTTGCGGATCCAGTTTGCGCAGTCCGGGTCGTGACCCATCATGACGTCCGCACCCAGTACCGCCTGCATCACCTCTGCATGCAGCGGGCTCGTGATGGCCGAGGTCATGCCCGCACCGATCGCCATCGTCAGGAACGCGGAATTGATACCGTTGCGATTCGGCAGGCCGAAACTGACGTTGGATGCCCCGCAGGTCGTGTTGACCTGCAGTTCGTTACGCAACCGCTGCACGATATGCATAACCTGCTTGCCGGCGGAATTGATCGCGCCAATCGGCATTACCAGCGGATCAACCACGACATCCTCGCGCGGGATGCCGTAATCGGCCGCGCGCTCGACAATCTTCCTCGCTACTTCGAAGCGCACGTCGGGATCCTCGGAGATGCCGGTCTCGTCATTCGATATCGCGACGACCGCGGCGCCATGCTTCGCGACCAGCGGCAGCACCGCCTCCAGCCGCTCTTCCTCGCCCGTCACGGAGTTGACCAGTGCCTTGCCCTGGTACACCGACAAGCCGGACTCCAGCGCCGCCACGATTGAGGAGTCGATCGACAGCGGCACGTCCGTGATCGACTGCACCAGCTTCACGACGTCGGCAAGTATCGCCGGCTCGTCGGCCAGCGGGATGCCGGCATTGACGTCGAGCATGTGTGCGCCCGCTTGCACCTGGGCGATGGCATCCGCCTCGACCCGGCTGTAGTCCCCTTTGCTCATCTCCTCGGCGAGTATCTTGCGGCCGGTCGGGTTGATGCGTTCGCCGATGATGACGAACGGACGGTCGAAGCCGATCCGGACTTCCTTGCTGGCCGAGCTGACCAGGGTTTCTGTCATTTGCCTATCTCCATCGCGGGCGCCACATGCGCCGTATTAACTCCGGGCTACCTCGTCGTCCGAGGGTGCCAGTTCTTCCCAGTCGTGCTTCGGCCGCCACGGTTCACGTCCGTCGAGCACGCCTGAGCGCTCGACGATTTCGCCGACGCGGTGCTCCTGCCGAAACGCCATGATGTGCACGCCGTCCACGCCCTCGATTTCTCTGAGCTCGTTGATCATCTCGACGCAGATCCGGACCCCTTCCTCTTTCTCATTGTCTGCGCCCTTGAGCCGCTGTATGACCGCATCCGGAATGTGTATGCCCGGCACGTTACTGCGAATCCACTCGGCCGAGCGCGCCGACGCGAGCGGCCCGACGCCTGCCAGGATGAACACCTTTTCGTGCGTGCCTGCGTCCCGGACCGCGGCCATGTAGTTCCGGAACAGGTCCATGTCGAAGCAGTACTGCGTTTGCACGAATTGCGCGCCCGCCGCTACCTTCTTCGCCAGCCGCAACGGCCGATAATCGAGCGGTGGCGCGAACGGGTTCGCCGCCGCACCGAGAAAGACGTTGGGCGGGCTCGTCAGCTTGCGGCCGCTCAGGAACTGCCCGTCATCGCGCATGCCGCGGACCATGCCCAGCATTGACATGCAGTCGACGTCGAACACGGGCTTCGCCTCGGGGTGATCGCCCACGTCGACCCCGTCGCCCGTCAGGCAGAGTATGTTGTAGACACCCATAGCGGCCGCGCCCAGCACGTCACCCTGGATCGCAATGCGGTTGCGGTCGCGTGCGGAGACCTGCAGGACCATCGCATAGCCGCGTCGCGTCAACAGCGCGCACATGCCAACACTGGACATATGGCAGTTGGCGCCCGAGCCATCGGTTGCATTGATTGCATCGACATAGCCGTCGAACAGCGATGCACGCTCATAGACCTCGTTGGGGTCGGCCGAATCCGGGGGCGCAATCTCGGCAGTGACTGCGAAAGCGCCTGCTCGCAGTACGCGCTCCAGCCGTCCCGGCGAATAGTGCCCCGGACGAATGGGCAACGGGTGTCCCGGCACGAGCGGTTCGTCGTCAAACTTCATGCATAGCACTCCCGTCAACACCTGCTCTGAGCCGCACCGCACGCAGCCAGGCAGATTTGCCAACCAGGCGATTGTCGACCGCCGGCTGCACGGTCTGAATGGGGTAGCCATTCTCGCGGAAGCGCTTGTTGCCCTCCCAGGCCAGCACCCAGACGCACTTCATTTCCGGTTTTACCTCGCAGCTGCCATCCGCGCGAACACCGCCGCAGGGTCCGTTGCGAAGCTTCTTCGGGCAGTTCATCGGGCAGGACAATCCTGTGAAACCGACGATGCACTGACCGCAGTTCTGCGAGTCCAACAGCACGCCCTTGGTCATCTTCTCGACCGCGGCGAAGGGTTTGTCGAGACGCTCGTAGCCGATACGGCGCAACAAGGGACTCAGCCAGACCAGAACCGTTTCGAACCCCTCATAGGCCCGCTTCAGCCAGCGGGCGTTGCGCACGGACCACGATCGCATGCGGTACATAGCTAGCCCCCGTGGTCCGAACCGTGATTGCGAATCAGCGCCTTGAGCCTGTCGTCGCTGAATTCCGACTCCAGCCGCTCAACCTCGCGCTCTGCAATCTGCCGAAGCTCATCCTGGGTGTCGCAACGGCTGGTCTCGCGGCGCCACTCGGCGATGTAGGCGTCGCTCCCGCCTTTGCCGGCGCGCATCGCGGCGCGATCGATCGCCTCCTGGAATCGGGCGCTGAGCATGGACTTCTCGCGCTGCCGGCCCCGCTGCACGATGACCTGCGACGGGATGTCACGCCAGTAAACGCAGATCTTCTTGATCATCGTCCCACCTCGATAAGCGCTCGGCGAGTCCGGATTCCAGTTCGCCGTAACCGCAGTGGACGTGTTCGAACGCCAGCGCCAGCCGATCGGCCGCCTGCCGCGCCGCCCGCACGAGTTCGGCATCGAGTGTCTGCGAGAGATACACGAGCCGCCTGTAGTTGCCGAAATAGGCGTCGCGGAGTTCGGGGTGCTCGGCGAGGCCCAGCGGCTCGATCACGAGTCGCTCGAAATGCCGGGCCAGGAAATCGGTCAGGTAGAATGTGCCCGGTTCGGCCGACGACAGCAGCGAGAAGCGCCGGCTCCCGGCAAAGAGCTGGTAGCAATGTGCGCCGGGCAGGCGTTCCACGCCCTCTTGCTCGAGTACTCCGTCCAACGCGCCCCCGGTTCCGCAGTCGGCGTATGCGATGAAGATGTGTTCGTAATCCGCGCGGCTTTCGCGTATCGCTTCGCGCACACGCTCCGGAATCTCTTCAGGGCGGTTGTGCAGTTTCGCGTCCAGGCACCGGAGGCGCAGATGGCTCCAGCCGTAGCTGCGCTTGAGATCGGTAATTTCGCGGGCGAGCGCGCCGCAGGCAATGACGAGTACCGGTTTATGCACCGATAGCCTCCCGCCGTTCTTTCAGCAACCGGGGGGCCATTTCCGCGGCCTGAGCCGCGTCCCTGCAGTAACCGTCGGCGCCGACGGCCTGGCCGAACTCTTCGTTGAGCGGCGCTCCGCCGACCAGAACAAGGTAGTCGTCGCGTATGCCCTGCTTCACCAACTCGTCTATGACCACTTTCATATACGGCATCGTCGTGGTCAGCAATGCCGACATGCCGAGAATGTCGGGTTTGTGTTCTTCCAGTGCCGCGAAGTAGGCATCGACGTCGTTGTTGATGCCTATGTCCACGACTTCAAAACCGGCACCCTCCATCATCATGGAGACGAGGTTCTTGCCGATGTCGTGGATGTCCCCCTTGACGGTGCCTATGACCATCTTGCCGATCGGCTGCACGCCGGTTTCGGCGAGCAGCGGCCGCAACAGCTCCATGCCGCCCTTCATCGAATTTGCGGCCAGCAACACCTCGGGAACGAACAGAATGCCGTCGCGAAAATCCACGCCGACGATGCGCATGCCCTCGACGAGTGCCTTGTTGAGGACTTTCTCGGCCGACCAGCCACGAGCCAGCAGAATCTCCGTACCCTCGACAACCTCTTCCTTGAGCCCGTCGTAGAGATCATCGTGCATCTGCTCGACGAGTTCATCGTCCGGAAGGTCGGCAAGGACGATGTCCTCTTCGTCCTCGCCTGTCGCCGCGCTCTTGAGTTCTTCGTCAGTCATTTAGTAATCCCGGTCCTCGAATTCCGATTTGCGGCGATGCATGTAATCGATGAGTGCCTCGTCCACTCCCGGATCGAGCGGCGGCGCCTCGTATTCGTTCAGCATCCGCTTCCAGATCGCATTGGCTCTCTGCGCCGCGTCCAGCGAGCCGTCCTGCTCCCATTGCTCGAAGCTGTTGTTGTCCGCGACGATCGAGCGATAGAAGGCCCGCTCGAAGTTCGCCTGCGTGTGCGCGGCGCCGAGGAAATGTGCGCCCGGCCCGACCTCGCGCAGGGCGTCCAGCGCCTGGCCGTTCTCGGACAGGTCGATGCCCTGCAGCATCACGCCGATGATGCTGGCCTGGTCGGCATCCATGATGAATTTCTCGTAGCTCATCGACAGGCCACCCTCGAGCCAGCCCGCCGTGTGCAGCATGAAATTCACGCCTGCAAGCGCCGATGTCTGCAGCGTATTGGCCGCCTCGTAGGCCGCCTGGGCATCCGGGATCTTCGACGCGCAAAGACCGCCGCCACTCCGGAACGGTACACCGAGCCGTCGCGCCAGCGCGGCTGCCGCGTACAGGATCAGGCTCGGTTCGGGCGTGCCGAAGGTCGGTGCCCCCGACTGCATGGATACGGCCGCGGCGAACGTGCCGAAGACCACCGGTGCACCCGGCCGTACGAGCTGCACGTAGGCCATACCGGCAAGCGCTTCCGCGAGGATCTGCGTGACCGTGCCCGCGACGGTGACCGGCGACATCGCGCCCGCGAGAAGAAATGGTGAAATGACCGTGGCCTGGTTATTTTCCGCATAAACGGTCGCCGAACCGAGCATGGTGTCGTCGAATGTCAGCGGCGAATTCGCGTTGATGAGGCTCGTAATCACGGTGTTCTGCTCAACGAACTCTGCGCCAAAAACAAGCTTCGCCATCTCGATCGTGTCGCGGGCACGTTCGGGATGAGTTACCGATCCCATGAACGGTTTGTCGCTGTACTTGATATGGCTGTAGACCATGTCGAAGTGGCGTTTATTGACCGGGAGATCCACCGGCTCGCAGACCGTGCCGCCGGAATGGTGCAGGCCCGGGCTCATGTACGCGAGCTTCACGAAATTGTGGAAGTCCTCGAGTTTCGCGTAGCGCCTGCCCTGGTCCAGATCGCGCACGAATGGCGAGCCGTAGGCAGGAACCAGCACCGTGCGATCGCCGCCGATCCTGACGCTGCGCGCCGGGTTGCGGGCATGCTGTGTGAATTCCCGCGGTGCCGACGCCTGGATGATGGAACGGCAGAGCCCGCGCGGGAAACGCACGCGCTCGCCATCGACATCGGCGCCTGCCTCGCGCCACAGTTCCAGCGCGCTGGGCGTTGTGCTCGATCAGCTCGAGTGCTTCCTCGTCGATTACCTCGAAGTAAGGAATCTTGCGGTCAATCCACGCAGCCACCTCGGCGGTCGACTGCTGCCGCGCCGCGCGCTTGGCCTCCCGGCCTGCGCCCCGTTTTCGTCGCGGTCTGCTGCTCATTTGCACCTCGGCCGAGGATTTCCGGAGTATCCCGAAACCCTTTTTAATTACATCGGGTTAGGACCGCGAGTGTGATCCAGAATTCGGCGGCGTGCTTGACCCGGTGCGACGCTGATCTGGCGAGAAGCGACATATCTGTAGCAGGGGCAATCGACAGCGGCCGGTAGGCGTATGCGCAAGAGGATGAGGATGTGGCGATTCAGCAACAACACCGGCGAAATCGGCGCCTGTCCAGCGTATCAAAGTCGACATTGAGCAAAAAATTGTCGCGAATGGCCAATATTTGCCGTTTATGAATGCTATCCTTTGCGCCGTTATAAGTAAAAACCGAAATACGAAGGGGGTCACCATGCCACTCGGTCCGCAACCGAAACGAACAGCTATTTCTGCCGCCGTCGCGGCCGCCCTGGTCGCAGGTCCT